>JANXRM010000047.1 GCA_025353015.1 Hyphomicrobiales bacterium
GAGGCCGTGCTCGGCGCCAAGAAGCGCGTGACCATGCCGGATGGCGCGACGCTGGATCTGGCTGTCCCTGCCGGCGTAACCGATGGTCAGGTTCTGAGACTCAAAGGCAAGGGTGGCCCCGGCATCCGCGGCGGCGAGGCCGGCGATGCCATGGTCGAGATCCGGGTGCGGCCGCACGCCGAGTTCCGGCGCGAGGGTGATGATATCCTGCTCGATGTGCCGATAACGCTCGACGAGGCCGTTTTGGGCGCACGCATCGAGGTGCCGACGACCTCCGGCCGGGTGGCATTGACGATCCCGAAGGGAACGAGTTCCGGACGCGCGTTCCGCTTGAAGGGCAAGGGCGCCAACAACCCATCGACCGGCACGACCGGCGATCAGATCGTGACTGTGCGCATCGAATTGCCGCCGGTCATTGACGATTCCCTCGCTTACTTCCTGACGGAGTGGAAAAAGAAGAACGGCTACAGCGTCAGGGAGTAGAGGCCGCTCACGCTCAACGGCGCTGGATCAGCGGCATGACGTAAGGCCAGAATATCATGACGCCTAAAATGGCGGCCACAACGGCGCTCAAGAGCACGGCGCCCGCAGCGACGTCTTTGGCGCGTTTGACCGAGGTGTTGAACTCGGGCGAGACGACATCGCAGAGATGCTCGAACGCCGTATTCATGGCCTCGGCGAACCACACCCACAAAATCATGGTTAGGAGCCACCGCCAGTCGGTCGCGGTGATCCCGAGGAACCAACCGGCGCCGACGACACAGGCCGTCAGGACGGCATGAATTTGCGCGTTGGGTTGGGTGCGCAACAGAAATCCCAAGCCGGCCAGCGCATATGCGAAGCTGCCGAGGCGCGAGATACGGCCGGGCTTGGCATGTGACATCGGGTATTCCTGATCGACCTTCGTCCTGCCGGGCGCGGCGTGTGGAGGAAGCCGCCGCGGCCCTTGCAGGTTTAAGCGTGCGAAGCCTCAGGCCTCGTCTTGGCCGGCCTGCGGAGCGTGCGGCCGGCGGCGGACCTGCTCGTGCTTGGCGGGATGATCCAGGCGCGTGCTCAACGAGTCGATCTGGCGCTGGGCAGCCTTAAAACAATCACGCAAGGCCAGCATCACGTCGGTGTGCGCGTGGTCGCCATCTGGTTCGTGCGTGGCGACGATCGGTTTGTGCCCGGGAATACCGATCTCGATCCGGACATGAAAGAATTTCGGGCGCGGTGCCCGTCGTGCCGGTGCTTCCACGACAACGCGTGCATGGGTAAATCGATCGAAATGACTTTGCAGTCGTTCGAACTTTTCGCGGATGCGGGCTTCAACCGCATCGCTTCTCTCGAGGCCGTGAAAAGAGATCTCGAGTGGTGTCAGCATTCGCGGACCCTTTCGTGGTGATTAGTCGGGAATCCTCCACCCCCTCAAGGTGGGCGCGTTCCCAACTCTGGTCAAGCCCGAACCGGAAATGGGCTAACGAAGAGGCAAAATCCCGGGTCTCAATGCCGAGGAGCTTCGCTGATAATACGACAGTTCAGGCCGGCTTGAGCTCGTCTACCATTGAACCAATGGGCCGATGCCGCCGCGACTGCAAAACGACAACGACGGCGAACGCGCTACGTTCGCCGTCGCGGGATGAAATATTTATCTTGTTATCTCAGAGGCTTGACTCAATGCGTCGTCTCGCAACATCGCCTCAAAGCGTCCGGGCGATGATCTCCACCTGGAAGCATTCGATTTCGTCGCCCTCGCGGATATCTTGGTAGTTGGCGAAGGACATGCCGCATTCCTGGCCGGCCGGCACTTCGCGGACATCGTCCTTGAAGCGCTTGAGAATGGCCAGTGCGCCTTCGTGGATAACCGTCTTATCGCGCAACAAGCGAACTTTGGCGCCGCGCTCGACCTTGCCGTCGGTAACCTGGCAGCCTGCAACCTTGCCAACCTTCGAGACGTTGAAGACCTGCTTGATCGTGGCGTAGCCGAGGAAAACCTCCTTCTTGGTCGGTGCGAGCAGGCCGGACATGGCCGCCTTCACCTCGTCGACGAGGTCGTAGATGATCGAGTAGTAACGGATCTCGATGCCTTGCGCGTCGGCGGCCTGCTTGGCCTGCACGTTGGCGCGCACATTGAAGCCCAAAATAATGGCCTTCGATGCGGACGCCAGCGAGATGTCGGACTCAGTGATCTGACCGACGCCAGAGTGGATGATGCGGGCCGAGACCTCGTCATTCCCAAGTTTGCCGAGCGCACCCATGATGGCCTCGACCGAGCCCTGCACGTCGCCCTTGATAACGAGCGGGAACTCTTTTTTGCCCACGTCCTTGAGCTGCTGCATCATCTGCTCAAGGGTGCGGGACGAGCTGGCCGAGCCCAATGCTTCACGCCGCTTGCGGACACGATAGTCGGTGATCTCGCGGGCGCGTGCCTCGCTCTCGACGACGGCGAACTGATCGCCAGCTTCCGGCGCGGAGTCAAAGCCCAGCACTTCCACCGGCACCGAGGGCCCAGCCGACGCGACGGGCTTGCCTTTGTCGTCGAGTAGGGCGCGGACGCGGCCAGACGACGATCCGGCAACGATGATGTCGCCGACGCGGAGCGTACCGCGTTGCACGAGCAGCGTGCCGACAGGACCGCGGCCACGCTCGAGCTTGGCCTCGATGACGAAGCCGTCCGCCGAGCGCAGGGGATTGGCCTTGAGCTCCAACAGTTCTGACTGCAGTGCGATGCCTTCCAGCAGCTTGTCGAGGTTGGTGCCCTTGATGGCGGAAACCGGAATATCCAGTGTTTCGCCGGACATGCTTTCCACGACCACGCCGTGTTGCAAAAGTTCCGTCGCGACGCGCTTGGGGTCAGCCGATGGCTTGTCAATCTTGTTGATGGCGACAATCATCGGAACGCCTGCAGCTTTGGCGTGCGCAATGGCTTCGATAGTTTGCGGCATCACGCCGTCGTCGGCAGCGACCACGAGCACGACAATGTCCGTCACCTTGGCGCCACGGGCACGCATGGCGGTGAACGCTTCGTGACCTGGCGTATCGATGAAGGTGATCTTCTGCCCGTCCGATGTTGCGACTTGGTATGCGCCGATGTGCTGCGTGATGCCACCAGCTTCGCCACCGGCAACGTTGGCCTTGCGGATCGCGTCGAGCAACGATGTCTTGCCGTGATCGACGTGGCCCATGATTGTGACGACAGGTGCGCGCGTTTCAAGATGCTCGTCGGCAACCTTGGCACCGATAAAGCCCTCTTCGACGTCGGCTTCCGAGACGCGCTTCACCTTGTGGCCGAACTCCGTGACGAGCAGCTCGGCGGTGTCGGCGTCCAGCACGTCGTTGATCTTGTGCATAGCGCCCTGCTTCATCAGCAGGCGAATGACGTCGACGGCCTTCTCCGACATGCGGATGGCGAGTTCCTGGATCGTGATGACCTCGGGAATGATGACTTCCCTGACGATCTTTTCACGCGACTGCTGCACACCCATGCGCTGACGCGCTTCGCGCTCGCGCTTGCGGCGCAAGGACGCCATCGAGCGCTCGCGCTGCTCGTCATTGAGCAGTTTATCGACAGTGAGACGCGTGCTGTTGCGGCGCTCCTCAGGTTTGATGGTGCGTGCCGGCGCTTTCACCCCACCGGGGCCGCCCTTGCGCTTGCCGGAGTCCTCTTCCTCGATCAGCGTCTTGTCGTCGGGGCGTGCGCGGCGCGGCGGCACCACGACGCCACCTTTGGCGGGGACTTCGCTTTCGCGCAAAGCCACTGGTGCCGGAGCACCTGGTCGCGACGGGGGTGATCCCGAACGGAACGGCGGCCGCGCCGAGCCTGGGCGCGATTGGTCGTCGCGCGGCCTTGCGGCTGGCGTGGTACTGGAAGGTCCCGAGCTTGGTCGGGCGGCTGTCGCGCTACTGGTCGCCGTACCCGGTGATTGGGCGGCGGCTTGTTCCGCGGGTGCAGCTGCCTCGACAGCGGCAGGCGGTGTTGCCGGCGGCGGCGGGGTGCGCCCTTCCGCTTCGGCCAACCGGCGCTCTTCGGCTTCAAGACGCAAGCGCTCGTCTTCGACGCGCTGGCGTTCGGCAGCCTCGATCGCACGGCGCTGGGCTTCTTCCTCCGCGCGCTTGCGTTCGACGAGAACAGCCTGCGCGCGCTTATCCAGTTCGCCTGTGGAAAGGCCCTTGGCCGTCGCCTGCGAGAAGCCGCGTACACCACCCGGCTTACCGCTCGAGCTGCCGCTGCCCGAGCGCAAACTGCCACTCTGCTGGCCAGCCGGTGGAGCCTTCGGTTTTTCGGCGGGGACAGGGGCACCCGATGCAGAGAACTTGGGCCGCTTCCGGACGACCTCCACCACGACAGTGTTGGTCTTGCCCTTGCTGAAGTTCTGCTGCACGTGACCTGACGATTCCGGACGCCGGGGCGCAGCGGCCGGCTTGCGAACGCCGCCAGCACCCGACTTATCGGAATTTTCCTTCGTCTCGCTCATGCCTGTTCCGTACCCGACCTTGATCCTGGCGGCTGCGCCGCCTCGCCACTGGAATTCGACCGGTAGCGTTGCAAACGCCCGGCGTCTTTGATGAAATTGTGGGCCGCACCGCCCTTTGCCAGAGCAGCATGTACCACATGTGGCCTACCCATGGCCAAGCTCAATTCTTCCGAACCGAGGACCGTGAGGATGTGGCCGCCCTTTTTTCCGCCGATTTCGGCGTGAATGGCCTTGAATTTACTGTTGAGTTTGTTCTGACCACCGTCTGCTGCATCAGAGGCATGCAGGAGTGCGAAGACCTCGCCCTTCTCTATCGCGATTTCAACTTTTGTGAAACCGGTTTTGACGAGACCGGCCTTGTTGGCGAGGCTCAGCGTGCTCGTGAGGCGCTGCTGGAGTAATTTCTCGACGAGATCGGCAAGCCCATCCGGAACGACGACAGGCTTTTTCAAGCTGCGCGCAAAAACATTCTTTTTCGCGGCAGTTTCGACAATGGAGCGCTCGCAGCTGACCCAGACGCCGCGGCCCGGCAAGCGGTTCGCGAGATCGGGAACGACATGTCCGTCGGGCCCGCGGACGAACCGGATCAGCTCATCAGGGGTGCGGGTGGCGCGCAATACGGCGCAGGTGCGCTCCGGGTCATCGCCGGTCGCCTCGTCCGTTCCGCCACGATCGAGCGCTGTTGCACCCATGAGGATCTGTCGCTCTCCGGTCCATCAACCTCAGGCCCCGGCCGGGGCGTTGCCGCCCGCAGCTTCGGATGCCTCGGCATGCGTGTCTGTTTCGGCGCCAGCCTCGGCACCGGCTTCAGGCTCCGGCTGTGGCAAGTCCTCGGCTTTGATCCAGCCGGCGTGAACGCGGGCGGCCAGGATCATGTCCTCGGCCTCTTTCTTGCCGATCTCGAAGCCTTCGAGGTAACCTTTGTGGCGGACCGGCTCTGCGTCTTTTTCCTTCTTGCGCTCGGTCCAGCCGACCAGCTCGTCGGTCGCGCAATCGGCAAGATCCTCGACGGTTTTGACGCCGTTTTCGCCAAGCGCCACCATGATCGCCGTGGTCACGCCGGGCACCTCGGCAAGTTCATCGGCCACGCCCAGTTCGCGGCGCTTGGCGTCCCGCTCGCTTTCGAGCCGGGTCAGGTGGTCGCGCGCCAAAGTCTGGATGGTGCTGGCGGTTTCCTCGGTGAAGCCTTCGATCTGGGCGATTTCGGCGAGATCGACAAAAGCGACCTCCTCGATCGAGCCGAAGCCTTCGGTCGCCAGCAGCTGTGCGATCACCTCGTCGCAGTTGAGCTTTTCCATGAACATCTGCGTGCGCTCGGAGAACTCCTTCTGCCGGCGCTCACTTTCCTCGGTATCGGTCATGATATCGATATCCCAGCCAGTCAGCTGGGACGCCAGCCGCACGTTCTGGCCGCGCCGGCCGATGGCCAGCGACAACTGCTTTTCATCGACGACGACCTCGATCCGGTTGGTGTCCTCGTCGAGCACGACCTTGGAGACCTCGGCCGGTGCCAGCGCATTGACGATGAAGGCCGCAGCGTCGTCGTTGTGCTGAATGATGTCGACCTTCTCGCCCTGCAATTCGCTGACCACGGCCTGGACGCGCTGGCCGCGCATGCCGACGCAGGCGCCGACGGGGTCGATCGAGCTGTCTTTCGATGCGACGGCGATTTTGGCGCGTGAGCCCGGATCACGGGCGCAGGATTTGATCTCGACGATGCCGTCGTAAATTTCCGGCACCTCCATCGCGAACAGTTTCATCATGAACTCAGGCTTGGCCCGCGACAGGAAAATTTGCGGTCCGCGGGGTTCGCGGCGCACATCGTAGATGAAGGCGCGGATGCGATCGCCGAAGCGGACATTCTCGCGGGGGATCATTTCATCGCGGCGGATAATGCCTTCGGAACGTCCAAGATCGACGATGACGTTGCCGTATTCCACACGTTTGACGGTGCCGTTGGCGATCTCGCCGACCTTGTCCTGATACTCGCTGAACTGGCGGTCGCGCTCGGCCTCGCGCACCTTCTGCACGATGGTCTGCTTGGCATTCTGCGCGGAGACGCGGCCGAAATCCAGGGGCGGCAAATGTTCGATGAATTCCTCGCCGAGGGCAGCACCCGGCTTTTTCTTTTGTGCTTCCGCCAGCGTCATCTGCTGGCTGTCGTTCTCCACCGCCTCGACGACAGTGACGACACGCGTCAGTTTGGTTTCACCCGTGCGCGGATCGATGGCGCACCGAATATCGTTTTCCTGGCCGTACCGCTGTTTCGCGGCCTTCTGGATCGCCTCCTCCATGGCCTGGAGGACGATTTTACGATCAATCGACTTCTCGCGGGCGACGGCTTCCGCGATCTGCAGAAGTTCCAACCGGTTCGCGCTGATGCCTGCCTGAGCCATTGGTGGCGCCTTCTCTTTTTTCGTTACGCTTTAAGGTGTCCAAGCTTCTTGATGTCCAAGCTTCTTGGTGTCCTAGCTTCTTAAGGTATCCAAGCTTTGCGTTTTGAGGATCTACCGGGTTTCAGGACTGGCCGGGCCGGCCGCTCCGGTCTTTCAGCTTGGTCGTCGTTTTGGTTCGAGCCTTTGAATTCTGCTTTTTCTTCGCTTTCAACTTGAGAGCGTTTCCGCCAGGGCGGTTCGATGTTTTGCCACTTCGAGCCGGCGCGTCACCATCGGGCGCGATCGGCTCCAACTGGTCACTATCCAGCATCGCGCCATCACCGATTTCACTATCTCCGGGCGCTTCCGAACCTTCTGCTTCGAGCCGGCCCGAATTGGCCTTTTTGGCGCGACGCAGAGATTCGCGGACGAGATCGTCCGTCAAAACCAGGCGAGACTCCGCCACCATATGCAACGGTATCCCGAGAACATTGAGGCCGGCTTCGCCCAGCTCGACCTCAATTCGAACTTCACCGTCTTCGAACCCTTCAAGGACACCGCGGAACCGGCGGCGCCCGTCGATCATTTCCTTGAGCTCGATCTTGGCTTCGTAACCAGCCCACTGGTCGAAATCCGATGCGCGGACCAGCGGCCGGTCGATGCCCGGCGATGACACCTGCAGCCGGTAGCTCTTGCCCGGAAGCGGATCGTGCACGTCGAGCAGTGCTGAAACATTCATCGAGACGGTTTTGCAATCCTCGATGGACATCGTTCCATCGGGCCGCTCGGCCATGATCTCCACGATCGGCCCCTGCCCACCCATGATGCGCACGAGAACCAGCCGGAAGCCCAGGCTTTCGAGAACCGGCTCCGCCAGCGTTGCAATTTCGGCTGCGGCGCCAATCTCCTTGATGAAGCGCGCCGTTCCGGTTGGCCCGCTCAAGCTACCCACCATGAAAAGCTGACGTCCTTGCCCACATGACCTTCCAACCGAAACCGGCCTCGAGCCGAAGCCGATTCCCCAAAACAAAAAGAGCGGACCACGAGGATCCACTCCCTGAGTTGAGATGATCATGAGCACTTCAAATGTATGTGACTACGGGACACGAATCAAGGGGATTCTTGTGTGCGGTGCGCCGTGGCACGGATGCGGCCGTCGTTAAACGCGCATGAAACTGAGATAGCTGGATTTTCGGCCTTCGCGCACGGCCTTCTGTTCATATCGCGTTTCCGGCCAGTCGGCGGGACGTTGGCGCCAATCATCGGCGCGGGTGGCAGTCCAGCGGAAAGCCGGTGTTGCCTGGAGTGCGATCAGCATGGTGCGGGCATAGTCGCCGATGTCGGTGCCAAGGCGCAGCTCCGCGCCGGGTTTCATGGCGTGCGCCAGCAGGGACAACGTTGCCGTGTTCACCAGCCGGCGCTTGCGATGCTTCGTTTTCGGCCAGGGGTCGGGAAACAAGATGAACGCCCGGTCGAGCGAGGCTTCCGGTAACCAGCGCAGCACTGCACGGGCGTCGAAGCCGAGGCGGCGCGCACGCGCTTCAAGCAGTGCCGCGTCGCCGATCAACAGCAATTGCGAGCCGCGCCAGGCGCTGCGCTGCGCCGCCAGCATGAGCGAAATGTCGGGGCCGATGCCGGCGGGCTCGCCTGTAGTTAGCGCGATGACTGGGCGCGCTCTTTTACTGGTTAGCGCGATGACTGGGCGCGCTCTTTTACTGGTCAGCGCGATGACCGGGCGCGCTTTCGTATCGGTGCGTGCGGTGATCGGGCGCGCCGCCATCACGGTCAGCGGTCTTCGAGGCGGTATTCGACGAAGG
>JANXRM010000058.1 GCA_025353015.1 Hyphomicrobiales bacterium
GTTCCGGCGCCCGCGCTGATGGCGGAAAATATGCCAAGCTCGACCGCGGCCATCAACGCTGCGGACTGCCCATAGGACTGGGCGATATTTTGCAATCGGACCGTCGTCACGGGCTCGATACCGGCAGGTTTGGACATGGGCTTCCTCGAGTCGTTTATTGCAGCGGCACTTTCGTTTTGCGCTTGAACATACTCGCAAACCAATGCGTCTGTCTGGGGTGACTTGCCCGTGTGGCAAGCTTCGGTCCACTACAATCGAAGGTCCGATTGCCATGACGACGCCGACGACGGGTTCCCTGGTTCTGGATGGCCGCGTGCAGCCGATGGCTGAGCACCCCGGTTGGCATTCGGCACTGCTGCCATCGCCGGCGGTGCAGAACCACGCGGCCAATCTCATGCCGCTCGACGATGGCGCGCTCGGCTGCGTCTGGTTCGGCGGCACGCAGGAAGGGATGGCCGACATCTCGATCCATTTCTCGCGCCTGCCGCGCGGGTCCGACCGCTGGAGCGATACCGTCAAATTGATCGACGATCCAACGCGATCGGAACAGAACCCGATATTGTTTCCCGCGCCCGACGGCCGGTTGTGGCTCATCTACACGTCGCAGAAGGGCGGCAACCAGGACACGGCGGTCGTGCGTTGTCGCACATCCCTCGACAATGGCGCGACCTGGAGCGCACCTGCAACGATGATCGGCGACGCCGGCACGTTCGTCCGCCAGCCCCTCCATGTGACGCCGAGTGGGCGCTGGTTGCTGCCGGTGTTCGCGTGCCGCTCCGAAGTGGGTGAAAAATGGACCGGTCATCTCGATACCAGCGCAGTCCTCGCATCCGATGACCACGGCCGGACCTGGGTCCGGCATCAGGTTCCCGCGGGTGTCGGTGCGGTGCATATGAACATTCTCGATGCTGGCAAAGCTGGTCTGGTCGCGCTTTTCCGCAGCCGGTGGGCGGATCACATCTACCGCAGCATCTCGCACGATCATGGGGTGACGTGGGCGCCACCGGAGCCGATGTCGGTGCCCAACAATAACGCATCGATTCAGGCGACGGTGCTGCAGGATGGACGGCTCGCGCTGGTCTACAACGCCAGCAGCCGGCGCGACGCGACCGCACGCCGTGCCGGCCTCTATGACGACATCGAGGATGAGCCCGGCGCCGCGACGGCGGCGACTGCGCCCAGACCAGCCGCGCAAGCCACGGCGAGCGAAAAAACGGCATTTTGGGGTGCACCGCGCGCGCCGCTATCCCTAGCCTTTTCCAGCGATGCCGGCGTCACCTGGAGCCCGCCCGTCACCATAGACACGAGTGATGGCTATTGCATTACCAACAACTCGCGCGACAAGCTGAACCGCGAATTGTCCTATCCCTCGATCACGCAGACGCCGGATGGCCGCTTGCACATCGCCTACACGTATTTCCGGCAGGCGATCAAATATGTGACCCTGCCACTATTATAGGTGCCGCTGACATAGACTTTCAAAGCGCCGTTGTTCCGATATTCTTGCTATCCACACGCTTGCCGACAGGACCCTTGCCCATGCTGATGTCTGCTTCCGACTACCGCGACAGTCTCAACCGTTACAATCCACGCGTTTTCGTCAACGGCGAACGCGTGACGAAAGTATCCGAGGACCCGCGCTTGGCACCCGGCATCGCCGCGGTCGGCATCACCTACGACTTCGCCCGGATGGCGGAACACGCTCCCTTGATGACGGCGCGGCAGGGCACATCGGGCAAGACCGTCAACCGCATGCTGCACATCAACGAAACGTCGCAGGACCTGCTCTACAAGCTCGAAGCGGTACGATTGGTTTGCAAGGAATCCGGTTGCGCCCAGCGCTATCTGACACACGACGCCCTCAACGGGATGTTCCAGGCGACGACGCGCACGGATCTCGCGCACGGCACGGACTATCACCAGCGCTTTCTTGCGTACCTGCATCACGTCCAGGACCAGGATCTGACGCTCGGCGTCGCCATGACCGACGCCAAGGGCGATCGCTCGAAACGGCCAGGCGCGCAGGCCAACCCTGACGTCTACGTGCGCATCACGGAGCGTCGGCCTGACGGCATCGTCATTCGCGGCACCAAGGCTATCGTCACAGGTGCGCCGTACATGCACGAATTCCTGGTTATGCCCTGCCGGACGCATACGAAGGAGGATGCCGACTTCGCGGTTTGCTGCGCCGTGCCCGTCGATGCGGCGGGTGTGACGATCGTCGCCCGGCCTGCAGGCCGGCCCGGCGAAAGCGCCGCCAAATTTTCAGCCAAATATGGCCAGTCGACCGGCGTCGTCATGTTCGACGACGTGTTCGTGCCGTGGGACCACGTGTTTCTGGCCGGCGAGACCGAGGAAGGTGGTTTCCTCACCACGTCCTATGCCACCCATCACCGCCATTCCTGCATCGGCGCACGCGCCGGTTTCGGCGACCTGCTGATCGGCGCCGGTGCCCTCATGATCGAAGCCAATGGCCTTGATGCCGAGCGGCACGGGCATATCCGCGATGCCATGGTCGAACTGATCACGATCGTCGAGAGCTTCTTTGCCTGCGGCGTGGCTGCGTCGGTCTACGGCATCAAGGACCCGGCCGGATCGATCATGCCGGATGCTGTTTTTGCGAACGTCGGCAAGTTGCTGCTGGCGACCAAGATCTACGACATGCATCGCCTCGCGCATTACGTTTCGGGCGGATTGGTGGTGGCGCTGCCGGGACCAGACGAGGACCACAACCCCGAGACACAAGCCTCATTGGCGGCGGTCTTGGCTGGACGGCCCGATATTCCGGCGGCCCAGCGCCTCGAGGTGGCGCGGCTGATGGAGGATCTTACCGCGTCCAACCAGGGCGGCTGGTATTCGATGATTTCGCTGCACGGCGGCGGCTCACCGGAAGCCATGAAGCGCGAGATCTGGCGCAACTACCCCGTCATGGAAAAACGCGAGCTGGTCGAACGCTTGCTCGACCGTGGCGTTATCGACGACGGTCAAAAGGTTTCCAAGCAACCCGGCCGCTGCTGCGCCACCGGCTGCGAGGTGCCCGAACCGATCGCCAAGTTGTCGCCGGACAAATTGCCGTCGGTGGCCGAATAACCGGCCCGCAAACCGCCGCTGTCATCTCATCCGGGCGCCGTCTCTCAGTAACTTGTTAACCTTCCTGCAACACACTTTGCCCAGGCTTTCGGCGTGGCGCCGTGCCAGATTCTGGTCCGAGATTCTGGTTCAGCCACGTTTCTGGAACTGACATCCTGGGGCGCGGGCATGACGATCGATGGCAAATTGGCCTTGGCCAGCGGGCGGCCGACGGGCTTCGACTACCTGCGCCTGGCGCTGGCGGCGGCCGTCATCTTCGTCCATGGCATCGACGTCACACAAGGGCAGGCCGCAGGCAACGCGCTGATGCAGTCCAGCTGGCGCATGATCATCCTGCCGATCGTGCCCATGTTTTTCGCGCTGAGCGGTTTCCTGGTTGCAGGTAGCCTCTATCGCTGCAAATCGCTCGTGAGCTTCCTTGGCCTCCGATTTCTGCGCCTTTTCCCAGCGCTCGCCTGCGAAGTCACCCTCAGCGCCTTCATACTTGGGCCGATCTTCACGACGTTCGCGCTGTCAGACTACTTCTCGTCGCCGGACTTTTTCCGCTACTTCTTCAATCTGATCGGGCTGATCCAGTACACCCTGCCGGGCGTCTTTACGAGCAACCCCTGGGCGCAAACCGTCAACGCGCAGCTCTGGACGGTGCCTTACGAGCTCGAGTGCTACATTTCAATTTCGGTGCTGGCGATCATCGGCATCACGCGCCGGCGGGATTGGCTGCTGGGTTTCGTGCTGCTCTTGCAGCTCGGCTTCGTCGTCTGTCTGATGCTCGACATTCCGCAGGTCACCTTTGGCCGGTTGTCCGTTCTCTGCTTCCTGGTGGGCATCGTTTTTTACTGCTACTCGGACAAGATACCGATGCACACCGGCCTGTTTGCGATTGCGGTTGCGGCAGTGCTCGTGTTGATGGTTGTCCCGGGCGGAGAATATCTCGCCGCAATTCCGGCCGTATATGCCACCGTCTACCTCGGCACGCTCAATCCGCGGAAGCCGCGCTTCATCTTCGGCGGCGATTATTCCTATGGCATGTACCTCTACGGCTTCCCGCTGCAACAGGCGCTGGCGTTGCTCCTTCCAGGTCTCGCTTGGTACGAGAACGCGAGCGCTGGCGTCCTGATCTCGCTCGGCTTTGCCTATCTCTCGTGGTGGTGGATCGAGAAGCCGGCGCTCGGCCTGAAACCGGCCCTCCTGCGCTTCGAAGCGCGCACGCTGTCGAGTTCGGCGGGGCAGCCGAGCCTCGGCACTCTCAATCGTGATGCGGTGTGAGGGAGGAACCCTTGAGGTTTCGACCCACTGACGTCACAGGCCGCGTGCACCACTCTCCCAGCCGCCCTGGTCGCCCTTAGCGCCGGAGAATACTATTGTGAGATAAGCAATCAAACGTTGCCGAAAACCAAGTTTGGCGGGCTGGAATGTGGGAACCGGACCGAACTCGTCCATGCGTGGATGAATGCTCATTGTGAAATCCTTCAAAAACCGTAACGATCATCATGAAACGAATTGACCACGATAGCGTGCGGAATCTTTACGCCAGCCAACGTTGTTATTGCCGCAAAAAAGCGGCGCTTTTTGTAGGGTTGCACAGCCAGCTCGAAAACGCCAGCGCAGTCGTTTCAATCAATTAATTTTGAATTTTTCCCGGAGATGATCGAACAGTTTGGCGGGCCCTAAGTTCTGCATCTGGTCATTCCATTCCGATGCCGCCTCCGCGATGGCAGCAGTCGCCGCGTTCGAGGGCAGATTCTGCGTCCAACGCGCCAGCCCCGACGCGTTGAATATTAGCAACAGGACAAGCGCGATCAGGGCAATGCGCAAGACATCAGCAGCGCGACCTGGATGCATGCCTTGCTCGAGCTCTTGCGTCCCGAGCGTCGTGTCTGCGTTGTTTATGAAAGCTTTGGGCATAGGTGCACCTTCAGAACTGGAAATAGATGAATGCCGCGGTGCCATCGCCGCCAATGATTTCGAGCAGCAGCAGGATCACACCAGTCGTCACGCCAACGCCCCACACGGGGACATGCTGGTAAAGGCCGTCGAGCCGCTGCAGTAGATCGGCGGGCGTGAACTGCACGGCGATGCCAAGAGCGATCAAGCCTGCGAGAAGTGGCGTCAGCAGTGTCGAGGGGCGGGTGAAATCGCCAAGGCCAGCGATGACTTCGAGGGCACGCGCGACGTTTTCCGCCCGGAAGAAGATCCAGCAGAAGCAAACGAAATGAAAGATCAGCAGCACCGCGATCGCCCGGCGCCACATGGGGCGATCGGCGGGTGCAAGGGATGCCTTTGAGGCGTTGTTCGATAGAAACCGCTCCACGCCCAGCATGCCGCCGTGCAGCGCGCCCCAGATAACGAATTTCCAGGCCGCACCATGCCAGATGCCGCCGAGCAGCATGGTCAACAGCAGGTTGCGATAGGTGCGCCAGCCGCCGGCACGGTTTCCGCCCAAGGGGATATAGAGATAATCGCGCAGCCAGCTCGATAGCGACATGTGCCAGCGCCGCCAGAAATCACCTAGTGTTTCGGCGCGATAGGGCTGGTTGAAGTTCCGCTGGAACCGGTAGCCGAGCAGGGCTGCAACGCCGATGGCGATGTCGCTGTAGGCTGAAAAATCGCAGTAGATCTGCACGGCATAGCCATAGACGGCCGCCAGCAGATCGACAGTGCCGTAGGCGGTCGGGTCAAAGAACGCCTTGTCGACCAGATTGAGCGCTAGCCAATGGGCGACCACCGCCTTCTTGAAGACGCCCCAAAGGATCAGCAGCATGCCCAGCCCTACGAAGACGCGCTGAGGGTTCGGCGGTCTATCCAGCTGCGGCAGAAAGCTCGCCGCGCGCACGATCGGGCCTGCAACCAGGTGCGGGAAAAACGAGATGAAGAACATCACGTCGATGAGGGACCGCGCGCGATCGAGATCGCCGCGATGGAGATCGACGATGTAGGAGATACCCTGGAAGGTGAAAAACGAGATGCCCACCGGCAGCACGATCTCGAACAACGGTATTTCCCGGGCAAGCCCTAAGCCGCGCAGCAGCCCGTTCATCTCCTCCGCGAACCAGCCGAAATACTTGAAGAAGGCGAGAATGATGAGATTGAGTGCCACGGCAACGGTCACGATACGGGCTTGCGCGGGCGTACCGCGGTGCCGCTCGATCAGTCGACCTGCGCCCCAGTTCAGCAGGACGCTCGTGAACAGCAGGAAGGCAAGCTTCCAGTTCCAGAAGGCATAAAAAAAGTAACTGGCGCCGATGATGACAAGCTTATGCAGCGTGTGCTGCCCGAGCAGAACCGCGCCCCAGGAGAGCGGCCACACCACGATGTAGAAAAGCAGGAACGAGAGTGTTGGAAAAACCAAGGGACTGAGTCCTAATAAACGCTGATTCAGCGTTTCGGTGGCGGATAGCCTGCCATCAGGCGGGCATAGAGTTTGTCGGCGGCGAACCAATAGCCCTGTCTCGTAAAGTGCACCCGGTCCTTGTGTGCGAGGCCCTGCCGATACCACCGGTCGGCCCCGCATTCCGTTTCAAACAACGCGAACCAATCGAAGAACAGCACACCTTGCAGCGCTGCCACGTCGCGCTGAATGGCACGAACAACCGAAATGGCCGGCAGCGTGTGCCAACGACAGAGACGGCGATCCTTGTCCGCCAGCATCCGCTCATAGCCAGACCGTTCTGTTGCGTCGAGCGGCAGGCAAATGGCGTTTGGCGGCGGCTCTGGCGGCGGTGGCTTGAGTTTGGCGGATTTCGGCTGACTTGCAGGTGCCGTCACGGGTGGTTCAGGCGAGGCTGTAGATATTTCGTTTGGCGCTGGCGGTCGCACGTCGGACGCCCCGTCGGCTGGCGCATTGGGGTTTGCCGCTGGCGCCTGTCCAGCCGCTGGCGACGGCGGCGGCAAACAGAATTTGGGATAGCGGTTAGCATCCGGAGTGCCGACGACCACGATCGACGCATTAGGCGCCGCTGCTTTCAGTGCTGCCAACCGGTCTCCGAATTGACGCGCATAGCGGGCTTCGATGTCGGCCGACACCGCGTGTCCCTCGTTCGTGCCGAAGGCCAGGATAATCAGCGCTGGATCGAGTTCTGCCAACTGCGCGCGCACCGTTGGCCAATGCCAGCGACCCATAAGCGAAACCTGGGCGCCGATAAACCCGAGATTCGAGAACCGGATGCCCTTGATGCCCAAGATCGACATGTCGGTTATATCGACCGGACCGTCCCCTATCGTCCGGATCTCGATCCGCCAGGGATGATCGCTGCCCTTGCCGCCCATCCCGCTGATGCTTTGCACGACTTCCTTGTGCCCATCAGCTGGGTAACGCGTCTGGACCTGGCCGGTCGACATGCCATCGGCGACAATCTCGAATGAGCCGCCGTCAGGCCGCCACCGATAGCCTACCGCAAAACGGTCGATCCCGGCTTTGACCTCGACAGTAATCGTCTCGCCGGCGGCGCTGGCCTCAGCCACAAGGCCAGACAATCCGAATTGTGCCGCATCCGGCGCGGCCTTATTGCTCGAGAGGATTTTCCAGCCGGCGGTCTGGGTCACCGACACTTGGTAGGGCTTATACCAGGGATGCGGCACGCCGGGAGGCAGGAAACCCCGCCCACCATTGCCAAAGCGCGCCTGTAGTAGGCTGCGCAACCGGCCAGAAAAATGGTCGGCGGCCGTATGGCTGTCACCGATCTGGAGCACGTTGAGGCGGCCCGATTTGTTGGGGTCCGCCTCCATTTTGGCCAGGCTCGCATGGAATTTTGCTAGAGCTTCGAGATCGGCGGCGTCAGCCATCCGACCGGTTGGTGCTTTGCCGCGAACAGCGCGAGCCGTCTGGGCATCAGACTCTGTGCCAGACGCCAGCAAGACGAGGACCGCTGCGACGACATTCCAGAGCTGTCCCGCGTACCTGATCACTCCGCAGCCATACTCTTGAACCGCGGCGATACCTCGCGCAGGCGCTTCATCACCAGATCGCCGATCAACTCATAGGCGGGTTGCTCGAAATGTACGCCGTCACTAGCGCGCATCAAGCGCTTCTGGCCGGCAAGATCGTTGAAATAGGCGGCATAGGCGCCCTTTTCGTCCACCGTCAGCGTCGCCGTCTCGATAAGGGTGACGTGCGGGCGGGTCTTGGCCGCCTCGACGATGACCCCGTTCACGAGTTCTGCATCACGCGTGGCGTCGGCAGCGCGCATCGCCGGCAGCAGAATCCAGACCAGCGGGACGTTGCGCTTACCCGCATGATCCATGAATGCCCCAATTCTTCCGCGATAAAGCTCAATCCAGGCCGGCGTGCCGAGCAAGGCCTTGGATTTGCCCTCGGCAAAAAAGCTCCGCCGGTCGTTGGCGCCAACCATCATGACCAAGGCTTGGGATTCGCCGGCGGCAAAGGCGCGGTCGATCATGTCTGTAAGCCCAGCACCTGTGAAGCCGACCGAGTTCTTGGCGCCACGGAACAGCTTATACTGTTTTTCCTTCTGCAGGATCTTGTAGAGCCCACCCCACATTCCGTCGGCCAGACTGTCGCCGATGATGGCGATCGTGGCCGGCGCTTGAGGGGCTGCGTTGCTTTCGGCACACAATTTGGCCGGCGCGAACAGTAAGGCAAGGAGGCAAGCCAGCAATGAAATTGGGCGCACGTGCGAACTCCGGAATGAGTGACATCTCGGGAAACAGAGCCGAATGCAAGGAACGAGCCTTGTGGCAACCTAGGCGATCCCGGCTACCAGCTGCAATTGCAACGACGCCACAGTTGCCAAGGCACCTTCGCCGCCGGTCAACAGCCGATGCGTCGCGACGTTGACAGTCACTCGACCAACGCCCCGCCCCAGCAGCCGGCCCTACTCACACCCGACAGAAAACCGCAGCGGCCGCCTGACATTCGCCTTGCAATTGGGAAGGCCATGCTATCCCTATGCCGGGCAGGGAGTTTCAATCAATCCGAGCCGCCGTGACCGCCGCGCTTGGGAGGCTCGGTCACTGCGGCAATCTTTTGGCCAGCCCCTCGTTGGCCAGCCCCTCAGTGGCGTGCCGCCTGAGCAGGCGTTCGCGCCGAATTTCAACGCTGGCCGGGGCGCTCCCGGGGATCACTGATGCGACTAGGACGCCAAACGCCAAACATGCTCGCCACCCGGACACTGGCGTGTTCGCTGATGTTCCTATTCTTGCTCCTACCGGTCGCAGATACGTTCGCCCAGCAACCCCGCCAGCGAGCTATACCGGTGCCAGGCAATGTGCTGCCCGCGCCCAGGCAAACGGATGCCGCCAATCCGAGTTCGCAGTTGGCGCGCGAGACTGTGCAAGCCGATGTGTCGACGCGGCGGGTGGCTGTGACGTCGAGCTTCGCGGGCACTGAAATCGTGGTCTTCGGTGCGGTCGACAACAGCCGGCAAACCAGCCCTGAAGCAGGCCTTTACGACATCGTCGTCGTCGTCGCTGGCGCACCCGCCCGCCTAGTCGCGCGCAAGAAAAATCGCGTGCTCGGCATCTGGCTCAATACCGACAAGCTCGAATTCACGAGTGTGCCGACCTACTACGCAATCGCCGCCACACGCCCGCTCGACGACGTCGCCTCCGAGGAGGTTCTCAAATCCAGCGGCATCGGCTTTGCCTATGTACCGATGACGCTGGCCAAAGGCGAGTCCGAGGCGCGCACGGCTGCCGAGGTCAAGGATTTTCGCGATGCCATCGTTCGGCTGAAACGCAAACAGAAGCTCTACAACCTGGACGAATACAGCGTGGCCTTCATCGGCCGCAGTCTGTTTCGAGCCACCGTCGATGTGCCGGCTAATGTCACTCTTGGTTCCTTTGAAACGCGTGTCTTCCTGTTCCGCAATCGCGAGTTGCTGCATCAATACACAGCCCGGCTCGACCTCGAGCGGGAAGGCTTGGAAGACACGGTCCATGCCTTCGCCTACGGCTATCCGCTGCTCTACGGCTTGGCGACGGTCTTTCTGGCGCTCGGCGCCGGCCTGCTCGCCTCGACCGTGTTCCGCAAGAGCGCGCATTGAAATAATTGCAGCATGACATGCGGGAAGACAGGGGAAGAGCAATGGGGCAAGCAGCCGATTTGATCGAGGCGGCGATGCCCGAGCTTCAACAATGGATCGGGCGACGGCACATCGTCGAGGATGATATCAGCCTAACGACGGTGCAGCGCATTGCCGCCATGCTCGACCTGGACCCGGACCAGTTCGTGAGGGGAACCGAGCTTCCGCCGCATTGGTTTTCGATGTTCTTCTGCAACAATGCGAAGCAAAGTGACATTGGCCCTGACGGGCATCCCAACACGGGTGTTTTCCTGCCGCCGATTCCGCTGGCCCGCCGAATGGGGGCCGGACGGCGCGTCAAGATCATGGGCGCGTTGAGGGCGGGAACTCAGGCCCGGCGCATCGCCGAGGTGGTCGGCATCACGCCCAAGCTGGCGCGGACAGGAGCGATTGTCGTGCTGACCCTGCGGCACACGATCGAGGTGCAAGGCAAAACGATCGCCGTCGAGGACTTCGACGCGGTTTATCGCGAGGGCCTGCAACCTGGTGAAAAGAACCCACTCCCCAAACCCGTCAGGCCACCTTCGGACGCTGCGTGGTCCAAAACGTTCCAGCTCAGCAATGCCGTCGTCTTCCGCTATTCGGCGATTACCTGGAATGCGCACCGGATTCATTACGATTCCGACTATGCACGCCGTGACGAAGGTTACCCCGAGGCCGTTCAGAATGGCGGGCTGACACTGCAATTGATGCTCGATGCCGCCGTGCCGCACCTCGCCGGTCCACTCATCGGTTTCGAGGCGCGCCTGACGCGGCCACTCTGGGTCGGCGATACGGTTACCGTCCAAGGGACCCCAAGTCGCGACGGCCGGATGGCCTGCTGGGGTATCGATAAGGACGGCTTTCACTGTGCCGCGGCTGAACTGATGTGCTAACGAGCACCTTGCGATGAGCGAGACAGGCCCAAACTGTGACGAAACCCGCAACAACAGCGCCGTTCCGCCCGTTGCCGCGTCCGACGGCGTCGCCCGCGGGCTTTGGCGGTCCGTTACCAGCACAAATGCGCTTTGGGCCAAGGGGCTGCGTTTCGGACTCGTCGGGGTCTCGAGCGGGCTCGTCTTCGCCGCGGTCACGGCCCTGCTCGTCAGCGGCACCGGTTGCGGTGGAAAGCTCGCGTCCGGATGCGCCTATATCGCGTCATTGCCGCTCAATTTCGTCGGCCACCGGAATTTCTCGTTCCGGTCGGAAAGCGGGTTGCTTGGCGACGCTGCGCGCTTTTGCGCCGTGCATGCCGTCAATCTGGCTGTAACACTAGGTGCCATGGCCGGGGCCATCGATGGGTTGGGGCTGCACTATGCCTTTGGGGTTCTGGGCGCCGTGGTTTTAGTACCGCTCACCAATTTCCTGCTCATGAACATCTGGGTTTTCAAGCGGCTGTCGCGATCTCACGACGACTGATTGCGATCGATATCGACCCTGCCTGGGAAAGGACGACGCGGAATGAAGGCAGTATTGAACTCTCCGGCGATTTATCAAGCATCGCAGAATGCAGGCGGGTTCTTTCGCGCGCGCATAAAAGCGATAGAAGAGTACCTCTCCATACGGCCCGGGCAACGGATCATTGATATCGGTTGCGGCCCGGGCTACATCCTCCGGCATCTGCCAAGGGGCGTCGACTATATCGGCTTCGATATCGACGAGGCCTATATCGCGCATGCGACCAAGACGTTCGGCGATCGTGGCCGGTTTTTCTGTCGCTTTTTTGATGCAGCCGCCGCACTTGAATTCGGACCCGCCGACATTGTCATGATGAATGGCGTGTTGCATCACATTCCAGACGATGCCGTTGTCGACACGCTCAATAACGTTCGCGCCGTGCTGAAGGACGGCGGTCAGCTCTTTTCACTCGACGGATGCTATCGCGAGGGTCAATCGAGGCTGGCGAAATGGTTCCTGGATAATGACAGGGGCCGCTTTGTGCGGGATCAACAAGGCTAT
>JANXRM010000067.1 GCA_025353015.1 Hyphomicrobiales bacterium
CCATGGCCAAGGAAAAGTTTGATCGCAGCAAGCCGCATTGCAACGTCGGCACGATTGGTCACGTGGACCACGGCAAGACGACGCTGACGGCGGCGCTGACGACGGTGTCGGCCGCCAAGGGCTGGACCAAGACGGCGATCGCCTATGACGAAGTGGCCAAGGCTTCGGAAAGCCAGGGCCGCCGCGACCCGACGAAGATCCTGACGATCGCGACCAGCCACGTGGAATACTCGACGGCGAAGCGCCACTATGCGCACGTCGATTGCCCAGGGCATGCCGACTACGTCAAGAACATGATCACGGGCGCGGCACAGATGGACGGCGCCATCCTGGTGGTCTCGGCCGTGGACGGCCCGATGCCGCAGACGCGGGAGCACATCCTGCTCGCCCGCCAGGTCGGCGTTCCCTACATCGTCGTGTTCCTGAACAAGTGCGACGTCGTCGACGACGCTGAGTTGCTCGATCTGGTCGAGCTCGAGGTGCGCGAACTTCTGAAGGTCTACCAGTTCCCGGGCGACGACGTGCCCGTCATCCGCGGCGCCGCCATCAAGGCGCTCAACGGCGAGAAGGGCCCCTTGGCCGACGAGGCGATCCTGAAGCTCTACGACGCGCTCGACAGCTACATCCCGCAGCCGCAGCGCGACGTCGACAAGCCGTTCCTGCTGCCGATCGAAGACGTGTTCTCGATCTCGGGTCGCGGCACGGTCGTCACCGGCCGCATCGAGCGCGGCGTCATCAAGGTCGGCGAGGAAGCCGAGATCATCGGCCTCAAGGACACGCAGAAGACGATCGTCACGGGCGTCGAGATGTTCCGCAAGCTGCTGGACAGCGGCCAGGCCGGCGACAACGTCGGCTGCCTCCTGCGCGGCATCGAAAAGGAAGCCGTCGAGCGCGGCCAGGTTCTGGCCAAGCCCGGCAGCGTCAAGCCGCACAAGAAGTTCATGGCCGAGGCCTACATCCTGACCAAGGAAGAGGGCGGCCGGCACACGCCGTTCTTTAACAACTACCGGCCGCAGTTCTACTTCCGCACGACCGACGTGACCGGCGTGGTGACCTTGAAAGAGGGTACCGAGATGGTGATGCCGGGCGACAACGCGGAGTTCGCGGTGGAGCTGATCCAGCCGATCGCCATGGAAGAGAAGGTTCGCTTCGCCATCCGCGAAGGCGGCCGCACCGTCGGCGCCGGCGTCGTCACGAAGATCGTGGAATAAGGCGGGAACGGCAGGTTTCAGGTTCCAGGTCGCATCGATAGCGATACATCGGTGAGACATTGGGCCTGATACCTGCGACCTGGAGCCTCACGTCATGCTCATCGCGACCACCAACGACCTCGCGGGCTACCGCATCGTGCGCCATGTCGGCGTCGCGCGCGGCGTTACCGTGCGGTCGCGGAACATCATTGCAGGTCTCGGCGCTTTCCTGCAGTCCATGAAAGGCGGCGAGATTACCATCTACACCACGCTTGCCGAGCAATCGCGGCAGCAGGCCTACGATCTCCTCGTTGCACACGCGGTGTCTCTCGGAGCCAATGCGGTCGTCGCCATGCGGTATGACGCCAACGAAATCAATCCGGGTGTGACCGAGGTGCTGGCCTATGGCACCGCCGTGGTGGTAGAACCCGCCTGATCGTGCCGGTCTGCACGGCTGCGCTGCGGCAGCAGAGGGTCTGTCAAGAATAAATTATATGTTGGAGCTTGTGTTGCCGCGGATCGACGCTTATAAGGCAGCGCAACACGGTCGCAATCATAACGAGGTCGGCAGCGAGTCCACTGGACATGAAGTCCCGAGGCGCGCTTCGCCGACCATGTCGCTTGAGGATGCTACCGCCAAAGGTTCAGGATCTGTCGCTTGGGGCCACCGCGTAATAGACACAATTGGTCTGCGTGGCGTTCGACGCGGTTCTGAGGACTAAGGCGACGTATCTAGGGGTGTAGCTCAATTGGTAGAGCGTCGGTCTCCAAAACCGAAGGCTGGGGGTTCGAGACCCTCCGCCCCTGCCACTTCTGCACAGCTGGCTCGGGATCTTGCGACCCGGAGAGTTTTGCGACGGCTCCCCGCCGGCCTGTTAGGCCGATTGGGTGCGGGCTGGCTGAAGGATCGGTGCGAATGTCAAGCTTAAACCCCATTCAGTTTATCCAGGAAGTCCGCCAGGAAGTTGCCAAGGTCACGTGGCCGACCTGGAAGGAAGTCTGGATCACGACGATCATGGTCTTAATCATGGTTGCGTTGGCCTCGGCTTTCTTCACCGCCGCTGATTTGGCCCTTGGTTACGCCGTTCAGCTGGTGCTCGGTATTGGTCGTTGATCCCGGTCCGGATCGCAGATAGAGGCGCAACGAGAGAGAATCATGGCGAAGCGCTGGTATATTGTGCACGCCTACTCGAACTTCGAGAAGAAGGTGGCCGAATCCATAAAGGAGCGGGCTAAATCTTCCAACCTCGAGCACTTGTTCGATGAGGTGCTGGTGCCGCATGAGGACGTCACAGAGGTCCATCGCGGCAAGAAGCGGCAAGTCGAGCGCAAGCTCTTCCCAGGATATGTGCTGGTCAAAATGGAAATGACCGATGCTGGCTTCGTGCTCATCAAGAATACCCCGAAGGTAACAGGCTTTCTTGGCGCCGAGAACAAGGCGATTGCCATCTCGGATGCTGAAGCGATGCGCATCCTCAATCAGGTCAAAGAGGGTGTCGAGCGCCCGAAGCCCTCCGTCACGTTCGAAGTCGGCGAGAACGTCAAGGTGTCCGACGGCCCGTTCGCAACCTTCGCGGGCCAAGTCGAGGAAGTCGACGAGGAGCGGACACGCCTCAAGGTGGCCGTCATGATCTTCGGCCGTCCGACGCGGGTCGATCTTGAGTTCGGGCAAGTCGAAAAGGTCGGTAGTTAGAGCAATCGAGCTGCCGGACGAGAGTGGAACGGCCGAGCCCCCAAGGTCATCAAGAGGGATCGTCCGTTCCGTGTCGCGGAAGGGCCAGCCAGCCCGTTGACCGCTAACCCAGGAAGGGCATTGCCTTTCCGCATGGAGACAAGAGATGGCCAAAAAAGTCGACGGTTTCATCAACCTGCAAGTACCGGCAGGCCAAGCCAATCCGGCCCCACCCATCGGCCCTGCGCTCGGTCAGCGCGGCGTCAACATCATGGAATTCTGCAAGGCGTTCAACGCCAAGACCAAGGATCTGGAGCAGGGCGCTCCGGTTCCGGTGAAGATCACGGTCTATTCCGACCGCTCATTCACCTTCGAGATGCGCTTGCCGCCAGCTACCTTCTTGATCAAGAAGGCTGCGGGCATGAAGGCGACGGGCAAGCCGGGTTCTGGCTCGAAGGAGCCGGGCCGTGCGATCGCGGGCAAAATCACCATGGCGCAGATCCGCGATATCGCCAAGCTGAAGATGAAAGATATGAACACATCCGACCTCGACGCCGCGGCGAAAACCATCGCTGGTTCGGCCAAGTCGATGGGTCTGCAGGTGGTGGAGTAACGGCCAATGGCAATCGCACCAGAAAAGATCAAGGCATCCCGGCTTGCCGGCGGCAAACGCGCTGCAGCAGCCCATGAAGGCATCGACCGGAGCAAGGCTTACGGCGTCGATGAGGCAGTCAAGCTGGTCAAGGCCCGCGCCAAGGCCAAATTCGACGAGACCATCGAGATCGCGATGAACCTCGGCGTCGACCCAAAGCATGCCGACCAGATGGTCCGCGGCGTTTGCGCGTTGCCGAACGGCTCCGGCCGGACACAGCGCGTCGCTGTGTTTGCCCGTGGCGCCAAGGCCGAAGAAGCCAAGACCGCCGGCGCCGATGTGGTCGGCGCTGAAGATCTGGTGGAGGCCGTGTCCAAGGGCGTCATCAACTTTGACCGCTGCATCGCCACGCCCGACATGATGGGTCTCGTGGGTCGCCTCGGCAAAGTCCTTGGCCCCCGCGGTATGATGCCGAACCCGCGTGTCGGCACGGTGACGATGGACGTCGCCGGTGCGGTGCGCGGTGCCAAGGGCGGCGCCGTTGAATTCCGCGTCGAAAAGTCCGGCATCGTGCATGCCGGCGTCGGCAAAGCGAGTTTTAACGAGCCAGCGCTGGTCGCCAACATCAAGGCGTTCGTCGAAGCCGTTGCCCGTGCCAAGCCAGCCGGTTCGAAAGGCACCTACGTCAAGAAGATTTCGATCGGATCGACGCAGGGCCCGGGATTGAAAGTTGACCCCGCGACGGTCATGAGCGGCCCGGTTCAAGGCTGACGCAGCTGCCGAGCCCTCGGGCTTTGGCGAAATGTACGTAGAATTCCAGATCGCAAGATCTGGAGGTCGAGTGCCGGACGCAACGCTGCTGGGCAAGGCTGGAAGGCGATGCCCATGGCAATGCAGAGAGCACTCGAACCTGTCCGAGACTGCAGGTGCCGGCCGCAACGCCGGCTTAATCCAAACTGGACTCCAGATTGGGCCTGCAAGAGACGGGAGACGAGCCGGGATGCCCTCGTTGGGGGTTGACGGGCTTCGAACCTCTTCGGGTCGCACCGTGCCACTTGGTAAAGGCGCGCGGGCGGACAGGATCCTAGCGTCGTCTCGGTTGCGGGCCGCAAGCCATCGCACCCAGGACGGCAAGGTGCAACCCGCGACAGGTGCCGTCAGGTGCCTGCTGCAATACGGAGTGTAGCCAAGTGGACAGAGCCGCAAAACGTGAGCTCGTAACGTCGCTCAACGGCGTGTTGAAAGACACGGGCGTGATCGTCGTAGCTCGCAATGCCGGCCTGGTGGCTGCCCAATCGGCTGATTTTCGCCGTCGCGTCAAAGCGGCTGGTGGATCGGTCCGGGTGGCCAAAAACCGGCTGGCAGCGCTCGCGCTCAATGGCACGGACGCCGAGGGCATCAAGGTGCTTTTGAAGGGGCCGGTTATGCTGGCCTACTCGAAGGACCCGATCGCCGCGGCGAAGGCTGCCGTCGCTTATGCCAAGGACAACGACAAGCTCGTGATCCTGGGCGGCGCGATGGGCAAGACCATTCTCGATGCCAAGGGCGTGAAAGCGCTTGCCGATTTGCCATCGCTGGACGAGCTCAGAGCCAAGTTGCTCGGTGTCATCAACGCACCGGCCAGCAAGCTTGCTCGCACGATCAACGAGCCGGGCTCCGCCCTCGCTCGCTTGCTCAAGGCGAAGGTCGACAAGGGGGAGGCTGCCTGAGCCGGCGCCGCCCACTGTCACAACACGACGAACCAGGTTCGAACCAATCAATCCAACAGGTGACTTACAATGGCTGACCTTTCCAAGATTGCCGACGACCTCTCGAAGCTGACGATCCTCGAAGCTTCCGAGTTGATCAAGATCCTCGAAGAAAAGTGGGGCGTTTCCGCCGCTGCTGCGGCCGTCGCCGTTGCAGGCCCCGCAGGCGCTGGTGCTGCACCCGTAGAGGAGCAGACGGAGTTCTCCGTTATCCTTATTTCGGGTGGCGACAAGAAGATCAACGTCATCAAGGAAGTCCGGACCATCACGGGCTTGGGCCTCAAGGAAGCCAAGGACCTCGTCGAGGCCGGTGGCAAGGCCGTGAAGGAAGGCGTTTCCAAGGACGATGCGGCCAAGCTGCGTAAGCAGCTCGAAGACGCGGGCGCCAAGGTCGAAGTGAAGTAATTACGCGGGCGCAGGGTGCCGGCGGCGGGCGGCAGGAGAAATCCTGTTCGCGACCGCCGGTCCCCCGCTCTCGTTCTACCTGACGGTTCCCCGGAGGATCTGCAACGCACATTGCGCTGGTCTGGATCCTCCGGCGAACCGTTTTGAAGGTCTCGTCATCGAGGCCGGGTCATTTGACGGCTGGCTGCAGCGACGACGCTGCGCGGCGGAACTGAAGGCGGACATCCCGCCACTGAGAGGAGCGAACATGGCTGACACGTTCACCGGTCGCAGGCGCATCAGGAAGAAATTCGGCTCGATCGCCGAGGTCGCTGTGATGCCGAACCTCATCGAGGTTCAGAAGAGTTCGTACGACGATTTCCTGATGGTCAAGGAGCCGCCGGGTGGGCGCACCGACGCGGGCTTGCAGTCGGTTTTCCGTTCCGTTTTCCCGATTTCCGATTTTTCCGGCAAGGCTACGCTCGAGTTCGTGCGCTATGAGTTCGAGCCGCCGAAGTTCGATGTGGATGAGTGCCAGCAGCGCGACATGACGTTTGCAGCGCCGCTGAAGGTGAAGCTGCGCCTGATCGTGTTCGACGTGAACGAGGAAACGGGCTCCAAGTCCATCAAGGACGTCAAGGAGCAGGACGTCTACATGGGCGATATGCCCTTCATGACGCCAAACGGCACGTTCGTCATCAACGGCACCGAGCGCGTCATCGTTTCACAGATGCACCGCTCGCCGGGCGTGTTCTTCGATCACGACCGCGGCCGCACCCACTCGTCCGGCAAACTGTTGTTCGCAGCCCGCATCATCCCCTACCGCGGCTCGTGGCTCGATTTCGAGTTCGATGCCAAGGACGTGGTGTTCGTACGTATCGACCGTCGCCGCAAACTGCCGGCGACCACCTTCCTCTATGCCCTCGGCATGGACGGCGAGGAAATCCTGACCACCTTCTACGACGTGGTCCCCTACGAGAAGCGTGAAGGCGGCTG
>JANXRM010000144.1 GCA_025353015.1 Hyphomicrobiales bacterium
CATCAAGGGAGCCGCCACCATGAAGATGATCAGCAGCACCAGCATGACGTCGACGAACGGCGTGACGTTGATCTCGCTCATCGGCGCATGGCTGCGCCGGCGGCCACGGCGTCCACTTTGTGCCGATCCTTTGAGGCTTGCACCCATGAGACTTGCTCCCTTTTGCGCCTTCAGATGCCCGTCTTGGCGGAGCCAAGCTTCGCTTGGACACGCATCCGTCGCGTGGATACGGAAAGGCCCGTGCGGCTGCTCACTGGGCAACCGAAGCGCCACGAACTAAGTACGCACGTCGATCTGGCGCGAAACGATGGCGGCGAACTCATCGGCGAAGGCTTCCAGGCGCTGCGCCAGGCGTGCCGAGTCAGCCGAAAACTTGTTGTAAGCGATAACCGCCGGGATGGCGGCGAGCAGGCCCAGCGCCGTCGCGAACAGGGCCTCGGCGATGCCCGGCGCCACGACCGCGAGGCTCGTATTCTGCGAGGCGGCAATGGCTTGGAAGCTGGTCATGATGCCCCAGACCGTGCCGAACAGGCCGACGAATGGCGCCGTCGATCCGACCGTGGCCAGAAACAATAACCGTCTATCCAGGCGCTCCATTTCGCGGCTGATGGTGACGTCCATCACCTTCTCGACGCGCAATTGGATGCCGCCCAGCGCGCGAATGTTTCCCTCGACCGAGCGTTTCCACTCGCGCATGGCGGCGACGAACAGGGCGGCCATGGAGAACGTCTTGCCGCGCGACATGCCGGTGTAGAGTTCTTCCAGCGATTGGCCGGACCAAAACATCGCCTCAAAGCGGTCAGCCTCGGAGCGGGCGCGGCGGAAGGCGAACAGCTTCTCGACGATGATCGCCCAGGACCAGACGGACGCGAGCATCAGCCCGACCATCACGAATTTGACGACGATATGGGCCTGCAGGAAAAGCTGCACGAATGAATGGCCACCGCCCGCCGGGCCGGCCACACTCTTGAGGACTTCACCGGCTGGAGCACCTTGCGCGAAGGCAGGTTCGACGGCGACGATTGCTGCAGCAATCAGTCCAAGCGTAACCGCGCCAGAAGCCAAAATCCGATTGGATTTCATTGATTGGGGCCCGTTCGAATGGGCCGTGTTCGAAAACCGGGCGTCCGAGTTCATGCTGTTCCCGTCGATCTGGGGTGCTGGCCGTTGCCGGAGCACCCGCGGACCGGTCGCGCATCGGCGCACTTGCGTGCGATGCCGGAGCCGGCCCTGCCACACCACCTTGGACCGAACCCGGTCCCCCACCGTGCTAGTTGCCGGTCCAATGTGACTAAACTGCGACCCCTGGACCGGGAAACCCGTATGATACATAAACGATTCGCGGATCACGCGGTGCCCGCCCGCAGTCCTCTCGTGGATCCACCGCCGTTCCGCCGGTGGATCTACCGCGCCCGGGCGAACAGATAACGCCCCTGGCCATCGAGCGTTCGTACCGCCCGGCCGTGCGTCATCAGGTGGTTGGCATGAGCAAGCGTTTCCGAAAACGCATGCCGTGCCTGTCCCTCGGCAACGGGTTTGGGAAACAATCCGCGCGCCAAGTCCATAGCGGTGGACGGACGCTCCATCAGCCGCTCGAGTTCGGCAAGCCGGAGCCCATGGTGATACGCCAATTCCTCGACGCGCGTGTGCAGTCCGGTGAACGGCAGCCCGTGCGACGGCAGGACAAGGGCATCGGCCGGCAGTGCCCGGAAGCGGTCGAGCGAGGCCAGATATTCGGTGAGAGGATCGGCCTCCGGTTCGGTCGGAAACACGCCGATCATCGGCGAAATCTTCGACAACACCTGATCGCCCGCGATCAGCAGATTGTCCTCGGCGCACCAGAACGAGGCGTGTTCCGCTGCATGTCCGCCGCAGACCATCGTCTCCCACTGGCGGCCGCCGAAGGTCAGCCGCGTTCCGTTCTTCAGCCGTTCGATGGCCGGCGGCAATGGCACCATCTGCGCGTGGGTACGCCGGCGCTCGTCGGCAAAGCCCTCGATCGTATCGGTATCGCAGCCATGCGAATTGAGGAATTTGATGTTTTCCGGCCGCAGCGGCGACCGTGCCTCGTCGATCCTGAGCGTGGCGGACAGCCATTCGACCAGCGTGATGTGGAACGGCGCGCCACCCGACTTCTCGGAGAGCCAGCCGGAGAGGCCGACGTGATCCGTGTGACCGTGTGTCGCAATGAGGCGGACGATCGGCGCGCCCGCGAGTACACCCTGAAAAAGCGCCTCCCAGACCGCGCGCGCTTCCGGATTGGCGGTCCCGGTATCGATGAGCGTCCAGCCATTCGTTTCGCGGATCAACCAGCAATTGACATGGTTGAGCCGAAACGGCAACGGCACGCGCGCCCAGAGAATTCCGGGCGCAACCTCGATCGTTTCAGCGCCTTTCGGATGCTGTTCGTGCGGATAACGGATGGGGTGATGAACCACAACAATTGCACCGTCAGCGGCCGTGTCGGCGTGCGCTCTGCCGCGAACGGCGGCGCCATGCGAGCCGTGCATGCGTGACCCCCTACCCTGTCTGCCCGTGGTTTATTTGTCCGGACAAGCCTTTATCGCAGCGCAGCGAACTTGGCTATGCGCGCATTGCCGCTTCTGTGGACGCCCGAAACCCCGCCGTGGCAAGACTGCAATGTTGCTGCCCCAGCCCGCGGCGGCCTGTTAGGCTACCGGCAGGGATCTGCGGATGAGGGAGCGCCCGGTCATGCCGGCATTCGATACGGTGATAAGTGGTGGCCGGGTCGTCACCGGCAACGACGTCATTTCTTGCGATATCGGCATCCGCGGCGGCCGCATCGTCACGCTCGGCGAAAATCTCGGGGCGGCCGACCACCGGATCGATGCGCGCGGCAAGATCGTGATGCCCGGCGGCATCGACAGCCACGTCCATATCGCGCAGCCGAGCGGCCCTGGCATCATCATGGCCGACGATTTCGAGAGCGGCACGCGTGCGGCGGTTTGCGGCGGTAACACCACGGTGTTGCCGTTCTGCATGCAGGAGAAAGGCCAGAGCCTGCGCTCAGCCGTCACCGCCTACCATAAGCTCGCCGACCGGCAGTGCTATACGGACTACGGTTTCCATCTCATCGTGTCCGACCCGACACCGCAGGTGCTGGGGCAGGAGCTGCCTGCGCTGATCGGCGACGGGTACTCGTCGTTCAAGGTGTTCATGACCTACGAGGGACTGGCGCTCACGGACGAGCAGATCCTGAAGGTGATGACCGTCGCTAAGGAGACCGGCGCGCTGGTGATGGTACACGCCGAGAACTACGACATCATTCGCTTTCTGACGGACAAGTTCGAGGCCGAAGGGCGCATTGCGCCGCGCTTCCACGCAGCCTCCCGCCCAATCCCAGCCGAACGGGAGGCGACCCATCGCGCCTTGACGCTGGCCGAGGTTGTCGGCGTTCCCGTTGTGATCGTGCACGTCTCCAATGGCGAGGCCATCGAGGAGATCGCGCGGGCGCGGGCACGTGGGCTCAAAGTCATCGCCGAGACTTGCCCGCAATATCTCGTGTTGACCGCGAAGGACCTTGAAGGCCTCAACATGGAAGGCACCAAGTACGTCTGCAGCCCGCCGCCACGCGATGCCGCCAGCCAGCAGGCCTGTTGGGATGGCCTGACGCGCGGCGCGTTCGACCTTTTCTCGTCCGACCATTGCCCGTTCCGTTACGATGACCCGCAGGGCAAGCTCACACCGAAAGGCCGCACCAGTTTCCGCTGGGTGCCGAACGGTATTCCGGGCGTCGAAACGCGGCTGCCGATCCTGTTTTCGGAAGGCGTGATGCAGAAGCGCATCGATCTTCCGCGCTTTGCGACGTTGACGGCAACCAACCACGCCAAAGCTTATGGCCTCAGCCCCCGCAAAGGCTCGATCGCCATCGGCGCTGACGCGGATCTGGTGCTTTGGGATCCCTCGATCACGCGCAAGATTGCCCATGCCGATTTGCACGACGGCAGCGATTACACGCCCTACGAAGGGCTCGAGATCACGGGCTGGCCTGTTCTCACGATGCTCCGCGGCGCCGTCATCGTCGAGAATGGACGCCTCACGGTGCCGAAAGGTGGGGGGGCGTTCCTGCCTCGCGCCGCGACGTCAGTGCTGTGAGGCGCCAACCGGGTAGAAGGCAGCCCGGACGCTAACCAAAACCGGCATTGCCAGAACCCGGCGCTTGACGGTGACCGCGGCCATCCACTAAGCATCAGGCCACTCGTGGTCATTTGGCCGGCCGGCTTGCAGCCACGTAAAAAATTCGCTAAAATGGCCGTGCGCGCGACCCGGTTTCATCGGTTCGACCTCGGCTCTGAGAGCGAGGCAGCCGAGGCTGGGTTTTTCTGTTTCGGAGCCGCAAGGCTCCACACGGAGGCGCTGATGGCATCACCACAAAATGCAACGGGGCCAAAAAATGCAACGGGGCCAAGGAATGCTACGGGGTCGCTGAACGCGGCAGGCGGCAAGGCCGCCGACGACGTGGTACTGGAAAATGCGGCTGAACGGCCGCTGGCGAATTCGCCCGAAGTGGATACGCCAGCGAGTCTGCTCCTGAAAATTCCGGCCAGTGCCGCCTTGGCGCTAGAATGCCAGCGCGATCTCGGGCCGTTTCAGATCGCCTATCAGACCTATGGCCGCCTCAACGCCGCGAAATCGAACGCCATTCTCATCTGTCACGCGTTAACGGGTGATCAGCACGTCGCCAACGACCATCCCGTCACCAAGCGGCCGGGCTGGTGGACAATCATGATCGGCCCGGGCAAGCCCATCGACACCGACCGGTTTTTCGTCATCTGCCCCAACATCCTCGGCGGCTGCATGGGGACGACGGGGCCTGCCTCGCGCAATCCGGCAACGGGACAGCCGTGGGGCCTCAAATTCCCCGTCATTACCATTCGCGACATGGTCAACGCCCAGGTGCGGCTGATCGATCATCTGGGCATCGATCAGCTCTTTGCCGTGGTTGGCGGCTCGATGGGGGGCATGCAGGTGCTCGAATGGGCAGCGCGGCACAAGGAGCGCGTGTTCGCCGCCGTGCCGATTGCGACCGCCGCTTGGCACTCGGCGCAGAACATCGCCTTCCACGAGGTGGGACGCCAAGCCGTGATGGCCGATCCGGATTGGTGCCAGGGCAAGTATCAGGAGATGCACCAGCTACCGCGCAACGGCCTGTCGGTGGCACGCATGGCGGCCCACATCACCTATCTTTCCGAGGAAGCGTTGCAAAAGAAATTCGGCCGCAACCTGCAGGACCGTGACGCCAAGACGTTCTCGTTCAGCGCCGACTTCCAGGTGGAAAGCTACCTCCGGCACCAGGGCTCAACCTTTGTCGATCGTTTCGACGCCAACTGCTACCTCTACATCACCCGCGCGATGGACTATTTCGACTTGGCTGCGGACTACGGCGATGTACTGGCCAACGCGTTTCGCGGCACCAAGACACGGTTCTGCGTCGTCTCCTTCACGTCGGACTGGCTCTATCCGACCCGAGAATCGAAGGAGATCGTGACGGCGCTCAACGCCGTCGCGGCCAACGTCTCATTTGTCGAAGTCGTCAGCGGCAAAGGCCACGACGCGTTCCTCCTCGACGAGCCGGAACTGTTCTCGGCGGTGCGCGGCTTCCTATCGTCGGCCGCCCGCAAGCGCGGCATTACCGAGATCGTGGAGGCCCGCTGATGCAGGAGATCGTCAAGCCGGCGCGCTCGATCCGCGTCGATCACCAGTTGATTGCCGACATGGTGGCGCCGGGCGCGCGCGTGCTCGACGTCGGCTGCGGCGACGGCGCCCTGCTGCAGCTGCTGGCCGAGACGAAAGACATCGACGGCCGCGGCATGGAGATCAGCCGCGAACGCGTCAATGCGTGCGTGGCGCATGGGCTGTCGGTGATCCAAGGCGATGCCGACCGCGACCTCAACGACTACCCGGATGATGCGTTCGACTACGCGATCCTGTCGCTCACGATCCAGGCGACGTTGCAGCCGAAGCTCGTGCTCGCCAACCTGCTCAGGATCGGACGGCGGGCCATCGTCTCGTTCCCGAATTTCGGCCATTGGCAGGTCCGTTCCCGGTTGCTTTTCACCGGCCGCATGCCCGTGACACCCAATCTGCCGGATGCGTGGTACGCCAGTCCCAACGCCCACCTCTGTACGATCAAGGATTTCGACGATCTCTGCCGCATTGTCGACGCCAAGGTCGAGCGGGCGGTTGCCTTCAACTCGTCAGGGCAGCAACTCGGCACCTGGATCCGGATGCCGCTGACCGTGCATAACTTCCTCGGCGAAAAGGCCGTGTTCATGCTGACACGCCGGAATACGGGCTGAGCCGGTAGGCAAAAATGCGCTCGGTGGAGCGAATTTAAGAAAATTTTTCCCGTTATTCGCATGTTTTACGCCTATTTTTAGAAAATATATCTTTTTTATCTTGAAATCTCGTGTTTTTTGAGTATGCCTGCCCCGCACACTGGAGCCCGCGTTCCGGCTAGTGCCGTATGCTGCTCGCGCAGCGCGCACCGAACACGCTGAGCGTCCGAACGGAGCGGGAAGAACAGGGGCAGATCATACCGTTTGAGACGAGTTTCGAGAACGCATTTAAGAAGGCATTTTAAGAAGGCTTACGCATGATGCTTCACAACCTTGAAACAGGCCTAGCCCTGGCCGTCGGCGGTTTTGTGATTGGTCTGCTGATCGGCCTGACTGGTGTCGGTGCAGGCTCATTGACGACGCCGCTGTTGATCTCCGGTTTCGGTATTCCGCCGGCCGTGGCTGTCGGCACGGATCTACTGTTCGCCTGCCTGACAAAGGTCAATTCGGCCTGGAGCCATTGGCGGCTCGGTCATGTCGACTGGACAATTGTCAGGCGCCTCCTGGCCGGCAGCATGCCGGGCGCGCTGGCCGTGCTGGCGTGGCTACATCTGGCCCAGCCGGACACGCGCCTTCTGGCCGCATGCATCCGGTACGGGCTGGCGGCGGCGCTGGTCGTTAGCTCGATCGCCGTGTTCGCCTTTCCCTGGATCATGAAGCGCCGCGCCGCTCGCAAAACGCTCGTCGAACAGGCGGTCGATCCCCATTTTTCGACAGTGACTTTGGGATTGGTCGTCGGCGGCTTGGTTGCGCTGACTTCGGTCGGCGCGGGTGCGATCGGTGTCATCGCGTTGATCAGCCTTTATCCAGCTCTCCAGATCCGGCGCACCATCGGGACAGATATCGCGCACGCGATCCCGCTGACATTGCTCAGCGGCGTTGCGCACGCGAGTCGCGGCAGCGTCGATGTTTATGTGCTTGCAGCACTCTTGGCCGGCTCCTTGCCGGGGGTTGCCCTTGGATCGCGTGCCACCGGCTACCTGCCGGAGTGGGCGCTGCGGGCCATTCTGTGCTCAATTCTTCTGCTGGCGGCACTCATGGTTCTGCCGAAGTGACGGGTGGACGCCGCACTCAGCGATCGACCGAGGCGTCCTCGACGAGCCAGGCGACGAGTTGGCCGAACGTCATGCCCGCATGGGCCGCCAGTTCCGGGATCAGCGACGTCGGCGTCATACCCGGCTGCGTGTTGATCTCGAGGAAGATGAGATCGTCTTTGGCTTCATCATAGCGATAATCACAGCGCGAGACGCCGCGGCAGCCGAGCGCGTTATGCGCGGCGAGCGTGTGCCGTTGGACTCGCTCGGCGACGCCGGCCGGGATCTGCGCGGGGAGAATGTGCTTGGAGCCGCCGGGCGCGTATTTCGCCTCGAAATCATAAAACTGCAGATGTCCCGCCGCGACGATATCGATGATGGCGGTGACTTTGTCGCCGATGACGCCGCAGGTCAGCTCCCGGCCTGGAATGAACCGCTCCACCATGATCTGGTTGTCGCGCGTCACGGGGATCTGGCGAATCGCCTCGGGCGGGCGATTGGCGCCCTCGCGCACGATCACAACGCCGACACTGGAGCCCTCGGAAATCGGTTTAGCCACATAGGGCGGCGCCATAACGTGCTGGGCCAACGCCTGCTCCGGCGTCACCTGCCGTCCTTCGGCGATGGGGACGCCATGCTTCGAAACGATGCGCTTCGTCTGCTCCTTATGCATGGCGAGCGACGAGGCGAGCACGCCCGAATGCGTGTAGGGGATGCCCAGAACTTCGAGCAATCCCTGGATCGCGCCATCCTCTCCCCAACGGCCGTGCAGCGCATTAAAGCAGGCATCGGGCTTCACTTGGGCAAGAGTCGCGGCGATGTTGCGATCGACATCGACACGCGTGACGCGGAAGCCCTCGGCCTCCAGCGCAGCGGCGCATTCCTTGCCCGATGAGAGCGAAACGGTACGCTCCGCAGACCAACCGCCCATCAGAACGGCGATGTGGATTTCGGCGCGGGATTTCGTGGTGGTCATTGTCGCTTCCTCGCGCCTGCTGTCCGTTGACTGTAGGTTGGGACAAGTTCTGCACGTACGCGACCCAACCTACCTCGCTCCAACCGCCGTTGTTGGGTCGCGCCACGACGCGGAGCTCCGCGCTCCGTCGTCTCTTGACCCAACCTACAGCGCCAAATCTTCGCCCGTCAGGTGTCCGTCTTGCGCGCGCCCTAACCGAATAATTTCCCAATCGAGCGAAATTCCCGAGTTGGCTTTCACCCGCTCACGCACCGTTTCTCCGAGCCGCTCGACATCCTCGCCCGAGGCGCCCTGGTCATTGATCAGGAAATTGCAATGCATCTCGGAAACCTTGGCACCGCCGACGCGAAAACCGCGCATGCCCGCAGCATCGACCAGTTTCCAGGCGCTGTGGCCGGGCGGGTTCTTGAACGTAGAGCCGCCGGTGCGGTCCTTGATCGGCTGATGCTTCTCGCGGTACTCGGCGACCTCGTTCATTTCCTTGAGGATGGCCACGGGCTCGCCCGCGCTGCCCTGGTAAAGTGCTTCCGTGAAGATCCATTCGCCTGAAATGCCGCAATGGCGATAGGTGAAGCCCATCTCGGCGAGCGACAGAGTGTGGATGGTGCCTTGGCGGTCGACGGCACGGGCGGCGATCAGCACGTCCTTGGTTTCACGGCCGTGAGCACCGGCGTTCATGCGCAGCGCGCCGCCGATGGACCCGGGAATGCCGCGATAGAACGCGAGGCCCGCGATACCGGCATCGGCCGCCGCGCGCGCCACCTTGACGTCGGGCACGGCTGTTCCCGCGCGCAGCAGATGGCCAGGCTCGGCCTTCATGTCGCCGAAGCCGCGGCCAAGCCGGATGACGACACCGGGAACGCCGCCATCGCGCACCAGCAGATTGGAGCCGAGGCCAATAACAAAAACCGGGACTTCGCGCGGAACCACGCGCAGAAAATAGGCGAGATCCGCCTCGTCCGCCGGCGTGAACAATACCTCGGCTGCGCCACCGACGCGGAACCACGTGATGTCAGCGAGGCTTGCACCGGCTATGAGCCGGCCACGCAATTCAGGCAATGCAGCTTTCAAGTCGGCCGCCAGATCCTTGGACGTCAATCCAGTGTTCAAGCACCATCTCCATCGGCGAGCCATTGCGGTAGCGCGTGCGCCCATTCGGTTGAATTGCCGGCGCCGAAAAACAGCACCATATCGCCCGGTTTCGCGAGACTGCGAATGGCGGGCGCCAGCTCGCGTTCGCTGGCAACAGACATGACAGAGCCGTGGCCGGTCTTTCTGATCCCTTCGACCAGCGTCTGGTTCGAGACCCCGTCGATGGGCATTTCACCGGCCGAATAAAGCTGAGTGATGACGACGGCATCGGCATCGACGAAGCATTGGCTGAATTCGGTGAAGAGATCGCGCACACGGCTGTAGCGATGCGGCTCGCAGACCGCGACCACGCGCCCTTTTGCGCCGGCTTTGGCGGCCTTCAAGACGGCTTCGATCTCAATCGGGTGGTGCCCATAGTCGTCGAAAATCTCGACGCCGTTCCATGTCCCGGTCGGCTGGAAGCGCCGCTTCACGCCTTGGAAACGCGTCAGTGATTCGCGAATGGCCTCATCGGATACGCCGGCCTCCGCGCACACGGCAATTGCCGCCAGCGCATTGAGCGCGTTGTGATGCCCAGCGATCGGCACGGACCAGCCTTCGAGCCGGCGCGCACCGCCAACGATCCGGGGGCCGAGCGTCGCATCGAAAATCGTCGTGCGGCCATCCAGCCGCACGTTGTCGAGCCGCAGATCGGCATCAGCCGCCGTGCCGTAGGTCAGCAGACGGCGGCCGTCGCGGCGCAATTGCAGGCGCTCGATCATATCGCGCGCGACCGGATGATCGATGCAGGTGACGGCGAGGCCATAAAACGGGATGTTGCGGAAAAACGTTTCGTACTCACGGTGCATGTTCTCGACGGACTTGAAGTAGTCGAGATGCTCCGGATCGATGTTCGTAACGACGCCGATCTGAGTCGGGATCTTGATGAAGGTGCCGTCGGATTCGTCCGCCTCGACCACCATCCAGGGACCAGCGCCAAGGCGCGCATTCGATCCCCAGTCGTTGATGATGCCGCCTGTGATCACGGTCGGTTCGAGCCCGGTATCCTTGAGCACATGCGCGATGAGCGAGGTCGTCGTCGTCTTGCCATGCGTACCGGTGACCGAGATCGACTGATAGAGGCGCATCAGTTCGGCCAGGATCTCAGCGCGGCGGATGACGGGAATCCCCTGGGCGCGCGCGGCTTCGAGTTCTGGATTGCCGGGCTTGACCGCCGTCGAAATCACGACGTAGCGGGCGCCGGCGAGATTGGCCGGGTCGTGACCGATGAACACACGAATGCCCTTGGTGCGCAGCCGCTTGGTATTGGCGCTGTCCTTCTGGTCGCTGCCCTGAACCGAGTAGCCTTTGGCGCGCAGGATCTCGGCGATGGCACTCATGCCGATGCCGCCGATACCGAGAATGTGGAACGCACCGAGCTCGCCGGGCATCTGCATGGGTCGTCGTCCTTTGTCGTGGCGCCTCGGGTTCTAAATGGCACCTCTGCGCCGAAATTATGCCGGCTGAGAAAATGTCGGTCGAACTTACGCTTTCCGCACCATCAAGCCGGTGACCAGATCGGCCAGACGCTGAACCGCATCTGGCCGGCCTTGCTGTTTCGCCGCCGCCGCTGCCGCAGCCAGTTCGCCGGGCGCATCCATCATCAGGCCGATTTCGGCGGCCAAACGGTCTGCTGTGAGTTGCTTCTGCTCGATACACCAGGAGGCACCTGATTCGGCAAGCCGCGTGGCGTTCTGCAACTGGTCATTGTCAAGGGCGTGTGGCAACGGCACCAGTATCGATGGCCGCCCCATCACGGCAAGTTCTGCCACCGACGACGCGCCGGCGCGCGCGATCACCAGATGCGACGTCGCCATGATTTCGGGCAGGTTCTTGAAGAATGGCGCCACTTCATTGCCGATGTGGGGATGCGCGGAATTGTAGGTGGCCGCCACGTGCGCCTGATCCTCAGCCCGGCATTGCTGCGTGACATAGAGGCGCCGGCGCTGCGCTTCCGGCAGCAGTTGCAGGGCTTGCGGCACCGTCTCGGAGAAATAGCGGGCGCCCTGGCTGCCGCCGAACACCAGGAGATGGAACGTCTGTCCGGGAGCGGACGGCAGATAGGGCCGCGCCGCCCATTCGATCACCACGTCGCGCACGGGATTGCCGGTATAATGGGCCTTCGACAGCATGGCGCCCTCCAGCAGCGTCGTGCGCTCAAAGGATGTGGCGATCGCCGAAACGCGCCGGCCCAGCATCTTGTTGGCACGGCCGAGCACGGCGTTCTGCTCGTGCAGCAACGTCGGGATGCCCTTCAGATGCGCCGCAATCAGTGGCGGAAACGTCGGGTAACCGCCAAAGCCGACGACGACAGCGGGCTTGACCTCCGTCATCACTTTCGTGGCCGCCCGGATGCCGCGCGCCAACGTGTAGGCGGTCCTGGCTGCGGCAACGGGCGATTTGCTGGCCAGCGTCGCTGAGGGAATTTGGTAGATTTTTCGCGCCGGGAACCCCGTGCCGTAGCGATCGCCACGCATGTCGGTGACGAGATCGACGGCGATGCCGCGGCGGGCAAGCTCCTCCGCGAGTGCAAACGCGGGAAATAAGTGGCCCCCGGTTCCGCCGGCTGCCAGCATCACGCCGGGTGCCGAAGCGATCGCCTGCTCCGTCATGACGGTCGAACTCCCAATCCGGATTCCGCAGTCTCAAGTCTTGGCCTGAGTTGTGGCATTTTCACCTGCGCCCCATCAGGCCGCCGCCGCATGAGAGCCAGCAGCATGCCAGCCGAAATCGAAACGGCAAGGCCGGACGAGCCGCCGGCCGAAATCAGCGGCAGCGTCATGCCTTTCGCGGGCATCAAACCGACGTTGACACCCATGTTGATCGCCGCTTGCAGGCCGATGAGCAGTGCCAGCCCGGTCACCCCTAGACGCGTGAAGAGATCGGGCTCCCGCAGCACCCGTTGAAGCGCGCGCAGCACGATAAACACGTAGAGACCAAGCAGTACAAGGCACGCGATGACGCCGAATTCCTCGGCAATGACCGCCAGAATGAAATCCGTGTGCGCGTCCGGCAGAACGGATTTGATGGAGCCTTCACCTGGGCCCCGGCCGAGCAGGCCGCCCTCGGAGAAGGATTGCAGCGCGCGGTCGACCTGGAACGTGTCGCCGGAGGCTGGATCGAAGAACCTGTCGACGCGCCGGCGCACGTGATCGAATGTCAGGTAGGCGCCACCGAGACCAAGCAGCCCGCAGCCAGCAAACAGCGCAGCCAACAACACTGGCTGCCCGGAGACGTAGAACAGCGCGCCCCACACCAGCGCGATCAGCAGGGTCTGGCCCACATCCGGTTGCAAGAGCAGCAATCCGGCGAATAGTACTAGCAGCCCCAATGCCATGGCCAGAGCGGACACGTCGGCCCTTGCACGCGCTTCGGCCAACAGCCAGGCGGATAAAACCACAAACCCCGGCTTGACCAGTTCGGAGGGCTGGAACGAATACCCAGCGAACCGCACCCAGCGCCTGGCGCCGTTGATGTCCTGCCCCGTCATCGCGACCCAGACCATCAGCCCGAGCCCGACGAAGGTTGCGACCAGGGCCAGGCGCCGGATCTGGCGCGGCGACAGCAGCGAAACCGCGATTATCAGTAGCGCGCCCACGGTCGCAAACAGCAGATGCCGCTCGGCGAAATGGAAAGCCGGAAACCCCTTCCGAATGGCAACGGCAGGACTGGCGGCAAACGACAGCACTAAGCCCGAGCCCGCCAGGATCAGCAGCACGGCCAGTACTGTGCGATCAATCGTGAACCACCATTCGGCGAGCAGACTATTGTCGGTGCGCGAGAGCCTCATGGGGCCTTCCGGCCGCCCGCGGCCACGCCCGGCAACGCCTGAACCAATGCCCGGAAAACATCGCCGCGTTGATCGAAGCCCTTAAACTGGTCGTAGCTGGCGCAGGCCGGCGACAAGAGAACCACAGGCTCCGGCCCCGATGACAGTGCTGCATCGGCGGCGGCATTCTTCACCGCGATATCCAAGGTACCGCAGCGCTCGTAAGTCACCTTGCCGTCAAGCGTTGCTGCGAAGTCGTCACTGGCGGCGCCGATCAGATACGCCTTGGCGATGCGCGGGAAAAACGGTGCCAACGGCTGGATGCCGCCTTCCTTGGCCTTGCCGCCGAGTATCCAGAAGATATCGCGGTCCCAGGAGGCCAGCGCCTTATCGGTGGAATCGGCATTGGTGGCCTTGCTGTCGTTGACGAACAGCACTTTGCCCGCGCGCCCGACCTGCTCCATGCGGTGCGGCAGGCCGGGATATGTTTGCAGCGACGCCCCGAGACGGGCGATATTCCAGACGCGTGGCGACACCCCACCCGTCCGAGCCGCGGCCACATCCAGCCGGTCCTGCAGTGCACGCAACGCCGCGAGCGCCGCCAAGGCATTCTGCACATTGTGGCGGCCGCGCAAGGTGCCGACGCCATCGAGCGCGGCTATTTCGGTGCTGGCGGAAAAGCCGTCCTCCTGCTCCCTCACGAACAGCGTCGAGCCAATGGCATAAAGGCGCGGCACGACGGCTGCACCTTTTCCCGTCGTGAAGGGATATGTCGGCACACCGGCATCCTCGAGCCGCTCGAGGATCGCGCATGTCGGCGCATCCTCGACCCCGGTGCAGGCCGCATCTGCCGCCGCCACCAGGCGTTCCTTGATGGCTGCGTAATTACGCATGGCGAGGGCCACATCATCCCCCGGCCCATGCCGGTCCAGATGGTCCGGCGTAATGTTCAACAGGATGCCGGCCGTTGGCTTCAAGCTCGGCGTCAAGTCAATCTGGAACGACGACATCTCGATGACGTGGATATGGTGTTCGCCCGACGGTTCCAGGGTCAGGATCGCGCGACCGATGTTGCCGCCCATCTGAACGTCGAAACCCAGGGACGCCAGCAAGTGCGCGATCAGCGCCGTCGTCGTTGATTTGCCGTTGGTGCCTGTTATGGCGATGAACGATGCACCTGGGCAGAGGGCTGCCCGTTCGCGGCAGAAAATCTCTATATCGCCGATGATTTCAACGCCAGCCGCCGCTGCACATCTGGCGGCCCAGTGCGGCGCCGGGTGGGTCAGCGGCACGCCGGGGGCAAGGATCAGAGACGCGAATCTGGACCAATCCGCCGCCTTCAGGTCGACGATGGGGATGCCGGCCTTGGCGGCTGCGTCGCGCGATGCCGCGCCGTCGTCCCAGGCGGCGACCTCGGCGCCTCCCGCCAACAGCGACAAGGCTGTAGCGTTGCCGGAGGCGCCAAGCCCGAAGACGGCGACAGTCTTGCCCTTGAATGTCGTGGCGCGAATCATGCGCCGGATTATAGCTCAAAACCGGCGCTTTGGGCGGATTTGCGGCTATGTCGCGTCACCCGTCACCGGATCGAACCGCGGCCGAGGCACCCGGGAGATCAGGGGCAGGCTTGCCAACCGTTCCGCGGGGGTCGCCCGCCGCGTGTCGTAGGCCATACCGCCGGGATAGGCGCCGACGACGGTAAGGTCGCCGCTGCCGCCCACCCGGCAATGGCCAACGCCGGCCGGAATGAACACGGCGTCACTGGCAGCGACCCGGACGACCGGCCCGCTTGCACCGCCAAATTGTACGTCGGCAAAGCCGCGCGCCAGGCCCAGCACCTCATGTGACGAGGCGTGGTAGTGGTGGAAGTCGTAAATGCCGTTCACCCAGGCGCCCGACCAGCCGTTGGCAGCGAAGTGCGCTTCGATGACGTTTTCAGCGCCAGGTCCAGAGGCCGCTTGTGCGGCCGCGAACGCAGCACGATAGATGCGCAACGGCCAATCCACATTGTTCGGCACCAACCCGTCGTCATCGAGCCAATGCTCTTCGATCGCAACCGGGCCAACCCCACCGCTGAGGCGCACCTTACTCACACGGCCCCCTTTGCAGTTGGCGGCATCGGAAATTCGGCATTTGGGTCTAGGAACTTATCCAGCACGTTGCCGATCAGCGTCGAACAATCGTTCTTGAAATTGTTCGACGGCAGCGACCCACAGAACGTGATGGAACCCGTTGCGAACACGGCGCCGTTGTTGGCCGCCTCGAAGAACGTCATATCGGCCCTGATCAGCGCTTCCGGTTTCAGCCCGGGCCACGTCGTCAGATGCGTCAGGTATTCTTCCGGCACAAGCACCCAGGGCGCGTCCGGCTTGTGGCCTTCAGAAGACGCCAGCACCAGCGCGTGCGATGGTGTGCCCAGGCGATGGTCGGCGCGGTCCAACTCGAAGCCCGCCGCGCCGTGCCCTGAGAGGCCGTGCGCGCCGAACGTATCCCCCTCGAGGCCCGCCAGAATCCAGCTCGCCCGGGATTTTCGAGCTTCCGGTTTCATGCGATAGTTGGAGCCGACAAAGTTGCCTTGCGCGGTGAACCCGACACCCGCCAGATGCTGCGGCGGCCGGCCGTTGCGCCGCCAGAGACCGCCGTACTCGCCGTCGAAGGCGTTGTAATATTCGCCCGCTTCCGCCGCCCAGGCGCGGATGCCGCCCTCGCCGCGCCGGATCTCGATAGCGCCGGGCAATTCCTTGTGCCGCGCCACCTTCCAGTAAAAGCCGTTGCCGCCAAGATATATGAGACGCCCACCATCGTCGCGGTAGGCTTGCAGCGCATCCAGCATAGCGCCCGTATGATATTCGGGATGCGCTCCCGTCATGACGACGCGATAGGGCTTCAAGAGATCCAAGCCTTCGCGGTCCAACTCCTCGTCGGTGATCACGTCGTAGGCTGTGCCGCGCGCCTCGAGCCAAGCGATAAGATGCGTGTCCGCCGGAAAATGCCGCAGCCCTGAGCCGCGGATCGAGGCGTCGGGATAAGTGATGTAGCCCGACCGCATCGTCAGCATGGGCCGGAGCCAGGAGGCATGGCAGATGCCGCTGCCGTCGGAATGAAAGTTGTAGGTCGAAAAGCCGTATTCGGGGTGATCATAGGCATTGGCCGGGTAGGCCCCCCAGGCCTTGGCCTGCGAGGTCCACTCCTTGCGCCATTTCTCGGTCTTGGCCTCTGGCCGGGCGTGGTTGTGGTAGACGGTATAAGTATAGGTCGACATCAGCACGCAGACGTCGGCCGTGCGCAAATTTTTGGGCGGCAGCACGAAGAACGGGATGTTGTCCTCAGCAGTTCGCCCCTCGGCGTCCTTCCCCTCGAGACGCACCGCATAGACGCCGGAACGGAGATCATCGGGCACAGTCCACGTGAAATCCGTCGACCAGCCACAGTCATAGAGATCGTCGTCGTGGAAATGGATCGCGCCGTATTCCTGCGGCGTATGGCGAAAGCACATCTCGCGGCCCGTCCAGTTGGCGCCGGTCATGGCGCGGGCGGGCAGGTTGACGAGGTGGCCGTGATGACGCGCGGGGCCGGCATCGACGATCCGCGTCGTCGGAATCGCGCGCGCAAAATCCCACCGGGCCACCAGGCCATCGACGTTCCGGCCTTCGCCGGCGGTGATCAAGCCGGCCTTGTCCAGCGCCTTGGTGTAGATGGCGGGGGCTTCGATCTTGCCGTTGAAGTGGCCACGCACAGGCTCGCCACCCAGCGCGCCGATGATCCAGGGCATGCTGGGCGGCGGCATCTGGGAGGAAGTGGGGTCGACCGTCATCGAGGCTTCGGCCAGCGGCCCGACCGGCACGCCGTGGGCCAACGCCGTCTGCCCGACGGACAAGGTGCGGCTCGCCTCGTCCCAGCGCGCCCAGACGCGGTACCAATGCCGGGATTCCATGGGAACGCGGGTTTTGACGCGCGTCGCGCCAAGCAAGGCCTCAGCACTGCCATCCTCGCCAATTGCCAGCGCAAATCCGAGCCGCACATTCGGCTCATAGGCAGAGACAATCCCCTGCCGCCGCTTCAGGTCCGGTGTCGTCGGCCAGATCGTCGCCATGAACGTGAGGCCGGGGGCGCCGGTGAAATCGACACCAGAATCGATCCGGGCATATGAGCCTTGATGGATGGGCTGATTGCGCGAGGCATGCCGGCCCGCGAACGGCGCCGCGACCTTGTCTTCCTTGATGCCGGGCCCGACCGGATTGGCGTCACCCGAGATCACGCGCACGAGCCGGGCGTTGTAATCGGTGGCCAGCTGGCTCGAGACCTTGAACGCGATGGTCTCGCCAGGGCGCACGGAGAGGCGGTCGGCATAGCCGGCAATTGGCAACATCAGAGGCTCCTGGTCGGCGAAACGGCGACGCGGCAGCGCACAGCGAATCATTCACGTCCGCAACAGCCCCGCCCGCCCATGACGGCTTCAATTCGCCGATGCGTCAAGGGGCAGCGTTAGGCGGGCAGCGACGGCCGGCGATCGATATCTGTCGTTCCAACTCGAGGCGTCACCTGGTCCATCGATTGGCCCACCCATCACCCCTTTCGCATCTCGATTTCCAGGAACACGAACTCGTGCAGGCTGGCGTTGACGACATTGTGCTCCACGCCCGCGTCGCGGGTGTAGGGCGTGCCGGCCGTCAGATCCACGACGCGGGAGACGCCGCCCGGTTCCTCCAGCAGGAGCTTGCCCGTCGTCATGGGCACCACGATGTAGTCGTGGCCGTGCCGGTGCCAGCCGGTTTCGGCGCCAGGCTGGAAGCGCCATTCCGTGACGACGCTGCGGGCATTGTCGATGAAGACGGCCGCCTTGGCCTGCGGCCGCGCCGGCGCCTTGGCTTGATCAGTCATGGCAGATCTCCTCGCAACAGGTTGATATCACGAAATGATTTCATCGATAAGCGGCGCCTCGCGCTACGTCCTTTTACTGGCCAGGCGGCAACCCAACTCCGCCGTAATGCCCGTGTTCACTAAAAGCAACGCTGTCGTATCCGTGGTGCGGCGGCAACTTGCGTCTCCCGCCGCATCCGATCTGCAGCTAGACTGCGCGGCAGGGAGCCGGCGTACGGTTCGACGCGTAGGGGGAAGAGTTACGCAATGACGGACAACAACTTCAAACAGGCCGCACTCGATTACCATGAGATGGCCCCACCCGGGAAAATCGCCATCCAGCCCACCAAGCCGCTGGCCAACCAGACTGACTTGGCGCTGGCCTACAGCCCAGGCGTCGCCCATGCCTGCGAGGCGATCGCTGCCGACCCCGCGACCGCCACCCGCTACACCGCCCGCGGCAATTTGGTCGGCGTGATCACCAACGGCACCGCGGTGCTGGGGCTCGGCGACATCGGTCCCCTTGCCTCCAAGCCCGTGATGGAGGGCAAAGCCGTCCTTTTCAAAAAGTTCGCCGGTATCGATGTCTTCGACATCGAAGTCGCCGAGAAAGGCGTTGATGGTTTCGTCGAATGCGTGGCGCGCCTCGAGCCGACGTTCGGCGGCATCAACCTGGAAGACATCAAGGCACCGGAGTGCTTCGAGATCGAGCGGCGCTTGAAAGAGCGCATGAAGATCCCGGTTTTCCACGACGATCAGCATGGCACCGCCATCGTCGTCGCGGCCGGCATCCTCAATGGGCTCAAAGTCGTCGGCAAATCGCTTGGCCAGGTGAAGATCGTCACGTCGGGCGCGGGGGCTGAGGCGCTGGCCTGCCTCAACTTGCTCGTCAGTCTCGGCATGAAACGCGAGAACGTCTGGATCACTGACATCAAAGGAGTTGTCTATCGCGGCCGCAACGAGTTGATGAATCCATATATGGAGCCCTACGCCCAGACGACCCAAGCGCGCACACTCGCCGAAGTCATGCCGGGCGCCGACATCTTTCTTGGGCTGTCCGCTGGCCGCATCGTCACGCAGGACATGGTCAAGGCCATGGCGCCAAGGCCATTGGTCTTTGCGCTCGCCAACCCGACGCCGGAAATCCTGCCCGAAGACGTCAAGGCCGTTCGCCCGGACGCCATCATCGCCTCGGGGCGCACGGACTACCCGAACCAGATCAACAACGTGCTGTGCTTTCCCTTTATCTTCCGCGGCGCACTCGATGTCGGCGCCACCACCATCAACGAGGAGATGAAGAAGGCCGCCGTGACAGCGCTCGCGGGCATCGCTGAAAGCGAAGCCTCCGATATCGTGATGGCCGCCTACGATGCCGACAGCTTCATTTTCGGCGCGGATTATATTCTCCCCAAGCCGTTCGATCCCCGCCTCATTCTCGAGATTGCGCCAGCGGTTGCCAAAGCCGCCATGGACAGCGGCGTCGCCACACGCCCGATCGCCGATTTCGACCAGTATCGCGACAAGCTCACAGGCTTTGTCTACAGCTCCGGCTTCGTGATGCGGCCGATGTTCGAGACGGCCAAGCGCGCCTCGGCCGTCCAGATGAAACGGCTGGTGTTTGCCGAAGGCGATCACCCGTACGTGCTGCAGTGCGCCCAGCAAGTCATTTCCGAAAAAATTGCGCGACCGATCCTGGTTGGCCGGCGCGAGGTGATCACGCGCATGCTGCCGCATCTTGGCTTGCGCATCCGCCCGGAAAAGGATTTCGATCTGTTCGATCCGGACACTGATCCGCGCCTGCCGCAGATGGTCGATGAATATTATAAGCTGGTGGAGCGGGGCGGCGTATCGCCTTCGCACGCCCGCCGAATCGTGCGCAATGGTTCGACTGTCGTGGCCGGACTGCTGTTGCGGCGCGGCGATGCAGACGCCATGATTTGCGGCACGGTCGGGCGCTACCAGACACAACTGCGCCACGTTGCGGATGTCATCGGCAAGGAGCCGGGCGTGCGTGGTTTTGCGGCCCTTTCGGCCATGATCCTGCCGACCGGCCCTCTCTTCATCGCCGACACTTACGTCTCTTATGATCCCGACCCCGAGCAGCTCGCCGAAATCACACTGCTGGCCGCCGAAGAGGTGCGCCGCTTCGGCATTGAGCCGAAGGTGGCACTCCTCTCGCACTCTAATTTCGGCAACGAGAACACGCCGTCTGCCGCCAAGATGCGCGAGGTTCTGGCAACGCTGAATGTCTGGCAACCCAACCTCGAAGTCGAAGGCGAGATGCACGCGGACGCCGCCCTGTCATCGTTCATTCGCGAAGAGATCTTCCCGAATTCACGGCTGAAGGGGGCCGCCAATCTGCTGATCGCACCGGGCCTCGATGCTGCGAACATCGCGTTCAACCTGCTGAAGGTCGTCTCCGGCAGCGTCGCCGTCGGCCCCATGCTGCTGGGGGCTGCCAAGCCAGTGCACATCGTGACCGCGTCGGTCACCGTGCGTGGCCTGCTCAACATGTCAGCCATCGCCATCGTCGACGCCGCGCGCGCGACCCCACAGACCGCCAGTGGTTCGGCGGGATAGTGCTATTGGGCGGACTTAAATCGCCTTGCCTGCCGTCCAGCCGCCATCGACCAGTAGCGTTGTGCCGGTGACGAAACTTGCGTCGTCGGAGGCCAGGAACAGGATGGCGCGGGCGATCTCGCGCGCCTCGCCCCAGCGGCCGAGGCCTGCGTGAATGCTGCGAATGCGGGCCGCCGATTCCGGGTCCTGGAAATAGCGCTCCGTCAGCGGCGTGCGCGTGACGCCCGGCCCGACAGCCGTGACGCGGATCCCCTTCTCGCCAAGTTCCATCGCCATTTCCTTGGTCAGCCCCACGACCGCATGCTTCGACGCCGTATAGGCCGGCCGCGACGGTGCTGCGACAAAGCCCAATGTCGATGCCAGGTTGACGATGACGGCGGGATGTCCAGCCTTCACCACGTGCCGCGCGAAGGCTTGGGAGCACAGGAACAGCCCTGTTACGTTCACGTCCATGACCTTGGTGAATTCGGCGTGCGTGATCTCGAGCATCGGACTGATCTCGCGGATGCCCGCGCTGTTGACCAGGACATCGAGCTGCGTCAAGCGCTTGGCGGCGGCCTCCATGAACTGGGCCACCGCGTCGGGTTTCGTCACGTCGATGGCGAAGGCGTGCGCGCGGCCACCCTTCTTCACAATGTCCGCCGCCGTTCGTTCCGCCATCTGGAGATCGAGATCGCCCACCGCGACGATCGCGCCTTCGGCCGCGAATTCGAACGCTGTCTCCCGGCCGATGCCGCTGCCGGCTCCCGTCAAAACCACGCCCTTGTCCTTGAAACGCATCATCTGACCTCGCAACGCATGATCCTCGACCGCCTCCAGAAATTGTTCCGCGCTCCGCCGCCCGATGTCAACGGCGGAACATGAGTGTGGCACGGCTCCAACCGTGTCTGCACCATTGGGCGTCGCGCCAGAATTTAGGCCAGAATTCGGGCGAGAACAACGACAACTCGGAGTGGAGCGCTGGCGCATGCCCTGTCAGGGTTTCGATCGACGCTCTCGCCGCGGCGCTTGACGGACGATCCTCCTTGTCGCTTGATGCATGTCGCCTGGATGGCTCGTGCCGGGCCATGGCATTGGCGCGGAACCGCGGCAAAAGCGATCACGGGACAAGCGATCAGGGAGCTGGCGATCAGGGAACTGGCGATCAGGGAGCTGGCGATCGTTGCCACGCCACGACAGTGGAGAGGCAGGGAAGATATCGACGAGAATGTCAATACGGAGGGGAATGTGTCCCGATGGGCGCTCCGGACTTCAAATCCGATTTTCTTGAGCGCAACGAGAACCTGACTGAGACAATTAAAGACGGAAATTAATCAATCATATAACTATTATTCAGTGCGTTATGGCAACTTTTACTGTCTCATACCGCGTCGCAGGTTGGGTTCTTGCTGTGTTCGACGACTTTCCGGTTGTGAGGGTATGACTGTCATCGCACCATCATTGCCGAACCGGTGAGTTGTGACCCGAAGGCGAATGACTCTTCGCCGCCTTTTATGGCCGATGATCACTACATAACGGACGTAGCGGGACTCAACTTTTCCCTGCGCGATCTACCAATCGATACCCGATCCCTGCTTCGGTATGAATCAGGTCGAAGTCTTCGCCCGGTCGCGCCAATTTCTGGTGCAACTGGCCGACGAAGACGCGGAGGTATTGGACGTCGTGCGCATGTGCTGGTCCCCACACGGCGGTCAGGAGCTGTGCATGTGTGATGGCTCGGCCCGCGTGGCGCACGAGAACGGACAGGAGATCGAATTCCTTGGGTGTCAGCCTGATTGGCCGTCCGTCGCGAACAACCGTATGGGCGAGAACGTCGACAACGAGCCCGCCAATTGCCAAGGTGACCCGCTTACCGGCCTTCTGTGCCGCGTGGCGAAGTGCAGCCCGCAAGCGAGCCAGCAGTTCCCCGATGGCGAACGGCTTGTCGACGTAATCATCAGCGCCGAAATCGAGGGCCGCGATCTTCTAGGGCTCCCGGTCGCGGGCGGACACGACGATGATTGGCACCTGCGACCATCTGCGGATTCGTCGGATCACGTCTTTGCCGTCGATATCCGGCAGGCCCAAGTCGAGCAGAATAGCATCTGGAGCCGTGTCAGCGGTCAGTTTGAGCGCCTCTGTTCCGTTGCTGGCCGTGATGACGTTGTAACCTGCGGCCGACAAGCTGGGGCGCAGAAAGCGGAGGATCTGCGGCTCGTCGTCGACTACGAGGATGCGGGCGCTGCTCATTCTCATGCTCCGGGGCGACGCGTGCTGGCGGCCGGTCCGTCGGCCAGTGGCAGTTCGACGACGATGCGCGTACCGCGCAGGTCTTGGACAGGGCTTTCGGCACGAATGCTGCCACCCATGGCGCGCACGAGGCCAGCACAAATCGACAACCCGAGACCAGTCCCAGGCGCTCGACCGTCTGCGCCGGCCACCCGGTAGAACTTGTCGAACACGCGCACGAGGGCGTCGGAGGGAATACCGATCCCAGCATCAATCACGCCGACTTCCAGCCTTTCGCCGATCGGCCGAGCCACGATCCGGGTAATCGAGTCGGCCGGACTGTATTTGTCGGCATTGTCGAGAAGATTGAGCAGGACCTGTTCGAGCAGGGATGGATCGGCCGATGCTGCCGGCGTGCCGCGCGCGATCTCGATTTCGACCCTGCGTGCCGGTCGCGCGCGTCTGGCGCGCTCGACAGCCGTGCGTGCAATGTCCCCGACATCGACCGCAGACTTTCGCGTTTCCAGAACGCCGGCTTCGAGTTTCGTCATGTCGAGGATGTTGGCGATGAAGCGCGTCAAGCGCTCTGTTTCTTCCTCGATGGTCGCGAGCAGTTCTTGGCGATCAGCGGCCGACATCTGGTCGCCGAGCGACTTGAGGCTCGTCACAGAGCCAAGGATCGAGGCGAGCGGCGTGCGCAGATCATGTGAGATCGACGACAACAGGGCGGTTCGCAGGCGCTCGCTTTCGGCACTCGTCGCGGCTTGCCCTGCCTCCGCCACGAGGCGTTCAAGCGCGATCTGCGCATCCACGATCACCGGCCGTTGACAGAGGCGGCAAAGCGGGGCCCTGTCTTGCCGCTCTATGTCGTGGAGCCGGATCTTTGGCCGCAGCCTGACGCCTCAGCTCGGCAATGGCAGTTCATCTCGGAGTGCATCCGCGAACTCGAAGCGGCCCTTGGCCGGCTTGGTCAACCGCTAGTGGTTCGCGTGGGGTCGGTCGTCGATACACTGGAGAGTATCCGCAAATCGCAGGGTATCGCGGCGCTTTGGTCACACACGGAGACCGGCAACGCTTGGTCTTTTGCACGAGACAAGGACGTCGCCGCTTGGGCTCGCGAGCACAGCGTAGCTTGGCACGAAATTCCGCAGTTTGGCGTCCAGCGACGGTTGCGCAAT
>JANXRM010000172.1 GCA_025353015.1 Hyphomicrobiales bacterium
TCTTCGGGTTGAGACCGCGGAAGTCCTTGACGCGCGGCAGCGCGATCGTGACCAGACGGTCGAGGAATTCGTACATGCGCGCACCACGCAGCGTCACCTTTGCGCCCAAGGCCATGTTCTCGCGCACCTTGTAGGTCGCGATGGACTTACGGGCTCGGGTGATGACCGGCTTTTGGCCCGCGATCATCGCCAAGTCGCTGGCAGCGTTGTCGACCTTCTTGCGGTCAGCCACGGCTTCACCGACGCCCATGTTGAGCACGATCTTGTCGAGGCGCGGCACCTGCATGTGGTTCTTGTAGGCAAACTTCTTGGTCAGCGCTTCCTTCACGACCGCGTCGTAGTGCGCCTTCAAGCGTGGCGTATAGTCCGCCGGACGCGGCTTCGGCGCCGCGACGCCGGCCTTCTTGGACGCAGCATCCTTCTTGGCGCGAGCCTTGGCCTGAGCCGCCTCGGCCTTCGCGGCAATCTTCGGGTCGCGCGGGGCTTTGCTGCCCTTGTCGCCTTTTGCTTTATCGTTCTCGGCCATGGTCACTTCTTCTCCGGAATGACTTCGCCCGAGCGCTTGGCAAAGCGAACCTTCTTGCCATCCGCCAGAAACTTGAAGCCGACGCGGGTCGGCTTGCCGTCCTTCGGATCCTCGTGCGCCAGATTCGACAGATTGATCGGTCCTTCCTTGGACACAATCCCGCTTTCGGTGGTCTGCGTCTGCTTCTGGTGACGACGCACCATGTTGACGCCACGCACCAGCGCGCGGTTTTCCTTCGGCCGCACTTCGATCACTTCGCCGTGCTTGCCTTTGTCACGGCCAGTGAGAACGACGACGTGGTCGCCCTTTTTAATCTTCAATGACGGCATCAGAGCACCTCCGGCGCCAGCGACATGATCTTGACGTGCTTACGGGCGCGAAGCTCGCGCGTAACCGGCCCGAAGATGCGCGTACCGACCGGATCGCCCTGGGCGTTGATCAAAACGGCGGCATTGCGATCGAAGCGGATGAGCGATCCATCAGACCGGCGCACGCCCTTGGCGGTACGCACGATGATGGCTTTCATCACCTGGCCCTTCTTGACACGGCCGCGCGGGATAGCCTCCCGGACGGACACGACGATTGTGTCCCCGATCGTTGCATACTTGCGCTTGGAGCCACCCAGCACCTTTATGCACAGCACTTGGCGCGCACCGGAATTATCGGCGACGTCGAGGCATGATTCCATTTGGATCATCGGACGATCCTCTTACTTTCTGTTGCGCCCCGGATGCCCACTTTGTGGTTCGGCCTTCAGATGCCCACTAAGCATCCGGCCGGCATCCGTGCGAATTTGCTACCGTGCGTATTCTCGTTCGTCGCGTAATCTCGTTCGGGCCAGATTGCCGGGCGAGATTGCCGGGCCAGACATTCGGTCCCGACACCTTCAAAGCCGCATCAGACCGGGTGCTTCAGCACGACCCAACGCTTGTTCTTCGAGATCGGCGCGCTTTCCTCGATCCAGACCTTGTCGCCGATCTTCGAGGCGTTCTCCTCGTCATGGGCGTGGTACTTTTTCGAGCGGCGGACCGTCTTCTTAAACAGCGGGTGCGTGAAGCGACGCTCAACTTCGACCACGACGGTCTTGTTGTTCTTGTCGGACACCACCACGCCTTGCAGGACGCGCTTCGGCATTTGTCTCGTTCCTTGTTACTGGCCGCAGGGCCTTGCTACTGGCCGCAGGCCCTGGGCTTTACGCCTGGGCCGCCGCGCCGCGCTTCTGTCGCGCCATCGTCATGATCCGTGCAATCTCGCGGCGAACGACCCGCACCCGGGCCGTATTCTCGAGCTGCCCCGAGGCCTTCTGAAAGCGCAGGTTGAACTGCTCCTTCTTCAGCTTGAGGAGCTCTTCATCGAGCTGATCGACCGTCAAGGTCTTGAATTTTTCGGCTGCCGACATGGCTTTTCTCGTCCTTACAGGAGGCGCGTGACGATGCGCGTCTTGATCGGCAACTTGGCGGCGCCGAGCATCAGCGCCTCCCGTGCAACCTGATCCGTGACGCCATCGAGTTCGAACATGATGCGGCCAGGCTTGACCCGAGCCACCCAGAGTTCAGGCGATCCTTTGCCCGAGCCCATGCGCACTTCGGCAGGCTTTTTCGACACTGGAATATCCGGGAAAATCCGGATCCAGACGCGGCCGGCGCGCTTCATGTGCCGGGTGATGGCACGGCGTGCAGCTTCGATCTGGCGGGCGGTCAAGCGCTCAGGTGCCACCGCCTTCAGCCCGTGCGAGCCAAAGTTCAGCGTCGTGCCACCCTTGGCCAGGCCGTGGATACGCCCCTTGAAGGCCTTCCGGAATTTCGTGCGCTTCGGTTGCAACATTGAAATCGTTCCCTAGTACTTGCAGCGGCGGGTTGTGCGATGCCGGCAGGCGAGATGCCCGCTTGGCATCTGCCCCGTCAGTTCCTGTCGCCGCGCGGCGGACGATCGCCCCGGTCGCCACCCTCGCGCCGCGGCCGGCTGGCACCACCACTCTCCTGGGCTTCCTGCGACTTCCGCTCCGAAGCCATCGGGTCGTGCTCCATGATCTCGCCTTTGAAGATCCAGACCTTGACGCCGATGATGCCATAAGCCGTGCGCGCGATGCCGTAACCGCAGTCGATGTCGGCACGCAGCGTGTGCAGCGGCACACGGCCTTCGCGATACCATTCGACGCGAGCAATTTCAGCACCACCGAGACGGCCCGAGACGTTGATCCTGATGCCGAGCGCGCCGAGGCGGAGCGCCGACTGGACCGAACGCTTCATGGCGCGACGGAATGCGATGCGGCGCTCGAGCTGCTGAGCAATAGTCTCGGCAACAAGCACCGAGTCGATTTCGGGTTTGCGGACCTCGACGATATTCAGATGAACTTCGGAGGCCGTCAGCTTCGCGAGTTCGCCGCGCAGCTTCTCGATATCCGAACCCTTCTTGCCGATCAGGATCCCTGGGCGCGCCGAATGCACCGTGACGCGGCACTTGCGGTGCGGACGCTCGATGATGACCTTCGAAATGCCGGCCTGCCGCTGTTGCGCCAGGATATGCTTGCGGATCGCCATGTCCTCGTGCAGCAGCTTGCCGTATTCGCCGCGGCTGGCGAACCAGCGGCTGTCCCACGTGCGGTTGATACCCAGGCGCAGGCCAATGGGATTGACTTTATGACCCATTATTTCTGCTCCTCTGCGGCGGCCGTTACCGGCTCGACGGCGGCAACTTCGCGAACAACAACGGTGATTTCGGAGAACGGCTTCAGGATGCGTGCCCCCTTGCCGCGACCGCGGGCATGGAAGCGCTTCATCACCATGTTCTTGCCGACCCAGGCCTCGGCGACGACGAGATCGTTGACATCGAGGCCGTGATTATTTTCCGCGTTCGCAACCGCGCTCATCACGCATTTGCGCACGTCGTCGGCGATGCGCTTCCTCGAGAACTCGAGTTCCGCCAGCGCCTTGTCGACCTTTTTGCCACGAATCATCTGCGCGACAAGGTTCAGCTTCTGCGGAGAGACCCGGAGGTTCCGCGTAATCGCCTTTGCCTCGTTGTCGGCGAGGCTTCGCTCGTGTTTGGGCTTGCCCATGTTACTTCGCCTTCACCGATTTTTTGTCACCGCTGTGGCCATGAAAGGAGCGCGTCGGCGCGAACTCGCCGAACTTGTGTCCGATCATGTCCTCATTGACGGCGACAGGTACATGCTTCTGGCCATTGTGGACGCCGAACGTCAGCCCGACGAACTGCGGCAGGATCGTCGACCGGCGCGACCAGATCTTGATGACCTCGCTGCGACCGGACGCGCGTGATTTTTCCGCCTTCTTGAGGAGGTATCCGTCGACAAACGGACCTTTCCATACCGAGCGTGCCACGATGATGCTCCTTGAATTCGAACGTCAAACTTTTCAGCCTGACGTCTGGGCCCTTAAGCCTTGCTGCGCGGGCGGATGATATACTTGTCCGTCGACTTGTTTTTCCGGGTCTTGTACCCCTTCGTCGGCTTGCCCCAGGGTGTCGCCCAGTGCTTGCCGCCCTTGGTCCGGCCACCGTTCGGATGGTCAACCGGGTTCATGGCGATCGAGCGCACCGTCGGGCGTTTGCCCATCCAGCGCGTCCGGCCAGCCTTGCCGATCGAGATGTTGGCGTGATCTGGATTGGACACCGCACCGACCGTAGCCAGACATTCCTGCCGAACGCGGCGCGTTTCGCCAGAACTCAGCTTCAGGATCGCCCAGCCGGAATCGCGGCCGACGAGTTGTACGTAGGCGCCAGCCGAGCGGGCCAGCTGCCCACCGCGGCCTGGCTTCAATTCGACGTTGTGCACGATCGTTCCGACCGGCATCGCAGCGAGCGGCATGGCGTTGCCCGGCTTGACGTCGACTTTGGCGCCCGCGACGACCTTGTCGCCGACGGCCAAGCGCTGCGGCGCCAGAATGTAGGCCTGCTGGCCGTCATCGTACTTGATCAGCGCGATGAACGCGGTGCGGTTGGGATCGTATTCCAGCCGCTCGACCGAGCCCGTCACGTCGAACTTGCGGCGACGAAAATCCACCAGACGGTAGGCCTGCTTGTGGCCGCCACCAATATGCCGCGTCGTGATCCGGCCGAAGTTGTTGCGCCCGCCGGTCTTCGATTTGCCTTCGACCAGAACCTTGACCGGGCCACCCTTCCACAGGTGTCCCCGATCGACGAGGACGAGCTGCCGAAGGCCCGGCGAGGTTGGTCTGTAGGTTTTCAATGCCATGACCTGAACTCTCCTAGAGACCCGTCGTCACGTCGATGGTCTGGCCTTCCTCGAGCGTCACGATCGCCTTCTTGACGTCGCTCTGCTTCGAGATCATGCCGCGAAATGCTTTCTTCTTGCCCTTGCGGACCAGCGTATTGACGGCCTTCACTTTGACCTGGAACAGCTGCTCCACCGCGGCCTTGATCTCCGGCTTCGTCGCGGTGCGCGCGACGTTGAAGATCACCTGGTTGGCCTCGGAGACCAGAGTCGCCTTTTCCGTGATGACCGGCGAGCGGATCACGTCATAGGCTTTCAATGCTTTCGTCATACGAACCGCGCCTCCAGCGCCAAAATTCCGGTACTAGATCTTGAAGCGCGCTTCGAGGGCATCGACGGCGGCCTTGGTCAGGACCAGCTTCTTGCGGCGCAGAATATCGTAGACGTTGATGCCTTCGATCGGCAGAACGTCGATATTCGGAATGTTGCGCGCGGCGCGGGCGAAACCGTCGTCGAGCTCCGAACCGTCGATGAACAAAGCATTCGTGAGGCCGAGCTTTTCGAAGCGCGCCTTCAGCGTCTTGGTCTTGCCTTCCGGCGCGACGGCCCGGTCGAGCACCACCAATTCGCCGGCCTTCGCCTTGGTTGACAGCGCATGCCGCAGCGCCAACGCACGGACTTTCTTGGTCATGCCGATCGCATGGCTGCGGGGCTTCGGTCCAAACGCCTTGCCGCCGCCGCGCCATTGCTGCACCGACTTGTCACCGTGACGGGCGCCACCGGTGCCCTTCTGCTTGAACATCTTCTTGCCCGTGACGTTCACTTCGGAACGGTCCTGGGCGTGATGCGTGCCAGCCATACGCTTCAATTGCTGCCAGCGCACCATCCGGTGCAGAATGTCAGCGCGCGGCTCGAGATTGAAGATCGCGTCGGAAAGCTCGACAGCACCAGCCGAAGCCGCGTCGAGCGTTGTTACATCAGCTCGCATTACGCTGGCTCCTTGCTTGCGGTGGGTTCACCCGATGCAGCCGACTTGCGGAACGCACCCGGTTTCGGAGCTTCCTTCGGCAGTGCACGCTTGATGGCGTCCCGCACCATCACCCAGGCACCCTTGGAACCGGGCACCGCGCCGCGCACCAAAACGAGACCGCGGGCCACATCCGTGCCGACAACTTCGAGGTTGAGCGTAGTGACACGCTCCGACCCCATCTGTCCGGCCATTTTCTTGCCCTTGAACACCTTGCCGGGATCCTGGCGCTGGCCGGTCGAGCCGTGCGCTCGGTGCGTTACGGACACACCGTGTGCCGCCCCGAGACCACCGAAATTCCAACGCTTCATGGCGCCCTGGAAACCCTTGCCCTGGTTGGTGGCCGTAACGTCGACCAGCTGACCCTTGACGTAGTGGTCAGCGGTGATCTCGGCGCCAACCTCGATCAGATTGTCGGGCGTCACGCGGAATTCCGCCAGCTTCCGCTTCGGCTCGATCTTGACGCGAGCGAAGTTTTCACGCTCCGCCTTGGTCACGCGCGTGGCCTTGCGGTGGCCCGCACCCAGCTGCACGGCCGTGTAGCCGTTCTTGTCCGCGGTGCGGTGGCCAACGACCTGGAGGTGGTCGAGCTTCAACACGGTCACAGGGATGTGCTCCCCGCCGTCAGTGAAGACTCTGGTCATGCCGATCTTCAGTGCAATCACGCCGGAACGCATGCTTAGCATTCCTTTCCTTGATCAGGGGTCCGCCACCCGGTGAGGGCAGCCGCACCTTGCAGAATTCTTACAGCTTGATCTCGACGTCCACGCCAGCGGCAAGGTCGAGCTTCATCAGCGCGTCCACCGTTTGCGGGGTCGGATCGACGATGTCGAGCATGCGCTTATGCGTGCGCATCTCGAACTGCTCGCGGCTCGTCTTGTCGATGTGCGGCGAACGGTTGACCGTGAAGCGCTCGATATGGGTCGGCAACGGTATCGGCCCGCGAACCCGCGCACCCGTTCGCTTCGCCGTGTTCACGATCTCCCGCGTGCTGTTATCCAGCACGCGGTGATCATACGCCTTCAGGCGAATGCGG
>JANXRM010000193.1 GCA_025353015.1 Hyphomicrobiales bacterium
TCAGCCGCCGCCACGAGCGCGCCCAAGCCCCGGGCCGCCTTCCTGCCCGAGACGCTGACCGGCGTGCCTGATGGTTACGACGCCTACGTGCTCGGCCAGTTGGCGGCGGAGGCGACGGCGGCGCGGGCCGAGCCGATGGCGATCCTGCATGTGGCGCGCGATGACCGGCGGCTCGAGCAACTGGACGCGGCGCTGGCGTTTTTTGCTCCGAAAATGCGCGTCATCGTACTGCCGGCCTGGGATACCGTTCCCTACGACCGCATCAGCCCGAACGCCGACATCATCGCCCGGCGCATCACGGCGCTGGCGATCCTGTCGGCTGCCAAACGAAAGGAGCCGACCGTCGTGCTGACGACGGTCAACGCGCTTTTGCAGCGTTTGCCGCCGCGCGACTTTCTGCGCCGCTCGTTGAAGCAGATCGCGCCAGGCCAGCGCGTCGACCGGACGGAGCTGATCGAGCGGTTCGCGCAGGCAGGCTTCGCGCGCATGGGTACCGTGATGGCACCCGGTGAATTCGCGGTCCGCGGCAGTCTCATCGATCTCTTCCCGCCGGGCCGGCAGACGCCGGTGCGCATGGATTTCTTCGACGATACGCTGGAAAGCATCAAGAGCTTCGATCCGGAAACCCAGCGCACCGCCAAGATCGTGCAGAAGCTGACCTTGACGCCGATGAGCGAGGTGGCCTTCGGTGGCGCTTCCGCGAGCCGTTTCCGCGCGGCCTATGTGGCAGCTTTCGGCGCCAACAATGCTGACGATCCGCTCTATGAAGCCGTCAGCGCCGGTCAGCGCTTTCCCGGCGTCGAGCATTGGCTGCCGCTGTTCCACGACAAACTCGAGACGCTGTTCGACTACCTGCCGGATAGTCCTATCAGCTTTGATTATCGCGCTGATCTGGCGATCGGCGACCGGCAGGCACAGATCACGGATCATTACCAGGCCCGCGTCGATGCCCTGGAAACGCAGAGTTTCGGCGCGCCGCCCTATAAGCCCGTCCCGCCTGACCGGATGTTCATAGGCGAAGCTGACTGGAAGGCGATGCTGGCATCGCGTGACGTGCGCCATCTGACGCCGTTTGAGGAAGCCGTCGGGGATGGCGCGCGCGTGCGCCCCTTCCGTGGTCGCGCGGGGCGGGCGTTTGCCATCGACCGGACGACCGAGGGCGTCAACCTGTTCGACGTGGTTGGCGCGCATATCAAGGCGTTGACGGCGCAGGGCAAGCGCGTGCTGGTGGCCGCGTGGACGCCGGGCGCGCGCGAGCGGTTGGCGACAATGCTTACCGAGCACGGCGTTACAGGTCTGAAGAAGATCGAGACCTACGACGAGGCGCTGACGATGCCGGCGTCGACGCCGATGCTGGCCGTGCTGGGCCTCGAACAGGGCTTCGAGACGCCGGACCTGGCAGTGATTGGCGAGCAGGACATTCTCGGCGACCGGCTGGTGCGGCCACGGCGCAAGGCGCGGAAGGCCGCCGATGTCATCACCGAGGCAACGAGCCTCTCCGACGGTGACCTGGTGGTGCACGCCGATCATGGCATCGGCCGGTTCGTGGGTTTGCGGACGATTACGGCGCTGGGCGCCCCGCACGACTGCCTGGAGCTGACCTACCACGGCGGCGACAAACTCTATTTGCCGGTCGAGAACATCGATCTCTTGTCGCGTTACGGGTCCGACGAAACCGGCGCGGAGTTGGACCGGCTCGGCGGCGTCGCTTGGCAAACGCGGAAAGCCAAGCTCAAGAAGCGCTTGCGCGAGATTGCCCAGGTGCTCATTCGTGTCGCGGCGCTGCGGCAATTGCGCGAGGCGCCGTCCTTGGCGCCACCGGCCGGCGCCTGGGACGAGTTCATCGCGCGTTTCCCCTATGAGCCGACCGAGGACCAGGCGGCCAGCATCGACGCCGTCGTCGAGGATCTGGCGGCGGGCCGTCCCATGGACCGGCTGATCTGCGGTGATGTCGGCTTTGGCAAAACGGAAGTCGCACTCAGGGCCGCCTTCATCGCGGCCATGGCCGGATTGCAGGTCGCGATCGTGGTGCCGACAACCTTGCTTGCGCGCCAGCACTACAAGACCGTTTCGACACGTTTTCAAGGCTTGCCGCTGAAGATCGGCCGTGCCTCGCGCATGGTTCCAGGCGCCGAATTGACGGAGGTCAAGAACGGCCTCAAGGACGGCACGATCGACGTCGTCGTCGGCACGCATGCCCTGCTTGGCAAAGCCATCAGCTTCGCGCGGCTCGGGCTGCTGATCATCGATGAAGAGCAGCACTTCGGCGTCAACCACAAGGAACGCCTGAAGCAGCTCAAGGAAGACGTGCACGTTCTGACACTGACCGCGACGCCGATCCCGCGCACGTTGCAGTTGGCGCTCTCGGGCGTGCGCGAGTTGTCGCTGATCACGACGCCGCCCGTGGACCGGCTGGCGGTGCGCACCTACATCTCGCCCGTAGATCCGATAATCTTGCGCGAGGCCCTGCGCCGCGAGCGCTACCGGGGCGGCCAGTCATTCTACGTGGTGCCACGCATCGCCGATCTCGACGACGTGGCCGAGTTCCTGGCTGAGCACACGCCCGAGTTGCGTGTGGCGCGCGCGCACGGCCAGATGACCCCGACCGATCTGGAAGACGTGATGACCGCCTTCTACGATGGTCAGTACGACGTGCTGCTGGCCACGGCGATCGTCGAGTCGGGGCTCGATATTCCCAACGCCAACACGCTGATTGTGCATCGTGCCGACATGTTTGGCCTGGCACAGCTCTACCAGTTGCGCGGCCGCGTCGGCCGGTCGAAGACGCGCGCCTACGCCTATCTGACGACGCCGGTCGGCAAGAAATTGACGCCGGGTGCCGAAAAGCGGCTGAAGGTGCTGCAGTCGCTCGATACACTTGGGGCCGGGTTCTCGTTGGCGTCGCACGATCTCGACATCCGTGGCGCCGGCAACCTGCTCGGCGACGAGCAGTCCGGCCATATCCGCGAGGTCGGCTTCGAACTCTATCAATCGATGCTGGAGGAAACGATCGAGGCCTTGAAGGGTGGCGATCTCGGCGAGATGGGCGATCAGTGGAGCCCGCAGATCCAATTGGGGACGCCGGTCATTCTGCCGGAAGCCTACATCACGGACTTGCAGGTACGTCTCGGCCTCTACCGGCGCTTGTCGACACTCTCTGAGCGGGACGAAATCGACGCTTTTGGAGCGGAGCTGGTTGATCGATTCGGTCCAATGCCCGCGGAAGTTGAGCACTTGTTGGATGTCGTTGAAATCAAGTCATTTTGCCGTCAGGCCAGCATCGCACAACTGGACGCTGGGCCCAAAGGCGCGACGGTCGTGTTCCGCAAAGGGCAGTTTGCCAATCCCGAGGCGCTTGTCAGATTTATTGCAGTTGCGAAGGGTATGGTCAAAGTTATGCCCGACATGAAGCTTATTTTTCGCGCTGATTGGGGAAACGCTGCGGCTCGCCTCAAAGGGGCCCGCGGACTGGTGCAGGAACTCGCGAAGATGGCTGAAACAGGGACTCCGGCCACGAAAGCCGGGCACAACTCACCGGCCAAGGGTTGACTTTTTATCCTCCAGACGCTGGAGGTTATCGGTAATGACGATGCGATGCCATGTCGGCCGTGCGAACAGGCCAAGACACGAGCGTTGAGGGGAAGATGATGACCAGATATCCTATTACACGCGCGATTGTATTTGCGCTTTTCGCGTTGACCGCCGCACCGGCCGTGAGCCACGCACAAAGCCCGTTCATGACCGAAATGTCGGCTGGGCGTGAAGCCTTCGATGGCAGCAATTATGCGTTGGCCCAACGTCATTTCCAGGGTGCGTTGGAGGCGGCGGGCAGCGACGGCCAGAAATCGACGGCGCTCTATTCGCTCGGCGTGATTGCGCAGCGGCAGGGTGATATCGAGGGTGCCAAGACACAGGCCACAAAGGCGGTGGAGCTGTCGTCGAAGAATTCGCAGGCGCAGCGTCTGCTTGAAGAGTTGAACGCGACGGCATCGAATGGGGCATCGAATGGACCGGCACCAAAACCCAAATCCACTCGCCAGGCAGCGGTAAAGCCTGAGATCATCAACAGCGAGGAGCCGCCAGCAGCTCCGAAGGCGCAGCGGAAAACGGCCGCCAAAGAGGCGGCTCCAGCCGAAAAAGCCCCGGTCGAGAAGGCAGCGGCTCCAGCGCAATCTCCTGCACCCAAAGCGAAGGAAGCGGCAGCGAAGCCGGCCGCCCGAGCCGCCGTTGCCGCAGCACCCGTCAGCAAATTCGATCCTACAACTGTGGGCATGCTCGAGCCGTCGGGCGCCCGCCTGATGTGGACGTTCCCCGCCGAAAAGCGGGCCATTCTTGGCGCCGGATTCTCGGGCAGCGATCAGCAGATTGCTCTGGTGACCGGCCCGCCTGCTGATGTGCCTTCGGGCGAAATCGAATTGCGGCGCTTCGATTTGCGTTCAGGCGCACCGGGCGATGCCTATTCGCTGCATTCGGACATGAAATCGGTCGTCATCGCGGTGCCGACAAGCGGTAATGTGCTGGCAACGGCCGTTGCTGCCGGGGCCAAGAAGCAGGGCACCAAAGTTTCTCTGCATCTGTGGAACGCCGAGACGGTCGACAATACGGATGCCATCGAGATGGAGGGATCCGATCGTGGCGCCGGCGTTGCGCTCGATCACCTCGAATTCTCGCGCAATGGTAAACGTTTGATCGCCTCGCACCGGGGTGGCATTGAGGTATTCGATACGGTAGGTCTGAAGGGTGTGGAATTCATCAAGATCACATCGCGCCGCGATGCCGTGACCGCAAAGACAGCGATGGCCGTTTCAGCCAACGGCAGCCGCGTCGTGCTGACCAACGGCTCGCGCATCCGGGTTGTCGAAGGTGGCAAGATCCGCGACATCGGACCTGGCGGCTCGAGCCCGGCGTTCGATCGGATCGCCATCACCGACAACGGCGGCCTGATTGCGACGTCGGGCGCCTCCGGTATCCGTTTTTACGACACGCAGAGCGGTAAGGAGAGCGAAGCGTTGCCCGAGTCGCCTGATGTCGCTTTGGCGCTGGCCTTCTCGCCGACGGGCGACAAGCTTGCGGTCGCCGATGGCAGCCGTGTACGGATTTGGACGATGCAGGGCCGCAAACAGCTTGTGGATCTGACCGCGACCGGCCCGGTGGACAATGTTGTCTTCTCCAACGATGGCCGGATGGTTCTGGCGGCCAGCGAAGCTGGGACGCGGGTCTGGTATGTGGACTCGACGGCCATCACGCCGACGCCTGTCGGCCCGGGCGTCTCCAATATGCCCATGGCTGCTGCGCCAGTCGCCTCCGATATAACGACGGCGAGCGTGCAAGCACCAGCTCCGGCTGCTGCCGCGGCTGCACCCGCAGTTGAGACGGCGTCGGTCGTGCCACCTAAGTCGGATCCGGCTCTGGATAAAGCCCGCCGAAACGCAGAACTTGGCGTTGAACGTGCCGGAGCCCTTGAGCGCTCGGACTGCGATCGCGTGAAGGCACTCGATACGGAAATCGGCAGTGGTGCGTTGCATGGCACGTGCGTCGGCCGTCTCGATCAAGCCCGGCGCGACGCCGAAAACGCCAAGCGCGAGGCGGAGCGGCAGCAGAAGGAGGCGTTGGTCGGTCAACGGACGTCAGCCCTCGAGAAAACGGACTGCGATCGCGTCAAGGCGCTCGACGCCGAAATCGGCGCCAACGCTCTGCATGGGACGTGCGTCGCCAAGGTTGAGCAAGCTAAACGCCAGGCTGCCGAGATCGAGCGCAACGCGTTGCTTTCGGAGCGCAAGGCCGCCATCGACGGCGGTAGCTGCGATATCGTCAAAGCGCTCGATGCAAAGATCGGCGATGGCGACAACTACAGCAAGTGCAACTTCCAAAGCGTGCTGAAGTCGGGTACGGCGCGCGACTTGTATCTCACGGGCGCCAAGCATGATGCAGATCGCGACCGGACGTCGGCCAAGCAGCTCTATCGAGCCCTGGTCGACCGCTTTCCTCAAGACGATCTCGCGATCAAGGCTGCGGAGCGCTTGACGACGATCAGCGACCAGGAAGCCCGCGACAAGCCGGTTTCAGCGGCCGTCGACGCAGCCGTGGACCCTGTCCGGCGCACGCGCCCGCGCAAGCCCTAAGACTCCTGCGGGGCACGTGGCCCGCGCGCGTTGTCTGCGATCAAAAAATACAGGCCTCCGGAGCATTTCCGGGGGTCTGTTGCGTTTTCAGGACATTGCAATACAGGGGGCGGTGCGGTGTCATATTGCTGCTGGGAAGACCGTTCGCTCATGCCGCTAACCACGCCACGGGCGAAGACTTGCGAGCGGGGTGCGAAAACGGTTCTCTGGTCGCCTGCAGGAGGCGTGCAGGTTGACGTGTTCGCGACGGGTGGTTCGTGCGGCTTGCGCAGGCTCAGTCGCGCACGCACGGAGGATGTGAGTGACGCGGATCGAAATCGAGGTCTATGCCGACGCGAGCCAACCGGATCTGGGCCGCGTTGCGGTTCTATTGCGCGGGGTCGCGGCGTTGGCCCGGGCGCCGGTCTTACGGCTTCGTCCCGTCGATCAAGGTGTGCTTGCTGATGATGATGGCCAGTGGCCCGACGGCGATGTTCTGCCGACCGAAGTCCGGAGTCTAGACGATGGCGTCGAATTGATCATCGGGCCCGAAATCGCCGAATGTCCCGCACTGTTGCCAGGAACAGCTGTCGAAATCGAATTTCCGGAACTGCGCTTGCGGGGCGAGGTGTTGTGGCCGAGCGTATCGCTCGCAGCCCGGCCGCGCCGGCGCAGCATCATCGGCAAGAAGGTGCAGGCCGCCTCGCGCCCCGTCAATTCGGTGGGGCGGGGCCATGCTGCAGATCGTTCCGAAGGCCGGGTGCCGGATCGTGCGGCAGCTCCAGGGTGGGCCAACAAAATTGGCTCCCCGTTACAAAAGATCGCTGGACAAACGATTGCTGTACAAGCTGTCAGGCCGGCAGCGCCAGTGCCGGGCTTGGCGCAGACCGACCATGTACGGCAAAACGTCGTACGGCCGGATTCTGCGCAACAAGACGTTGCCGGAGCCGAACCGGCCGCCATGGTGCAGCCGGGCCGGCCACTGCAGCAGGTGCGACCGGTTCAGCGCCCAATGCAAACTGCGCCGGTACGGCCTGATCCTGTGCCGGAAATTCCCCTGCGCCAGCCCGGTGAGACGGCAGAGCACGACATGCGGCCATCGGGTGCCGAAGCGCCCGGTGCCCGCAAGCTTGCCAGCCATCTCGAGGGCACCGCGGACGGACACACGCAGGACGCCGGCCGGCGCACGTCTCGGCCGAACGAGGCGGCAGCCGTGGCGGTCCCGTCCGGCGCGACTTGGAGTTCACGGGCACGCGTGTTCGGGCTGATCGTCGGCGCCGTGCTTGCGATTGAATCCTTGCTCCTTGGCGTGAAGGGCTATCTGCCGATGGCGGCCGGCGCGGATCCCACGCCGGGAAAGATTTCACGCACGACGGTCACGGCCGGTGCTGCCGACCTGCGCCTGCATGACCTGCTGCAAGCCAGTGCCGTTTCCCCGCGGGGCGTGACGATCAAAGAGAACAATGCCGACAAATTGCTGCGACTTGCCAATGCCAGTCTGCACGCGAAGGGGTCCGCCCGTGACGTCGAGGAGGGCGCCTACTGGCTCAAGCGCTATATCGCGGCATCGCTCGGCGAGGAGCAATTGTTGCGGGCTCTGACGCAACTCGGCTCGGCCTATGCGGAACCGGCCAACGGCCGGGCGGATTTCTTGCGCGCACGGCAGCTCTGGGAATTTGCGAGTACGTTTGGCGATCCCGTTGCGATGTGCTTTCTTGGCGCGCTCCATGAGCATGGCCTGGGCGTGGTGATCGAGAGGAAGGCGGCGCTTGCCTGGTACACCCGTGCCAAGTTGGCGGGTGGCTGCCCGCAGATCGAGGACGCTATTGCGCGGGTGAAACAGTGAGCGTCGGAGTTTGCCTAATCCGAAGCCCTTCGACCTCCGTCAGATTTTGCAGCTGAGCACGATCGCGTCTTCGGCGGCTACACCGGCCTTGGCGTAATAGCCCTTGCGGCGTCCGGTCTCGTCGAAGCCGGCCTTCTTATAAAGAGCGATCGCGGCGGCATTCGACTGGGCAACTTCCAGGTAGAGCCGCTTGGCGCCGGATTTTATGGCCGCGCGTTTGACGCCTTGCAAGAGCTTCGAGCCGACGCCTTGCCGCTGCCAACCCGGGATTACGCCGATGCTGAGGATTTCGGCTTCGTCGGCCGCCGCCTGCGCTAGCGCGAACCCCCCGATTTGGCGCGGCGTGCCAGCTCCCGCGATCATCGCGACCGATCCGGGATGCGACAACGTCTGTAGGATCGAGGCCTCGCTCCAGCCTTCAGCGAACAACGCCGCATGCATGCGGGCGATATCCGGCGCCTGTTCCTGAACGGCCCAGAGCAAGCTCAGGTAGCGAAGGTCGACGGCAGGGGTTTTCTCGGTCATGGGGCTCTCGGCAGGCTTTTGCCAGTTTGCGGTTTGGCGTCGGGGGCACGCAGGTACAATGGTTGAACTGGGTCCATGACTGACAGCGTGTCGGCAAGGCCCGCCAGGACGCGTGCGTCCGGTTGCAGGTCGGGCAGCAGGGCCACAAGCTGGATGCCGTGGGTTTCGCTCAGCGATTGCAGCACGGGCCCACCAGAACCGAGGATCACGGTATCAGCCGAGAGAAGGGGTAAAGCCGCGGCGAGGGTCAGCAGTTGTGGTTCGCCGCTCGCTGCGCCGGATCGATCGAAGCGTTGAAGGTAGACTTCGCCGCGCCGGGCGTCGACGGCGACTGCCAGTGGTCTGGTGGCCAATCGCTCATCCGGTTGTGCCAGCGCTGTATGCAACATCAGTGACAGGCTCGTCATTCCGACGACGGGTTTGCCGGCAGCCAGTGCCAGCGCGCGGGCTGCTGCAATGCCGGTCCGAACCCCCGTGAACGTCCCCGGACCGATCGAAACGGCGATCCGCTCAATATCCGGGAAGCGAATGCCTGCCTCTGTCATCACTGTATCGATCATGGGCAACAGATGTTCGGCGTGGCCTGCCGTCATGGCGCGCGCCAAGCCATGCACGCGCCAAGTGCCGTCCGGCATCCGGTGGCGGACAGCGGCCGAAAGCTGGGCAAAGCACGTATCGAAGGCGAGCGTGGTCATGCTCGGAGGGTAGCCCATTACCCAGCTGAAACCCAGCTTTTTGCGCAATGCCATTTGCGCGTTGTGGCGTCACGACGGACCGACCGACGACGGGGGGATTACCATAAACGGAGCCGCGCTACTTGGTCTGGCGAGCACGCGGCCTGGAGGATAAACGAGACTAAAGGCTCGCGTGGATGTCGTGCCATCCAGGCAGCGGCGCGCCGTAGGAAAGTTCGGCCATCTTCTTGATCCGGCCCGGCAATCTGTTGAAAAGCGACTTGTCGCCGAAGCGGCGATAGCGGCGGAAAATCGTTTCGTAGGCGCGCAAGGTTTCGTCAAGACTGAGCCACGCCTGCGGAATGTCCTCGCCGAAAGGACCGGACGCATGCGGTCCGAAGACATAGTCGAGGCCGGGTCCGTCGAGTGTCTTGGTTTTGATGGAAGTCCCCGGGGTGGCGGCCTGTTGGACAGGCTTGAATTTCGTATAGCCGAGCTCGCGTAACAGCCCCAGATCAGCCCTGAGTGCGTCGAAGTCGACCTTTTCGGATTCGATCGATAGGTAGCGCGGCCGGTCGGCGAATTGTTTCAGATTCTCCAGCACCAGCTTGTCGACACCCTCGACATCGATCTTGAGATAGAACGGAATTCCATAGCTGCGATAAACCTCGCCCATGTCGATGCGGGGCAGCACGATTTTCTCGCTATCGAAGCCGAGCTTGGCGTTCCGGTCGGCCCAATCGCCGTTGATGGTGCCCCAATCGGACTTTTGCGAAATCTTATAGAAGGAGACGGTATCGCCAACGCTTGGCGGGGCAATCGCACCCTCGATAATACGAACGCGGTTTTGGGCGATGGCGTCACGGAAACGCATCTTGCATTGGGCGATCAACTCTGGATTGGCTTCCAGTGCGACCACGTCGAAGCCCTTCTTGAGATAGAAGTCCGTGTCCTCGCCCTTGTGCAAGCCGACGTCGTAGATCAGGCGTGGGTTCAAGCCCGTCATGGAATTTGGCTCCGGAATTGGTTGTTCCAGACTGGTCCGGCATCGCTCGCCGGCGGCAGGTCTGCGTATGCATGACGCAAAGTACATGGACACGGTAAACGCCGTGCTCGGGCTGGCTAACGGACGCGGGCGAATCGCGTGTTCACGCATGAGGCAGGAGGTGCCACGTCGAGCGGCCGCGTGGCAAGTCTGAACCGTGGACGGTCGTTTTCCTGGCCAAAGGAACGAGTTCCTGGCCAAAGCGGCGAGACCGCGCCAGGCGACGCAATATCATTATCTCTCGCGCGTCGCCTTGCCTGTCAGGTCCCGGCGATCAAGCGTCGGGAGCGGGAGAAGAAGTCACGCCGGATCAGGATCACGATGACCCAACTGGTCAGGATGGCGAAGATCACGGGATGGAAAAACCAACCCATTGCCGCGATGGCATAATAATAGGCGCGCATGCCGCCGTTGGTGTGTTCGGCTGCGACCCCGATCAGTTTCGCTGTGCGGACGGCATGCGATTCGCAGCCTGCAATGTTCGAACGGTCCGCCTCCAGCAGCGGTGTCGCGCCGATCATGATCGAGGCGTAGTGCGACAGCCGGAACGCCCAGGCGAATTTGAAGAACGCATAGACGAAAATGACGATCAGCAGCAGCACCTTCAATTCGAAGAACGCGGGTGTCGATTTGGCGACGTAAGGAATGCGGTCGAGCAAGACCTGCACCTTCTCGCCGGAGCCCAGCAGCGCCGTCATACCGCCAATGATCAGGGCGCTGGTCGATGCGAAAAAAGCATTGCCTTGAGCCAGCCCGCCGAGCAGGTGCGCATCAACGATGCGGCCGTCGCGCACAGCCATGTTGAGCAGCCATTTTTCGCGCTGGCGCTGGATCGCGCCAACGATCGAGCGCCGTTCGAGCGGCCCGAAGCTCGCCACGATCCGGTAGCCGAATATGGCGACGCAGAACCAGAGCAGGGCTGCGAGGTCGGGGGACGACTGGAGCTTTTCGATCAAGGGCTGGCCTTCGCGGAAACGAGCTTTGGCCAAACAAGCGGACGGGAGACCAGGGAGTCAAGGTCGTGGGGGCCACACCCGCCACTCTTACGTTCGACGTGGTGCTGCCTCGCCCGCTCGCCTATTCTAGGGCGATGCGCCTCAAATCCGAAATCTGGGTGAAAGCCTACCTCCGTAGCTGTGCCGGGCGCGGCGTCCCAGCGGCCGTCGTCAGGCGCGGCGACAGTGATGCCGGCGTCATCTTCATCAAGATCGCCCGGCTCGACCGGACCGCGGACCTTTATGGGCCGGCACCTTCAGGGTACGTCGGTGACATGGGGGACCGCAGTTGGATACTGCTCGCGAGCAAGCAGCCGGAGGAGGCCCTCGAGGAGCGCCTTGCCCGGGAAAGCCGGCTTGATCACGACATCTGGATACTGGAGATCGAGGACCGCCAAGGGCGTTGCTTTCTCGATAGTTGGCTCGCGAAAACGTAGACACGCGGCCGACTGCGCGACGCCCCGCATCCTGTAGGTGGCGTTGCCGGCTTGCAACGGACCGGCGGGAACCCGTGGTGGCGTTAAGGCCTCGTTAACTCTTTCAGCATTCCAATGGTTTTCGTCGAAGCAGCAAAAGGCCGTGGCCTTACCGCTTGCGACGAGGAAGGATTGCCTGCGGGCAGGAGACGAACATGGGGATGATACTGGAGTTTCGAGCGTCACCAGGGAAACCGCAACGGCCCGCGCGCCGCCGCCGTCGCATCCGGCGTTCGGCCGAGATCGTGATTTTCCCGGGCGTTCGGTACGAGCGTTGGACCGAGGTGGCACCCCCAGAGGCGTCAGTCACGGCACAATCTCAGCGGGACAAGCGTAAACTCGGCGAGTGACCGAGCGAGACGACTGACCCTTTGCTCGAACGCCACCGCAGGCGGAGTCCCAACTGTCACTGGCCCATCGCTCGCGACGGCGTTGCTCCATGGCGGCGCTCAACGGCTCGAAAGGCCGCATTGGGCACGCTGTAGTTCCGCTTCGATTTCAGCCTGATAGGCGCGTCCTCGCATCGGCGCCCTGACGATAATCAGGCCTTGCGCTTGCGCGACCGGGATTTGCGACGCGCTGGCCTCGATGCTGCGGCCGATATTGAAAAATCCCAACACTTTCTCGGCCGGCGGTATCAGCTGAAAATTAACTTCGCCGCGGCGGAAGTCCGGGGCCGGTACGACATAGAAGTTGTCCCCTTGCATCGAATAGATGCCGAGCGACCAGCCCTTGTCCGGCAACACGGCCGATACATTGATGGGGCCGTTGCTCACATCGTACCGGCAGACGGCCAAGCGCACGTCGGGGCCGGCAAAGGGCAGGATCTGGTTTTCGGCCGTTATCCTCGGCAAGACCTTCATATTGTTCAATGGCAGCGCCGCCGAGACGCGTTTCACGCCGCTTGCCGTCGCGAACTGGGGGATCACCAGCGTCGCCACGATGTGAATGATCCCGCCCGAGACCAACGACACGAGCAAGGCCTGCCAGCTGAGGTGGCGGAACCAATGGGGCATCACCGGCATGCCAGTCTCCGGATGGTTGGGAGTTGCAGCACGCGGCCATCCTCGGCGCTGCTGCGGGGTTCTTCGAGCGTGAAGAGCAGCGAAATGCGGCCCGCGCCGCCAGTCGGCAACCAGTTTCCCGGGCGTGCGCTGCGCGCCAAACGAATGTCGATTTGGCCGTTCGCCGACCGCATGACATTGGCGCTGTTGAAGGCGTAGCGTTCGCCGGGGTTCGGGATCAACTGCCCCGTATCGTCGAACACGGCGAGGCTCCAGAATGACGCACTCGGTTCTTGACCCTCGATCAGGTAGTCGCAGGATGAATAGAGCGTTTTGCCGTCACTATCGGCCGTTGCCTGAAAGGTGGTGGCCAACGACGAGGAAACGGGAAGCATGCCGCGGCGCAGGAAATGGGCACGGGTATAGGGATCGGCGTCGGCGCGACCGGCCGATTTCCAAGCCACCCATGGGCCCGAACGGATTGTGGTCAGGCTCGCGCCCTTCTCGATCATGTACCAGGACGACCCGAGGCCGCCGACGACGGCCAGGCCGACAAAGAGGATGACGTTGGCGATCACGTAAAGTTCCTTTGCAGCAGGCCAGGGCGGTATCGGTGGTGTATGCGGCCGCGAGCGGGCGTGGCACTTGGCGCACTATTGCCCCGGATTGGCTGTTTTGCGTTCGAGTGCTGCGTTACGGGCGGCACGGTTGGCAGCGGCTCCAGTCTCAGCTGCCGCTCCAGTTCCGGCATCGGCGGCGCGGCGCGGGCGTCCGGATGCGGGCGGAGTTGGCGCCGCCGGCGATGTCGCTGGTCCCTGTTTGGGTGACGTTGCGGCCGGACCAGCCGGCGCAGCTGGAACGACTGCGGGAACCGCCGGTGCCGGTGGCACCTCTTCCGGAATGCCGGCCGCTGACCGCAGCGAGCGCGCCAGTTGCTTCAAGGCCTCACGCGACTTCACCGGCATCAGACTGCTGGCACGGCGCGTATTCGCGCCAGGATCTTGCTGGCTGACTTGCGGCTGCTGGCGCTTGAGCTCTTCCATCCGCGAACGCTCCGCAACTTGCGTTGGATGCACGGAAAGACCGGCGATCTGAGGGATGTTCATACTCTGGTGGGCGACCGACATGAACGCATGCCAAGCGATGGCTGGAATGCTGCCGCCGGTCACGTTGGACATCGGCCGGTAATCGTCGTTGCCGATCCAGACGCCAGTCACGAGCGAACCGCTGAAGCCCACGAACCAAGCATCGCGATAGCTGGAGGATGTGCCCGTTTTCCCGACGGTATGGGTGAAGTCCAGCGCGGCCTTCTTGCCGGTTCCCTCGGTGACGACCATCTGCATGATCTGGTTCACGTACTCGACATGGCGCCGCTGGATGATCTGCTGGGCTTCCGGTTCGTCGGTGTCGCGATTGTAGATCGTCTCGCCACGTGAATTCGTGATCTCGAGAATGCCGTAGGGCCGGGCGGACTTGCCGCCGTTGGCGAAGTGCGCGAAGGCGCCGGTGTGCTGCAATGGCGTGATGCCGCTGTCGCCGAGCGCCATGGAGCAAGTCTTTTTGACGCCCTGCACGCCAAGCCGCTGCGTCATTTCAATCAGCTTGTCGCGATCGTACTTGAGTGAAAGCTCGACCGCCGTGGTGTTCAACGACTTCGCGAAGGCCGTGCCAAGCGAATAGGATCCGCCGCCACCGTGACTGCCGTCATAGTTTTTCGGCGACCAGTTTCCGCACGTGACTCCGGCGTCGCGCACGGTGGACTTGGGCGTCAGGCCACCTTTTTCGATGGCGTTGGCGTAGACGTACAACTTGAACGACGAGCCGGGCTGCCGCCGGGCGTGCGTTGCACGGTTGAACTGGCTTTCGCCGTAGTCGACGCCGCCGACCACGGCACGCACCGCGCCGTCGGGTTCCATGGCGACGAGGGCGCCCGATTTGGCGTTCTGCGCCCGGCCGTGCTGGCGGATCGTGGAGACCAGCGCCTGCTCGGCCAGCGCCTGGGTCGACAGGTCGATGGTGGTACGTGCCGACAGCACGAATTGCCCGCGGCCGTCGGCGATGCGCTGGATCTCTTCGAAGGCCCAATCCAGGAACCAGTCCGGGCTGCTCGCCTGCCGCGTTTCGACGGGAACAGCCGGGTTGAGGCGCGCGCTATGGACTTGGCCGGCCGTCATGAAGCCTGCATCGACAAGGTTCGAAAGCACGTCGTTGGCGCGAGCGCGGGCGGCCGGAAGATCGACGTGCGGGGCGTATTTGGTCGGCGCCTTGAACAATCCCGCCAACATGGCCGCTTCCGAAAGGTTCACCTGGCGGATGGATTTGCCGAAATAGAATTGCGCGGCGGCTTCGAGACCGAACGCGCCGCCACCCATGTAGGCGCGGTCGAAATAAAGCTTCAGGATATCCTGTTTGGTGAACCGGGCTTCGAGCCAGAACGATAGGAAGAGTTCCTTGATCTTGCGCGTCAGGGAGCGTTCCGAGGACAGGAACAGGTTTTTCGCCAGCTGCTGTGTCAGCGTCGAGCCACCCTGCACGGTTTCGCCGGCATTGAGGTTTGTCGCCAGCGCGCGACCGGTGCCGATGATGTCGATGCCATAATGGTCGAAGAAGCGGCGATCCTCAGTCGCGAGCGTCGCCTTGACCATGATGTCGGGGATGTCCTCCAGCGGCACGGAATCGTTGTGCAGGATGCCGCGCTGGCCGATTTCCTTGCCGTTGCGGTCGAAGAACTTGACGCTGTATTTGCCGGTGCCGAGAACCTTCGTTTCATCGAAGTCCTGGAAGGCTGGGATCGCCAGCGCGAACATGACGACGAGCCCGCCCGCCCCGAGGGTGAGGCATTCGGAGATGCCCTCGTTGAGGAGCCGCTTCCAGCCCGACAGTCTGAACTTCGCGAAGAAGCTCGAGGCAGCATTGTAGCGATCCTGCAGACCCTGCCAGGAGCCCGCCAAGCTGGAATCCAGCCAGGAATCGATGACGCCGAGCTTCGCCCATAGCCCGTCGCCCTTCTTGCTCTTAGCGAACCAATCGATCACGCCGCGTATCCTTCCGGCCCATCGTCTTTCGGTTTCGTGTCACGAGCGTCGTCGTGGCACCAGCATTTTCGCCTGACTGGCTGCTTCGTGGAACCAATGCGTGGAACCAACGTGTGGAACTTACCAACGTGTGGAACTTACCAACGTGTGGAACTTACCAACGTACGGAACGGCTCGTATTGCCGTTCGCGGTACGGTTGGCCACCAGCGCCACCACAGCGAACCATCGTTCAAAATCAAACTCGCACAACCATACGTCAGGCATACGTCAGTTTGCCGGATCTCGCCCCGGCTCAGTTCATTTGGGCCGAATCGAGCTGACGTTCGAATTGTGGTTATTTATCATCTTCTCGGCCGGAAGGGCGAGAGAACAGTTTGGGGGCCTGTTGCCAAGGAACCGGGCGCAACGGAACAGATCCCTGGATTGGTCACTCGACCTCCGGGCAGCCCCCCGAGTGGTGCCGGGGTGACGTGCGAGCAGGATTTGCGAGCGGGACTCTGTTGCGCCGGCTCGGACCGTTCGCGACTGACGCCCCTGGGGCCACTCTGTGCTGCCGCGACCGCTCTTGGATCACAGCATCGCCTGTTTATGTGCCGATCGCGGGATCGGATCAGCATCTACCAGTGCGATCAAAAGGTGGCTCAATGTTCAAGATGATGCCAGCGAGCAATCACTCGCAGCAGCTGCTCTCATGTTCGGGTTCATGATGACTGTGCTTTTGGCGGGTTTCGTTTCGCTCTTGTACTTTGTTAAGTTGACCCTGGGCGTCGAGTTATCTGATATCCCATCGGTTTTGCAACGGTTGTTGTCTGAGGGCTTGTTCGAATTGCTGGGGAGTGCGCGCTCATAGGCGTCAATGTGATGCGCGGTATTCGTGGCCTGGTACTTTCGGCCCGAAAGGCGCGGGCACCGCGTAACCGTTCCGCGGTAATCCCACGTTCACCCACCTCCGAATGTCGGCACGTGAGGCAGCCCGCACCACCTGCAGCGCCCCATAATCCATTCTGTTCCATTGCGACTTGCCACGCAGCTAACTACGGTGCCAACGATGGTCGGCCTGTCAGCAAGCGGTTGGCCTGTCCCGAGTGTCACAGGAGCGCCATTGGACCCGACTAACAAACCATTCTGGCGCGACCGGCCGCTCGAGGATCTGAGCCAGGATGAGTGGGAGTCGCTCTGCGACGGCTGCGGCCGCTGCTGCCTGAACAAGATCGAGGACGAGGACACGGGCGACATACATCTGACGCGCCTGGCCTGCGGGCTGCTCAACATCGGCACGTGCCGCTGCTCCGATTACGCGAACCGGCAGGCCAAAATGCCTGATTGCGTGCAGATCGATCCGGAGAAGGTGCGCACCTTGAGCTGGCTGCCAAAGACGTGCGCCTATCGATTGGTCGGCGAGGGGCGCGATCTCTACTGGTGGCATCCGCTCGTTTCGGGCTCAAAGGAGACCGTGCATCAGGCCGGGATCTCGGTGCGCGGCCTGGCGCGCAGCGAAAACGGCGTCAAGATCGATGCCTATTGGCGCTACATCATCAAGGACTTCGAGCGGGAGGATTGAGCGGGCTCAGCCCTCCTGTTCGCCTCCCGGCGCCCCGCCGATGATGCCGGAGACGTCGCCGCCCTCGTCCTCATCCTGCTCGAGGAATGTCTCTTCCTGCTCGAGGAATGTCTCTTCCTCGCCGGCCGCGACGGGCTCGTCTGCGCCCTCCACCTCGACCAGGGCGTCATCGGCTTCGAGCTCCGGGCCCTCGCCGGCAAGGGCTGGCTCGACAAACTCCTGTTTTTTTGGTTGCCGGCGCTGGGCTGCTGCCGCGGCGGCGGGCGACGGCGCTGCGGCAACCGCTGGCACGTACTCGGAACTGCAGACCGGGCACGTGATTGGGTCGCGGTTCAAATCATAGAATCGGGCGCCGCAAGACCCGCTTTGGCAGGTTCGCTTGCTCCCGCGATTGGCTTTGCTCGCCATTCGGTCCTCAGGGATTTGTCAATTTGCGCGCGCCTTTTACATGGCTGCCCGCGGCTGTCAAACGCCTCGGGGTTCGGTTTTTCCGAGCCGGCTGGCGGCACAACGCGCTTTTCGACCTGTGCGTTGCCGGACGCCAACGATCGGCCCCGTGGCCTGCATTTTCGAGCGATGCCGAGTTCGTGCAATGCAGGATGGGGATGGTGCTGCCGGAGGGGATTGAACTCTCGACCTCTCCCTTACCAAGGGAGTGCTCTACCACTGAGCTACGGCAGCTAACGCGCGGCGAATTCGAAGACTGCCTTCGATCCCGCGAATGCCGTCTCTACTGCCACAGCCGGACTGGTGACGCAAGTTGGGTCGTTTTAATCTCATTTTGTTCTTGTAATGTTCGAATTCCTCGTGTAGCTCTTGCAACACGTGAACATCTTAAATTGCGCCACCTGTCCGACAGGAGACCGGCGATGACCGACATTCCAGCCGTTGCTGCGCGGATGTCCGACGAAAGGCGTCGCGGCCGTGGTGCGCGCAGCAATCGGGCCAGCCGCTACGATGCTGAGCAGCGGTCCGATTGGGACGACGGTTGGGAAACGCTGGCTACACTCGCCGCGTTCAAGACCTCAGTGCATGAAGAGAACGCCAAAAGCATCATTTCGACCAACAACAGTCCGGATTTGTCGTTCGATCAGTCCATCAATCCCTATCGCGGTTGCGAGCATGGCTGCATCTATTGCTATGCGCGCCCCGGACACAGTTATCTCGGGCATTCGCCCGGGCTCGATTTTGAAACCAAGCTCTATGCCAAGGTCAACGCGGCCGAACTGTTGGAGCGCGAACTCGGCAAGCCGAGCTATCAGCCGAAGGTCATTGCGCTCGGCGCGGTAACGGACCCCTATCAGCCAATCGAGCGCACGTATGCGATCACGCGTAGCCTTTTGGAGGTTA
>JANXRM010000200.1 GCA_025353015.1 Hyphomicrobiales bacterium
CTCGATCGTCGAGGAAGTGCGCCGGCAGTTCAAGGAAAAGCCCGGCATCATGAAGGGCACCGAGAAACCGGACTACGCCCGCGCTGTGGACATGCTGACCAAGGCTGCGATCAAGGAGATGATCATCCCCTCGCTGCTGCCGGTGCTGTCGCCGATCGTGTGCTTCTACGTCGTCAAGGCCATCGCTGGTCCTGGACAGGCGTTCGCAGCCCTTGGCGCCATGCTGCTCGGCGTCATCGTCAACGGCCTTTTCGTCGCCATCTCGATGACCTCGGGCGGCGGCGCCTGGGATAACGCCAAGAAGGCGTTCGAGGACGGCTTCGTCGACAAGGACGGCAAGCGGCACATGAAGGGCTCGGACGCGCACAAGGCGTCGGTCACGGGCGATACCGTCGGCGATCCCTACAAGGATACCGCTGGTCCGGCCGTCAATCCGATGATCAAGATCACGAACATCGTGGCGCTGTTGCTGCTCGCGGTGCTTGGGCATTGAAGGCGTTTGTTGGGTTCGCGCGTTAACCAGCGGCGCGACGAACCCACCTACAGATGATCTCAAAGCAGAAAGGGCGGCCCCTGCGGACCGCCCTTTTTGATTCAGACGTCAAACGGTTGCGTGCTTACCAGACGTTCCAGCGCATGCCGGCGCGGAGCTCGTGATCGAGGCGCGATCCAGCCGTGATCTTGTCCGGGCTGAACGTCATCGTCGAGTTGCCGCCTTCCCAGGCCAAGCGATAACCGCCGTCGATCAGGACGCCGGGCGCGACCTCGTAGGTCAAGCCGGTCATAAACGCTGCAGCTAACCCGAAGTGGATGCGCGGATCGTTCGCCGAGTTCGATGTGCTTGGCTGCGTGCAAGCCGGCAAGGGCAAGCCCGTCGTATTGTCGATCGACTGCGTGCACACCGCGCTATCGGTGAACTGCGTCTTGGTCTCCCGAACCGTCACGCCGAGGCCGGCGCCGACGTAGGGGTTGATACCGCCGCCGCGATTGAAGTCACGATACATATTGAAGAGGAAGGTGTGGTTCGCGGTGCGAATTTCCTCGCCGCGCGTTCCGGAGAACGTGTTCGTCAGCGTGCCGGGGCCGCCACCATTCAGCGTGGTCGTCGTGGCCGTATAAGTCGTCGCGCCGGAGAGCGACTTCTGGAACGCGCGATAGTCGGCCGTGACGTCCCAGCGCAAGGTCGGGGTCATGTAGCGACCGGCGCCGATACCGCCCAGGAAGGGACCGGATTCTTTGCCGTAGTCGGCCGAATTGGTGATCCCGTAGCCGTTGGTCGACGTCACGCTGCCCGAGGAGCCGAGGGTGTAGCCGAGATCGGCGCGGACGTACCAGGTGAACGATTCGGCGATCGGAACGGGTGCCGGCACGGGAATACCGGCCATGCCGCCCGAGTCCTTCAGGACACCAGCGCCGTTGTTCCAGTCACCAGCCTCGGCCGGATTGCCAAGCAGGGCCAGCCCAAGCGAAAGAAGTACGGTTTTGCGTATCATGTGCGTCGATCCTCGAAAGCGCCAGCGGCCACTCAGGGACTTTGCCGGCAGTTACTTGATGCGGCCTCAAACTGCTGGCCAGCAGCCAGTCGGGCGGCACGAGGATCCAAAATCAGAATGCGACATTCCCGGACGAGCCCGACTGGGCCACGCAGACGCCGATACAAGAACCAGGAGATCGCGCTGATAGCGCGTCTGCAACATGACGCTTGGGGACCTCGAGCCGCAACGCGCTGACGCGCTGGTGGCCGGGAACTCCGGGCGGGACACCGCCCGGAGCGTTTCTCAGCGGCGATCCGGAGCACGCTCCGATACCGCCAATGTCTTCAACGAAAGTCGCGTGAAGGTGACGTCGCCCACCCGCCGAGATTAGCGGATGTCGTAGCGCAGGCCAACGCGGAACTCGTGGCCATAGATGTCGGTGACTGCCGGATCGCCACCGGCAGCCGTGGCGCCCGCGACCGGGTTGGTACCGGTCATCAGGCCCGTGTGCGCGGTGCCGAGATAGAGGAAGCGGTAGCCGGCATCGAGGTGCAGACGATCACGGATGTTGATCGAAGCGCCGGCCATGAGGGCACCCGCGACCGACCACTGGCTGGCGCCGGCGATCGAGACGTTGGTGAAACCGCAGCCGCAGGTGTCGATGGCCGTACCGGTCGTGGTCGTATTGTGCGTCATGCCCAAACCGATGCCAACGTACGGCGTGAAGCGGCTGCGCGTGTCGAAGTCATAGTAGAGGTTCGCCAGGAACACGTCGTTCTTCATGCCGAACGTACGCGGGCCGGGGAAGCTGACGAGGTTCTGATTGATGTTGCCGTGCACGTCGGTCTCGAAGCGATGGTCCCAGGTCAGGTCGCCACGAACAGCCTTCGAGAAGTAGTAGCCGACGCCACCACCGGCCGCCCACTGGCTGTCGATCCGGGTGTCGTACAGGTTGAAGCGGTTGTCTTCGATGATCGTGGGATCAACGAAGTTGGCACGACCGACGTCGGCGCGGATGTACCACGACGACGGGCTGGATACGGGTGCCGGCATATAGCCGTCCTTGATGCTGCCACCCTGGTGATGCAGGTCGGCGGCAGATGCAGTGGCGACGCTGCCGGCAACGAGCGCCGCGCCAAGAACCAATGCGCGAATCATGGTCATCTAAGTCCCCTTGTCGATGTGCCAGGCATTTGTTTGCCGTAGGCACTCACTCCGCTGACGCAGTACTCGTTCATCAGCGACTATGGGGGAGAAGGCTTAATAAGCGTTTAAGTGCCGTAGTATTCCGGCACGGTGCCATCAAAACGTCAAAAACGCTAACGCCGCTCCCTGGCAGGGACCGGCGTTGGCTGGCAGACATAGCAAGAGTTGTTGGTCGTCAGGCGGCTTCCGCTGCGCGCTTTACCGCGGCGACGATATCGCCGACAACCGTGTTGACGAGGCTCTCGTCGTCGCCTTCGGCCATGACGCGAATGACGGGCTCGGTTCCGGATGGCCGGATGACAACGCGCCCCATCTTGCCGAGGCGTTCCTTGCCGCCTGCGATGGCCTTGAGCACGCGGGCATCCTCGAGAGGCTTGCCCTCGGAATAGCGGACGTTCTGCAGGATCTGCGGCAGCGGATCGAAACGGCGGCAGACCTCGCTGACGGGCTTGCTGGTCGAAACGACCGTGGCCAGCACCTGCAGCGCCGTAACGAGGCCGTCGCCCGTCGTCGTGAAGTCCGACAGCACCATATGCCCGGACTGCTCGCCGCCGACGTTGTAGCCGTGCTTGCGCATATGCTCGACGACGTAGCGATCGCCGACCGCAGTGCGAGCCATGGAGAGCCCAAGACCCTGCAAATAGCGCTCGAGGCCGAGGTTGGACATGACGGTCGCGACGACACCGCCGCCGGCGAGCTTGCCGCGCCGATGCCAGCTCTCGCCGATGACGGCGATCAACTGATCGCCGTCGACAATCCGCGATTTCTCGTCGACGATGACAACGCGGTCGGCGTCGCCGTCGAGCGCGATACCGATGTCGGCGCGCACCTCGCGGACCTTTTCGCAGAGCGCCTCAGGTGCCGTCGAGCCGCACTTCAGATTGATGTTACGACCGTTGGGCTCGACGCCGATCTTGATGACCTCAGCGCCCAGTTCCCATAAGGCTTCAGGCGCCACCTTGTAGGCCGCCCCATTTGCGCAATCGATGACGATGCGCAGGCCGTCGAGCCTGAGATTGCGGGGCAACGTGCGCTTGGCGAACTCGATATAGCGCTCCTGGGCACTTTCGACGCGCGTCGCCCGGCCGATGCGGTCGGCAGACGCCAGCAGCTCGTGCGAGGGCTTGTCGATCAGGCTCTCGATCTCGCGCTCCGTCTCGTCCGAGAGCTTATAGCCGTCGGGATCGAAGAACTTGATGCCGTTGTCTTCGTAGGGGTTGTGCGAGGCCGAGATCATGACGCCGAGGTCGGCGCGCAACGAGCGCGTCAACATGGCAACGGCCGGCGTCGGCATGGGGCCGAGCTGGAACACGTCCATGCCGACCGACGTAAAGCCCGACATCAGCGCCGTCTCGATCATGTAGCCCGACAGACGCGTATCCTTACCGATCACGACGCGATGCCGATGGTGGCCATTGCACGAGAATATCCGGCCAGCGGCCATGCCAACCTTCAGTGCCACCTCCGACGTCATCGGATGCTTGTTGGCCAGGCCACGAATTCCATCGGTCCCAAAGTATCGCCGCGTCATGGCTCTCCCTCATTTTGTATCGCCGGATTCCGGCAGATGGCAGACTGAGAACGGTGCGACTCGAAACTGCAAATGACTCCCGGGCGACGGACGTTAACCATTAGCCGTTTTGCAAGAAAGCTGTAACATCACGTTAGCATCACGATGCATGTGCAAAGATGTCGCCGCGGCGGTAACTCTTGGGGCCGGGCCTGAGATCGCCGGCGGGCAATTCGGCCGGCGTGTCACCATTTGCGTGGGCCAAGTGGTGTCGGCGTTGCCGAGGCGTTGAGCGTGGGGAGCAGAAAATGGCACTTCCAGGAAAAGGATTGGCGGGCCAAGGGTTCCTGGCGATATGGAACGACGTGGCGGTTGCGAGCGAAGCCGACTGGCTCGAGTGGCATACGCGGGAGCATATGCCCGAGCGCGTCAGCGTGCCAGGCTTCCTCGGCGGCCGCCGTTACGTCGACGCGGGCTCGACGCATCACAAATACTTCACGCTCTACCTGGGCGAAACCCTCGCCACCTTCAGCAGTCCGCCTTACGTGGAGCGGCTCAACAATCCGAC
>JANXRM010000201.1 GCA_025353015.1 Hyphomicrobiales bacterium
GACGGTCAAGGGCCAGGAGTTCCCGGCCTACGATCCGCGCGGCATCCAGGGCATGGGGCTCACCTACGCAACCTCCAACCGTGGCGCCTGCCATCTCCGCTCCTACACGGTGTCGTCGGAAATTCTCGGCGTGCCCGTGAAAACCGATCCTCTCACAACGGATGGTAAACCGGCCCTCGTCAAAGCCTTCCAAGACGCAACGTCGGCGGTCGATTCCACCGGCCTCTGCGTCTTTACGACGTTCGCGTGGACGCTCGTCGACATCGCGCCGCAGCTCGACTCTGCCATCGAAGGTGGTTGGACGCCGGATACCATGCTGGAAGCCGGTGAGCGCATCTGGAACATGGAGCGCCAGTTCAACATGCGCGCGGGCTTTACCGCCAAGGACGACACGCTGCCGCCGCGCCTCCTGAAGGAAGCTGCCAAGACCGGCCCAGCCAAGGGCCTGACGGTCGGCCTCGACAAGATGCTGCCCGAATACTACCAGCTGCGCGGCTGGACCAAGGAGGGCGTGCCGACCAACGAGACGTTGAGCCGGCTCGGCGTTTGAGGGTCGCTGTAAAGGCTGGCACTGTAAAGGCTGGCACTGGAAAGGCAGGCGTGGTGACCGAACCCAGACAACACCACTGGCAGCGCCTGCTCGCGTGGTATGGCGGCTATCGCAATGACCATTGGGAGCACGAGCACGGCATCAAGCTAATGCCGCTCGAGCATAAGCCGGGCTGGTCGCTGATTGTCGATACTCATGGCACCGAAATGGAAGGCATCACAATGGTCGAGCAGCGGCTGGCGCGCTCCGAGACCGATTGGCTGCACTGGGCGTTCGAGACGAAGAGTTTCCGCGCGACGGGTGGCGAACGCAACGTCCCCGACATGATCGAAAAGCTCTTCAACGAAATCGAGCGCGTGACCGACGTTTACAAGCGGACCTGAAGTGCCGATCGCGACGACTGCGCAGAGCTGTGGAAGGACAACGCCCATGCATCATGTCATCCTCGGCGCCGGACCGGCTGGCGTTGCTGCTGCGGAAACAATCCGCGCGCAGGACACATCGGCCGACATCACATTGATCTCAGGCGAGGACGCACCGCCCTACTCGCGCATGGCCATTCCGTATCTGCTGCAAGGCAATATCAAGGAGCAGGGCACATATCTGCGCCAGACCACCGGCCACTATGATGCGCATGGTATCAAAGTGGTGCACGGCCGCGCGGGCGGATTGGATACACAGAAGAAGCGTCTGTTCCTGAGTGGCGCCGGCGACGTCGCCTACGACCGGCTGCTGCTCGCCACCGGTGCGGCCCCCATCATTCCGCCCATCGACGGTGCCAATCTGCCGGGTGTCCATTCCTGCTGGACGCTAGCCGATGCCCGCGAGATCACGAAGCTCGTCGCCAAAGGCGCACCTGTCGTACTCTGTGGCGCCGGCTTCATCGGCTCCATCATTCTTGAAGCACTGCATGCCAGCGGCGCCGATCTCACTGTCGTGGAACTGGCGCCGCGGATGGTCGCGCGCATGATGGACGAGACGGCCGGCGGCATGCTGCGCACCTGGTGCGAAGCCAAGGGCGTGCATGTGATGACCAGCTCGCGCGTCGAAAAAATCACAACGGTCGAGGATAAAGGCGGCGGTGGTCCCTTGCGTGTGTGGCTTTCGAATGGGTCGGCGTTGCCCGCACGTCTCGTCGTCATGGCGGTTGGTGTGCGCCCCAATACGGGTTTTCTCGTCGGTTCCGGCGTCACCGTCGACCGCGGCATCCGCGTCGATCGCAACTTGCAAACATCGGCGGCGGACGTCTACGCCGCGGGCGATTGCTGCGAAGGCATCGACCTCTCCACCGGCAAGCCCGACATGCTGGCCATCCAACCGACTGCGGTCGAACACGGCCGTTGTGCTGCGCTCAACATGGTGGGCAAGCCGACGGTGCACCGCGGCTCGCTCAACATGAACGTGCTCGACACCATGGGGCTGATTTCCTCGTCCTTCGGGCTCTGGCAGGGGACCAAGGGTGGCGCCTCCGCCAAGCAGATCGACGCAAAGTCGTTCCGCTACATGCGCCTGGAATTCGACGGGGAACGTCTCGCTGGCGCGCAATGCGTCGGGCACACCGAGAATATCGGCATCCTGCGCGGGCTCATCCAGACCGGCATTCCGCTCGGCGGCTGGAAAGGCCGCTTGATGCGCTCGCCAGAACGGGTGATGGAAGCATACGTCGCGACCGCGCAAGGCATGCCGGGCTTCGGCCCCAGCGCGCCACATATGAAGTTGCCGGTCGCGCAATAAAATATAAAGACGGTGGATCCGGGAGGTGTCCTCCCGGACGGGTCGTAGGGCGGTCGTGCCGAAGGCGCGCACAAAAACGCCCTGCTCGCGAAGCGAAATGCCGAGGCACCGAGCACACGCATGCAAGTCACGCTCAAACTCTACGCCTCGCTCGGCGCCTACCTGCCGGCCCATGCCGAACGCAACATGGCGCCCGTAGACGTCGCCGAGGGCACGTCGATTAAAGATCTTCTTGATCGCTATAACGTGCCCAGGGAGTCGTGCCATCTGGTTCTGCTCAACGGTGTCTTCCAGGCACCCGCCATCCGTGCGACGGTCAAGCTGTCGCCAGGAGATGCGGTTGCCGTTTGGCCGCCCGTTGCCGGCGGGTGAACGGATATGACTGAAACAACCGGCGACACAGGACACAACGCCGCCGCCTTCAGTCCCCAGCATGACGACGTGTTCGGCCGGATCGCCGGTCGCTACGATGTCCTGTGCGATGTTTTCAGTTTTTGCCTGCATCGCCGATGGAAGCGCCGCGTTGCCCACATGATCGCCGACGCACGCTGGGAGCGGATGCTCGATGCTGCCGCCGGGACAGGGCATATCGTGCGCCGAATCCTCACGCGCAGTCCCGGGATTGCCGATGCCCGCCAGATCATCGTCTCCGACATCAGCCTGCCGATGCTGGCGATCGCGCGCTGCAAGACGGAGCATTTGACGCGCAAGCTCGACATCCGCCAGCTCGATGCCCACAACATGCCGAGCATTGAAAGCGGCAGCATCGACCTCTATTCGATTTCGCTCGGACTGAAGATCTGCGACCGGACGCGCGTTCTCACCGAAGCGTTCCGGGTGCTGCAGCCGGGTGGAGAGATCATTACATTGGAGGCGTCCACGATCACGTTGCCTTGGTTGCACACGCTTTATCTCGCCTACATGGATTTTTGCATGCCATTGATCGGCCGGCTCGCCGCGAAGGGCGATGCCTCGGCGTACCTCTATCTGCTCAAGGGCGTGCATGACTTTCCCTGCGCCGACGATCTTGCCCAGGAGATGCGCGAGATCGGGTTTGAGCACGTCACGTTCGAGCGGATGTCGCTCGGGATCGTGGCGATCCATCGGGGCCGCAAGCCTGCTCGGCCAGCGCATGCACGGGACTGAGCGACCATCGACCCAGCTATTCCGGGATACCGTACGTGAGCTACCGCGTCGAAAAGATCATGAGTATTTCGCGCGGCGAATTCGACGCGAGCCTTGCCGCGCTTGATCCTTCGGCGAAGCTCTCGCCCACGGGATTTGCCAATGTCACCTGTACCGGCGTCAACGCTGAAATCAAATTTCAAGAGCTACCGGCACGCGTCCTCGGTGGCTTGCTGACCCTGCCACAAGCGTCCGTCCGCATCACCATCGCCGACGCTGCCGACGCGCAAGCGGCGGAGTTTCTCCGCCGCTTCGACATTGCGTTCCAGCGCGGCGGCGGCTGAACGTCAGGCGTTGAGACGGGCCGCCGCCTGCATGACCGCCGCCTCGCGTTCGGACTGACGCTTGGCCGCGCTCGCCCGCGCTTTGCCGGCGATAACGTCGCCTGCCCCCTTGGGCGAGCCGGCGTTGAAGGGCGGCTGCGGGTCGTACTCGATGGCGAGTTGTATGGCTTTGGCGACATCGGGACCGAACGCTTCCGCTGCCACCGTCAGCGCGAAATCAATGCCTGCCGTGACACCGCCCCCCGTGAACACGTTGCCATCCTTGACGACGCGCTCGGCGACCGGGATGGCCCCAAAATGGGCGAGCATTTCTAGGCTCATCCAGTGCGTAGCCGCACGCTTTCCCTTGAGTAAGCCGGCGGCACCCAGAACCAAGGCGCCGGTACACACGCTGGTCACGTAGCGAGCCAACACCGCTTGCGCCCGCAGGAAATCCAGCGTTTCCTTATCATTTAGCAGCGGGTTCATGCCGGCGCCGCCCGGCACACACACAAGATCCAGCTGTGGGCATGTAGCCGTCGTGATCGTCGGTAGGATCTGCATGCCGCCGTTCGCTGTCACAGGCTGCATCGACTTTGCGACCAGATGCACCTCGGCGCCCGGAAATTTCGTGAAAACCTCGTAGGGGCCAGTCATGTCGAGTTGGGTAATGTCTGGGAACAGCAACAGGCCGATCCGGAATGGCTTGACTGCTTCTGGCATTGGAGCACCTCTTGATCCCACTGGCCTGAGAGGCTAGGCCAAACAAAAGCCTTCCACCAGAGGCTACGAGACCGGAGGTTCGGGGATCATGGCTGAAACAGTCGACTTGCTGCGGCGCGAGGGCAAGGCCCTGGTCTTCGACCAGTACGGCACCGTCGTCGACATGCAGAAGGGCCTGACGGAGGCCGTCACGCCGTACCTGGCCAAGAAGGGCTGGACCGGCAACCCGTCGAGCTTCGTCACGTGGTGGCGGCGCACGCACTTCGAGGACAGCATGATCGACGGCCTTCTGGACCGGGGCCACACGCCCTACCGCCAGATCGGGCACCGCGCGGTATCGCAGGTGATGGACCGCTGCGAGATCCGCCATACCCAGGCCGAGGTCGAATGGCTGGTGTCGGAGATCGAAAAACTCAAACCCTTTCCCGACGTGATCGCAGCCCTTGGCCGCCTCGCCAAGCGTTACAAGCTGGTGATTCTGTCGAATGGGGACCGCGACATGCTGGAAGCCGCCAAGCCGTACATCGGATTCCCCTTCGATCTCACGGTATCGGTGCAGGAAGCCGGCTATTTCAAACCGCATCACAAGACATATGCGATCGCCGAGAAGCTGATCAACGCGCGCTTTCCCGCGATCGAGCGCGCCAGTTGTATCTTCGTCGCCAACCACGCGTTCGACTGCATCGGCGCCAAGGCGCACGGCTTCCGTTCGATTTTCATTGACCGCCGTGGCCGCCCCTATGGCCAATCACCACACCAGCCTGACCTGATCGTCGAGGACTTCATGGCCCTCGCCGACGCCCTGGCGCCGGGGTGAGGCCGAGAGGAAGACGCTCGCCGAACCAAGCTCACGCAGGAGCCCCCCGTGAAGGAATTCCAGGTCCGGCCTGACCTCACCGACACGCGCCTGTTCGCGACGGTCGAAGGCATCGACCACGAGGGGCGCACGGTTACCACCGACGTCATCACCGAACGGCCGTTGGCGCTGTTTCTCAACGCCCGTGAAATCGTGACCATGATGACGATAGGCGATCATCCCGACTTGCTGGCGGTCGGTTTCCTGCTCAACCAGAACATGCTGAAGCCCGACGATGTGATCACGGGTATCGACTACGACGACGACATTTCAACGGTCGTGGTGCGCACAGCCGTCGAGACCAACTACGAGGACAAACTGAAAAAGAAGGTGCAGACCTCGGGCTGCGCACAAGGCACCGTGTTCGGGGACCTGATGGAGGAGTTCGACCAGATCAAGCTGGCACCGGACGCGCGGCTCAAAACGTCCTGGCTCTACCAGCTGACGCGCAAGATCAACACGGAGCCCTCGCTCTATCTGAAGGCTGGCGCCATCCACGGCGCGGTGCTGTGCGAAGCCGGCCGGCCCCTGATATTCATGGAGGACGTGGGCCGGCACAACGCCGTCGATAAGGTTGCGGGCTACATGTTTCTGAACAAAGTCGCGCCTGAAAACAAGATCTTCTACACGACCGGTCGCCTCACCTCGGAAATGGTGATCAAGACCGTGAAGATGGGCATCCCGATCCTCATCTCGCGCTCGGGCTTCACGGCCTGGGGCGTGGAACTCGCGAAAAAGGCCGGACTGACGTTGATCGGCCGGGCCCGCGGCAAGCGCTTCGTAGCGCTCTCAGGCGCAGATCGCATCGTCTTCGACGCCGACCTCAAGGCCGTTGACGCCGAAGACAAGAAGCACGGCCGCAAGGGCGGCGGCGGCGATGATTGAGACGGGTTGAGTGGCAACCGCAAACCGCAAAAGCGTTTCCATCTCGCCAGCAGCCGCGCCCGGTCGTAAAGTTTTAGCCTATCCCCATACTGCGCCTCAATGGAGCCCGCGATGACCTTGAAACTCGATGGCGATCTGATCCTGGCTGGCGCTGGCAACATGGGCGGCGCCATGCTGACCGGCTGGTTGAGCCAGGGACTCGATCCCAAGCGCATTCTCGTCCAGGATCCGGCACCGCCACCGCCCATTGCCGCGCTCCTGAAAACACACGGCATCGAGGCCAGCGCCAAGATCGGCGCGCGAACGGCGCCGCCAGCGGTCTTGCTGATGGCGGTCAAGCCGCAAATCATGGATGAAGTATTTCCGGCACTCGCCAAGATCGCCGGCCCCGATACCGTCGTGCTCTCGATTGCCGCCGGCAAGACCATCGCAGGCTTCGAGAAACATCTGGCGAAAGGCATTGGCGTCGTTCGCTCTATTCCCAACACGCCGGCAGCGGTCGGCCGCGGCATCACGGTTGCGACCGCCAATGCCCACGTCTCGGCAAAGCAGAAGGCGCTCTGCAACGCCCTGCTCGCAGCCATCGGCGAGGTCGCCTGGGTTGACGACGAAGCGCTGATCGATCCCGTAACGGCCGTGTCGGGTTCAGGGCCGGCCTATGTGTTCTATTTGACGGAATGCCTGGCCGAGGCCGGGATCAAGGCGGGGCTCGCACCCGAGCTTGCCCACAAGCTGGCGCGCTGGACAGTGGCGGGCTCGGGGGAGTTGTTATTCCGCTCGGACCAGCCGGCCGACGTGCTGCGCAAGAACGTCACCTCGCCCAATGGCACGACGTTTGCGGCACTCCAGGTGCTGATGGCCGACAAAGGCATCCAACCCATCATGACCGAGGCGGTACTGGCCGCAACCAAACGCTCACGAGAGCTTGCGAAATAGGTACGGCACCCTATCTACATCGAGCATCGAACGACCGCTGTGTCAGGAGCCTGCATGCTTGATCTCACCTCGGACAAAGGCCGCATGATCTCGGCAACGCTCGGCCTTGCCGCCGCAAAGCCTTGGGGGCAAGTCACGCTCGCCGACATCGCCGAGCGCGCGGGGACCACGCTCGTCGCCCTGAAGGCGCATTTCGGCTCGAAAGGCGACATTCTCGCGGCGTTCGCGCATCTCGTAGACGACGAAATGTTACGCCGCGCCCCTCGCCGGACCGAAGCACCGTCCGCCCGCGACGCCTTGTTCGAAGTGATCATGAGCCGCTTCGACGTCCTCGAACCCTATAAGGGCGCGCTCAAGTCGATTGCCGCGAGCGGGCTGCCGGAACCGCAACTGATCGGGCGCGTGCTGGCGACGCAGGGCTGGATGCTGGAGGCGGCCGGTATCAATTCCGGCGGCATCGACGGCGGCCTGCGCTCGGCCGGGCTCGCCACGCTTTATGCCTCGGTTTTCCGCGTCTGGCTCGAGGACGACGACGCGGGGCTGGCGCGGACGATGTCGGCCCTCGATCGCCGGCTCCGGCGCGGTCAGCGGACGCTCGAAAGCGTCAACGGCGCCTGCCGGACCGCCGAGCGTTGCGCCTCGACCGTTATCGGCTTCCTGCGAAACGGTCTGCGCGGCAAGACTGCGAGCGGTGCGGCCCCGAACGAACCCACGACAGCCGACACACCGCCGTCTCAGCCCGCAGCATAATGGGTTCAGCAGCAGAGCCACATGACCAGTCAGACCACCCAGCCATCGCCACTGATTTCGTTCGACGACTTCATGAAGGTCGATATCCGCGTCGGCACCATCGTCGCCGCCGAGCCGTTTCCGGAGGCGCGGAAACCGGCCATCAAGCTGCGCATCGATTTTGGGGCTGACATCGGCGTCAAGAAGAGCTCGGCGCAGATCACAAGCTACTATCAGACGGAAAGCCTGATCGGCCGGCAGGTCGCCGCCGTCATCAACTTCCCGCCGCGCCAGATCGGGAAATTCATGTCCGAGGTGCTGACCCTCGGCTTCCCGGATGCAACTGGTGAGGTCGTGCTGATCGGGCCAAGCCTGAAAGTGCCTGACGGCGGGCGCCTGTTCTGACGCCTGATGTTCGACGCACGCCGCGCTCAGCCGATTTCCAATACCACACGGCCGCGCACCTTGCCGGCGAGAATCTCAGGCGCAATCTTGGGCGCCTCGGATATCGGCTTCGTGACGGTCATCGCGTCGAGCAGGCCCTTGTCGAGGTCGCGAGCAAGGCGATCCCAGGCTTCGATGCGCTTCGCTTTCGGTGCCATAACGCTGTCGATGCCAGCCAGCGTGACGCCGCGCAGAATGAAGGGCGCCACCGAAGCAGGCAGGTCCATGCCTTGCGCCAGCCCGCAAGCTGCAACCGTGCCGCCATAGCGCGTCATGGAAATCGCATTGGCCAGCGTGTTGCTGCCGACGCAATCGACCACACCAGCAAAGCGCTCCTTCCCCAGCGCCCTGGGCTTGCCGTCAAGTTCGGAGCGGTTGATGATTTCCCTGGCGCCCAGGCGCTTCAGATAGTCGGCTTCTTCCGGCCGGCCGGTGGAAGCCGTGACTTCAAAACCAAGCTTGGCCAGGAGTGCAATGGCAACGCTGCCAACGCCGCCCGCGGCCCCCGTCACCAGGACAGGTCCGTTTGCGGGCGTGACGCCGTTATTCTCCAGCGCCACGACGCACAGCATCGCGGTATAACCGGCGGTCCCGATGGCCATAGCTTGTGCCGGCGTGAACGCGGCCGGCTTCAGGATCAACCAGTCGCCCTTCACCCGCGCCACCTGGGCATAACCGCCGAGATGGGTTTCGCCTAGTCCCCAACCATTCAGAATGACGTCGTCGCCGGGCTTGAAGCTGGCGTGGCCCGATGCGGTAACCTGTCCCGCGAAATCAATGCCGGGGATCATGGGCCACCGGCGCACCACCGGTGCCTTGCCGGTCAGCGCCAGTCCGTCCTTGTAGTTGATAGTCGAATGGCTGACCCTGACCGTCACATCGCCATCCATGAGGTCGGCTTCACCGATCTCGGTCCATGCGAGGGACTGCCCTTGCTCGCCCTTAGACAGGACGAAGGCACCGAATCGCTGTGTCATGAGGGAAAACTCCGCAGGTATCGACATTATCCCCAGGTCTTAGGGCCATGCAGGCCCTGCTGTCGAGCCCCCCGCTTTTCCGAGCCACGAATCCGCCCAATACCTATCGATGCCCCGATGCCCCAGATTCGCGCGCGTCGATTCCCCGCAACGCACCGGATTCTATTGCTTCATCAAGACGAAAATCGTCGAACCTCAGCAATTGGCGTGCATGCCACTCAAGTTTAACATCATGACCCCGAAGATTAATGGGATATTTATTTCGTCAATTCAGGGGATTTTTTAAGGCAAGAAAATATATTTATGGCAAATACTTCACGTATATCAACTGATGCCGAGATGCATCATAGTGTCTTACATGGCATCGCATCGATCTATAAGAATTGCGATTAGCCAAATCACCGAATTTTTGCATCGCAGCGTCGAATTTCTCTTGAACTCTCTAGCCGCGGAACCTTAATAACTGTTCATGAGGCGTGGGCATCTCGACTGCTCACAGCGCCGGACGTTCCGGCAAGGAGGCAACGATGGAACTTATGATGAGGCTGAACGTAGTTGCTGCGGTCATGTCTTTCGCATTCCTCGCTGCAATCGTGCTCGGTATGGTTTGAGCTGGTTGCCGTGACTGGCGGCTCCGCCAGGCACGAACGCCAATAAGAAAAAAAGCGCGGGCTTGACCCGCGCTTTTTAAATGCCCACCCGATGGCCGCCCCGCGGCTCAACGTTTGAGCACATAGCCCGCGATCGCTCCTGCCAAGGGATAGAGGTACCGGTTGTTGCGCAGCACCGGGATCGCCGTCTCGACCATCTGGGTCAGCAGCGAAACCTGCGTCAGCAGCGCCAATCCGATCGCGAGGGCGAACGTCGCAATCAGTGTGCCACCGGACGGCGTCGCCACGTCCTTCATAACCTTGGCTCCGGCATAGCCGACCAGCATAACGATCATCGGATAGACGCATGCGTAGACGAAGATCTCATTACTGCGACCAATCGAAAAGCCACGCGCAATGAACCCGGTCAGCGCCTCGCCGACATACCAGGCAGCCAAGAGCTGCAATGCGAACAGTACGATCCGTGGTAGCATGATAGTCCCCCATTGCTGGCTTTGAATGCGAGCGCCGCGCCCTCGTCCCGACTCAAAGGCTTCGCATCTGACCGCAGGCTAACACAATCTCGCCGCGCACCGGCAGGGGACGCCCGGACACCTTGGCCTGGAGCCGACGACGTGAGGCCGGCGTGCCGGGCCCTGTAACGGCGATGCCATACGGCCCCGCACACTGCGGCGCATTTCTGCCGTGGAGACGCTATAACCGTCCGCAGCATCCCATCACAAACAGGCCGGTTGCAGCCGCGACCTCCGGAGCCAATCCATGAGTCCACCCATGCCCCTCGCCCCCTACCCGGTTTCAGGTCTACCAGACGTCGACCGCTATCTGGAGGACGGCTACGCTGGCGTTGTCGGCATGTCGTCGCGACTGGCAGCAGCGATCACCTGTGGCTTGCTGCGCATCCAGACCGAGGCGGGCGTCACGGGCCCGATCGCCGAAATCGGCACCTTCGAGGGCCGGTTCTTCATCGCCTTGGCGCACGCGCTGGCCCCTGGCGAAAAAGCACTTGGCATCGACCTCTTCGACTGGCCGAACCCTCAGGTCTTGGATCGCTTTCACGCCAATTGCGCCCGCCATGGCGTTGCCGAGGACAAGCGCATCACCTGGAAAGCCGATAGCCGCGCCCTCACATCCCATGAATTGCTGGCCAAGACTGGGGGCAAGCGCCTGCGGCTCTTCCACATTGACGGCGAGCACTCTCGCCATGCCCTGACGCGCGACTTGGCGCTCGCCACCTCGGTGCTGGCGCCGGAGGGGCTGATCGTCCTCGATGACATGCTGCACCCGGGCTATCCGACCTTGATGGTCGCCGTGCAGCAGTACCTGGACGCGCATCCCGATATGTGCGTGCTGTGCGTCATCGATCGCGAGACAATCGTGGCCGCCACCAAATTCGTGCTTTGCCGCCGGGACTGGTTCAAGCGCTACGAGGAGCGGATGCTGGTCGATTTCAAGGCCAACGTCTGGCCTCTGGGCGCCGATTTCGAGCCGCACTGGTGCCTGGTCCTAGGCCTCGACACCAGGCTTGCCGCCATTACATGAGTTTTTGACGTATTTGGCGTAGGCTCGGTGCTGATCGGCGTAACAGCATCGAGTTGAAGGCCCACCCCATGGCACCATTGACCGCATTGATGATCCCGCTCGCCGCCAGCTGGTTCTCGCAAATCCTGGGGCAAGCCACCCTGATGACCGTCGGCGCCATCGTCTTCGGCTATGTGGTCTCGATGATATGGCCCAAGGACCACAACCCGCAGCTCTTCGGCTTCCTCGCCGCGGTGACCCTGGTCGGCGGCCTTTCATATGCCGGCTTTGCAGGGGCAACGGTTGCCCTCGTCGCTCTCATCGCCATCGGCGTCCTGCTGCTGTCCATCGGCATTGCCTGCTGACGCACGTCAGCCTTTCATCTTGGGGTCGAGCCAGTCGCGTAGGCTGTCGCCGAGCAAGTTGAAGGCGAACACCGCAAGCGTGATCGCGAGCCCCGGAAACAGGATCATCCAGGGCGCGGCCTTGTAGAAATCCGCAGACGTGCCCGACAGCATGAGCCCCCAGGCCGGCGTCGGTTCGGTGACGCCGAGGCCGAGGAACGACAAGCTCGCCTCGAGCAGGATCGCCTGGGCGATGAACGCCGTCGTCATGATGAGGTAGGGCGCGATGATGTTCGGCAGGATGTGGCGCACGACGATCCGCGAGTGACTGTAGCCGGCAGCCCGCGCCGCGTCGATGTAAGGCATCTGCGCGATCGATAGCGTCGACGAACGGGCGATACGCGCCATGCGCGGGATCATCGGGATGGCGATGGCCGCGACCAGGTTCATGTCGACGCCCAGGAACGTGCTTTTCCCCAGCACGGCCACGATGACCATGGCCAGCACGATCAGCGGGAACGACAGCATGATATCGACGATCGACTGGATGATCGTGTCGATCTTGCCGCCGAAGTAGCCCGACGCCGCCCCGAGCAGCGCGCCGAGCGTGCAGCCGAACAGCGAGGAGACGATGCCGACGCCGAGGGCCGTGCGCGAGCCATAGACGAGGCGCGAGAACACGTCCCGGCCGTACTGGTCGGTGCCGAAGAGGTGCTCGCGGCCAGGGGAACTCAGCATAGCGCCAAAGTCGACGGCTTCCGGATCATAGGGCGCAATCCAGTTCGCGAAGATCGCGAACACGAAATACATCAGGATGATCAGGAACCCGGCGAAGCCGAGCGGCTGCGCCTTGATAAACTGCAGCACCAGGTTCTCACGCGTCGGGATGGCGTTGGCGGAGATCGTGGGCGAGGGCGGCGAGGCTGTTGCGGTGGCCATGGGGTAAAGCCTTCTCAATTCAGCCGGATGCGGGGGTCGAGGAACGCGTAGAGCACGTCGACGATCAGGTTGACCAGGACGAAGATGGCAGCGATCAGCAGTACCAACCCTTGGATCAAGGTAAAGTCGCCGCGTGTCGAGGCATCGACAAACAACTTGCCGATGCCGTTGAGATTGAACACTTGCTCCGTCACGACGAGGCCGCCGATGAGGAACGCGAATTCCAGGCCGATCACGGTCACGACCGGCAGCAGCGCGTTGCGGATGGCATGCCGCCGGATGACGAGGCTCTGGTAAACGCCTTTGGCGCGGGCCGTGCGGATGTAGTCCTCACGCATGACCTCGAGCAGGGCCGATCGCATCATGCGCGTGACGACGGCGGCATAGCGGAAGCCGACCGAGAGTGCCGGCCAGATCAAGGCGGAGAGGTTCGTGACCGGATCCTCGAAGATCGAGACGTAGCCGATCTTCGGCAGCCAATTGAAGAACGCGAGCAGGCCCAGGATGATGAGCATGCCGAGCCAGAACCCGGGGATCGCGAGCCCCGACACCGCCATCACGCGTATGACATTGTCGATCCACGTGTCTCGATAGACCGCAGATAGCGTTCCCAGCGGTACCGCTATGAACACCGCGATCAGCGAGGCCATGATCGAGACCTGCAACGACACCGGGAAACGGACGGCGATTTCCTTGGCGACCGACTCGCCCGTCCACAACGACTTGCCGAGATCACCCGTGACCAAGCCGACCATGTAGTCCTTGAATTGCACGATCATCGGCTTGTCGAGCCCCAAGCGTTTCCTCTCGGCCTGGATCGTCTCCTCGGTGACCTGCGCCCCATCGGCGCGCAGCTTCACGACGACCACGTCGCCGGGCATGACGCGGATGAGAAAGAACACGGCCACCGCGACACCGAGCAAGGTCGGGATCACGAGAAGCAGGCGCCGGATGATGAAGCCAAGCATGGGACTCTCTTACTCTGCAATTTCGCCGGTGCCCGGCTTTCGCCTGGCACCTTGGCCCGAGTGACGGTGCCAGGCTAAACCCAGACACCCTTCGACTTCGCCAGTGTCTGGTTTTAGCCTGACGCTTTGGTACCGAACGGCGGTGTCGGGCTCAAGCCAGACACCATTTCCGCAGCAGGCTCGGAGCACGTGGCCGCCCCTCACCCTAACCCGCTCCCCGCACAAGTGCAGGGAGAGAGGGCTCATTCGTCGAGCCACACGTCGGTCAGATCCTGGCCCGTGAAGTGGTTGGCCTGGTTTTCCCAGCCCTTCACCTTCTTGTTCAACACGATGATGCGTTCCCACCAGAGCAAGGAGGCCGAGTACGACTGTGTGATCGCGAGCTTCTCGAACTGCTGGGTCAGTTTCTTGCGCTCGACGACATCGATGGTACGCGCCTGCTTGTCGAACAACTCGTCGAGACGCTTGTCTTGATGACGCGAGGCCGCCTGGCTCGATTTCTCAGCCGTCAGGAACTTGTCGAACTGCGCCGACGGGTCGTCGGCGAAATCGGAGATGAACTCCATCAGCACGTCGAAATTCCCCGCGGACATCGCATCGAAGAAGAGCTTCGTCTCGAGCACGCTGTGCTCGGTTTCGACACCGATCCGGCGCCACTGGTCGATCAGGAAGATGCCACCGGGGATATAGGGCTCGCCGACGTTGCGGTTGACGAGCTTGATCTTGAGATTGCTGACGCCGGCTTCCTTGAGCAGGCGCTTGGCTTCATCGCGCGATTTCTCGATGTCCCGGCCATATCCAGGCAACTTCACCAGCTCGTCCTCTGGCAGATTATACTCGTAGCCGGGCCGTGTCAGGCCGCCGACGTACTTGAGCATGGTGATCTTCGACATATTCTGTGCGCCACCCCAGCGGTCCACCGCCATTGACAGAGCTTGGCGCACGCGAACGTCATCGAAGGGCTTGCGGCTGTTGTTGAACGTGAACAGCAGGCTGCTGATCCAGGGCCCCTGGATCAGGGTGGCTTTGTCCTTCAAGCCCTCCATGATCTGGTCACGCTCCTTCGGCGTGCGGCCGCGGAACTCGGCATCGAACTGGCCGCCGATGATGCCGGTCGCCACCGCGTTCGACTTGACGAAAAGGGCGCGAAAGCCGTCAAGATAGGGGCGGCCAGGGCGAAAATAGCCGTCGTAGCGCTTGCCGATCCAGACCTCGCCCTTCTTGTATTCGACGAACTGGAAAGCGCCAGTGCCGAGCACGGTCTTCGAAGGAAACTGCGGATCTTCTTTCAGCTTCGCGGCGCGGTAGATGCAGTTCCAGGGCGACGCGAAATGCGTGAGCATCGAGGCGTTCACCGCCTTCATCTTGAAGACGACGGTGTAGTCGTCCGGCGTCTCGATCTCCCTGATGTCCTCGTGCAGCGCTTTGCGCACCGAGATTACACCCGCCGGCGGATTGATGATGCGATCATAGCTGGCCTTGACGTCGGCCGACGTCATCGGCGCACCGTCGTGGAACGTGACGTTCTTGTGCAGCTTGAAGGTGTAGGTGAGCCCGTCCTTGGCCTGCTCGAAGCTTTCCGCGAGATCGCCCGTGATCTTGAGGTTCGAGTGATCGCCAGCAAACTTGAGCAGCGTCGAGTAATGCGGGCGGCCGGGATGCGCGAACGCAAACGTCGTCACACCGTGGCAATCGATCCCTGGTGGTTCGGCGACAACGGCAAAATTCAGCGTGCCACCCTTCTTAGGTTCTTGTGCGATGGCGGGTGCCGTGAGCAGACACGTCGCAGCCATGAGCGCTAGCGCCGTTCGATTGTTTCGGGTCGAAACCAAAAAACATACTCCCCTGGTCATGCAATCCGCTGCCTACCTATCGCTGGTCGAGCCAGCATCGGTGAGCGCTTGTCCTGTAGGTTGGGTTCGGGCGCTCTTCACGTGGCGCCCGCAACCCAACAATGTCTGCAAGCTTCCTGTTGAGTTACCGCAGCCGAAGTGCAGGAGCTGCCTAACCCAACCTACTGCTTCTATTGATCGAGCCAGACGTCGACGAGTGTCTGGCCGGTGAAGTGGCTCGGAGGCAGGTCCCAGCCCTTCACCTTGGCGTTGTTGACGACGATGCGCTGATACCAGAGCACCGGGAACGAATAGGCCTGCGTCAGCATGTGCCGCTCGAACTCGTTCACCAGCCCCATGCGCTTCTCGGGATCAATCTCGCCCGCCTGCTGCTCGAAGAGCTTTTCGAGTTTCTCGTCGTTGTGGCGCGAATAGGACGAGACCGACATGCGCTTGGAGAGCTGCGTATTGAACTGCGCCGAGGGATCGTCGGCGAAGTCGGAGATGTTGTTGACGGCGACGTCGAAGTTGCCGGACTCGATCGCCTGGAAGTAGGGCGACGTCTCAATCTCGGCGTTCTCGACCTGGACTCCGATACGGCGCCACTGATCGACGACGAAGATGCCGGCCGGCTGGAACGGCTGGCCGAGCTGGCGGTTGAGAAGCTTGAACTTCAGGTTCTCCTGGCCCGCTTCCTTCAGCAGGCGTCGCGCCTCGGCCCGGGATTTCTCGATGTCGCGGCCAAATCCCGGCAGTTTCTCGAGCTCGGCTGTTGGTAG
>JANXRM010000203.1 GCA_025353015.1 Hyphomicrobiales bacterium
GTCGATCGTAACGCCGGGCTTCAAGGCATAGCGGTCGTAAACAGGCCAATCCTTGAGCGTGTTCGATACGGGATCAAAGGCGCGCCGCGTGCCTTTCAAGGCCGTCGCGCCGCCGGCTTTTCCTGAAAGCTTGACACCATCGCCAAGCGACGGCGCTGGCCCGATCGCCTCCACCTTCCAGTTGACGATCTCGGCAGGTTCGTCGAGGCGCAGTGTGTAGGTCGCCTTGTACGCATCGCCGTAGAGATCCTCGAGGGTTGCGAAGACCGTTTTGGCGTCTTTCCCCTCGGGCAGCGTTACCTCGATTTCGTGGCCCTGTCCCTGATAACGCATATCGAGGCGGCGCACGATGCGCACGTCCTTCTTCTTGACGCCCGCTTCATCGAGGAAACGCATGGCATCGGTTTCGAGCGACTTGAAGGTCGTCGCGAAATCGCCGGCATTGATGTCGGCCACGTGGACGCGGCGGGACCGCGCCACCTCGAACGCCAGAGGGCTGATCAACAATCCCAATGCCGACATGACACCGGCCGCCACGGGAAAAATCACGCGCGGGATCTTGAGTTTCCGCGCGATGGCCAAGGCGTGCAGCGGACCGGAACCGCCGAACGCCACCATACTGCCGGAGCGATAGTCGAAGCCGCGCTCGGAGGCGTGAATGCGGAAGGCGCGGGCGACATCTTCGCTGATGACATCGTGAATGCCATAAGCGGCGCGCATCGTTGCGAGGCCAAGTCGTTTGGCAACGCCGTTGGCAATGGCGGTTTCGGCCGCCTGACGGTTGAGCTTCATGGTGCCGCCGAGGAAGAAGCCGGGATCGAGATAGCCGAGCAATAGATTAGCATCGGTCAGCGTCGGCCGGGTACCGCCCTGGCCGTAGCAAGCTGGCCCAGGCATGGCGCCGGCGCTCGACGGGCCAACGCGCAGGAGCCCGCGATCGTCGACGTCGGCGATGCTGCCACCGCCGGCACCGATCTCGATCATGTCAATGACTGGTATGCGGACGGGGAGCCCGCTGCCGCGCCGGAACTCGTGCACGCGCGCCACTTCCATCGCGTATTTCTTAACCGGTTCGCCGCCGCGCACCAGCGCGCCCTTGGCCGTGGTGCCGCCCATGTCGAAGGACAGAAGATTGGGGAGCTTTAATGCGCGGCCATGATGCGCGCTCATCAAGGCGCCGGCCGCCGGTCCCGACTCCAGCGCGCGCACCGGAAAGAGCCGCGCCGTCGCCGTCGTCAGCGTGCCACCGCTCGAGCCCATGATGTAGAGCCGGCCGCCAAAGCCCGACGCGCGCAGATTATCCTCGAGGCGCTTGAGGTAGCGATCGAACATCGGCCCGGTGAAAGCGTTGACGGTTGTCGTCGTCCAGCGCTCGAACTCGCGCATGTTCGGGAACACGTCGGCCGAGCCTGAGACGAAAAGGCCGGGGGCAGCCTTCCTCAGGATCTCGGCGGCGCGAACCTCATGCGCCGGATTGGCATAGGAATGTAGAAAGCAGACAGCCACGGCTTCGACGCCCAGCGCCTGGAACTTGTTGGCAGCGACGCGGACGCCCCCCTCATCGAGCTTTGTTTCGATGCTGCCGTCGTGACGCACGCGCTCCGCAACCTCCAAGCGCCACGCACGGCGCACCAGCGGCGGCGGATACTTGATGCGCAGGTCGAACAGGTCGTAACGGCGCTCGAAGCCCATATCCATGATGTCGCCGAAACCCGCGGTCACCAGCATGCCGGTTTTGGCACCTTTGCGCTCGATGACGGCGTTGGTCACCAGCGTCGTGCCATGCACGATCTCGACGACGTCCTCGATGGCGACACCATTCTGGGCCGCCAGCGCCTTGACGCCATCGAGCACCGCCACCGACGGATCGGCCGGTGTCGTCAACCGCTTGTGAATGGCAATCCGATCGCCGCGGCCGTCGTGGAGCGCGAAATCCGTGAATGTACCGCCGATATCGACGCCGATCCTGAACATCCAAACCTCAAGCTACGAAGGATGCGTAACGGCCCAAAAAACGGCGCGATACGATTAACGCTAATCTGTGACGCAGCGGCCCACGCATTTGTAGCCCCCTCTTCGCATACCCCCAATATCTGGTGAAGTGCCCGTATGCCCCGTGCGCAGCATTCCGATGAACATCGTTAGCGCGAGGTGGGGCCACCGCATTTCACGGTTGGCTGGCGGCGCGTGGCCGGCGGCAGCCTCAGGCGCGGTGGGCGTAGGCCTCGATGGCCGCGCGTGTTTTCGCGTCGAAAGCGCCGGTGATCCGGCCGCTGTAAAGTCCCGATGCCGCCAGGTGGCGCTGCACTTGGCGGCGTGTTTCGATGCTCCAGGCTTCTGGGCGCGTCAGCAGATCGACACGCGCGTCCTTGTGGCCGCCTTTGTAGGCCGCCAGCAGATACTCGGCCGCAGCCTTGGAATCGCGGGCCACGCCGCGGCCCTCGTCGAACAGGAAGGCCAACTCGCGCATGGCGCCGACGTGGCCCTTTTCGATCGCGCCTTGCAGCAGGCGGATCGCCTCGCCAAAATCACGCTCGCCGCCTTCGCCACGCACATTCATCAACGCCAGATTGTAAAGCGCGCGTGGATTGCTGGCCGCCGCCGCATACCACTTGCGCGCCTCGACGGCATCCTTCGCGACGCCTTTGCCTTGCTGGTAGAGATAACCAAGGCTCGTCATGCCGTGCTCGTCACCGGCTTCCGCGGACAGCCGGTAGAGCCGCAGCGCTTCGGCGATATCCTGCGGCACGCCCTCAGCGAACTCATACATCGTTCCGAGCGACGCCATCGACGGCGCATGCCCTGTATCGGCGGCCTTCCGATACCAGGCCGCGGCCTCCAGGATATTCCGGCCGACGCCCCGGCCCCGGTCATAGGCCCGCGCCACCTGATGCATTGCCGCGGGCAAACCGCGCGTCGCAGCTGCCCGGTAAAGCCGGAAGGCTTCGATGTCAGCCTCGGGAGTGTCGCGCGCCGACAATTGCAATGCTTCGGCCAGAATCGTTTCGGCTTCCGGGTCGGGTGAAGCCGTTCCAAAAATGTTCCCGATCCAGCCGGCAATGGCGCCGCTGTCGCTGCTGGCTGGAACGGCACCACGGTCGAGCCGCGCCCGCACGACGTCGGCAAACAACCCGCCCGGGTAGGCAGCCAAATGACGGCGCAACGTCTCGGAATCGCGGCTGTCTTTGATCCGGTCCCAGGCCCGGACCTCGTCGACCTGGGCTTCCGAGAGCCCACCGGCGTCGACCGGCCGGGCGCTGGTTTCGGGTTCGGCTGTCTTCGGGCGGAAGAAGAACTCGCCCGTCAGCGAGGAATGCTCCCACGGCGTCTGCTTGTTGGCGGTGGCCGCGAGCACCTGACGGCGCGTGCGTCGAAACACCTCTTCCAAAACGATCCCCGCCTGCGGGATCGCCTGAGCCAGCGCCAGGCTGTAGGGACTGTGCTGGCCTTCGCCGTCAAGCGCCACTTGTCCGGGCGCGGTCGCGAACGCGATCAGTGTGCCCGTCGGCGCCAGCACCTGGGCGAGACCGCCACCCATATTGCGCGTCAAGCTTTCGAAGGGATTGTTGCGGCACGCGTCCAGGATGACGATGTTGATCCGGTTTTCCGGCCGCGCCATCGTTTTCAAGACTTCGTTGAGGTTGATGCCCTCGACCGGCACCTCCTCCTGCGCCTTGATATCGGCGCCGATGGGGATCAGGAAATTCTCGCCGCCGACCTGGACACCGTGGCCCGCGTAGTAGAGCAGACCGACGCTGTCGGTCGCGCGCAGCACCCGCCCGAAATCGATAATCGCGCGGCGCATGGCCTGCTGGTTGGCGTCCAGCACGACAGTGACTTGAAAACCGACCGTCTTGAGCGCCTTGGCGATGCTTTCGGCGTCCTGCCTGGGGTTTGCGAGCGGCCCGATGGCATAGGCACTATTGCCGATCACCAGCGCCTGACGGCCTTCGGCAAGGGCAGCACGTGGGAGTGTCACGGCAAGCGTTGCAACAAAACTGGCGTACAGAAGAACCAGCCACGCCCGCGCGGCCGCTGCGAGGCCGCACCGCTGCATGCGGGAAAATCGTGCCCCCGAGCCTCCCCCGATGTCCCGCGCCGCCGACATGCCGCCTTGTCTGCCTGCCCCCAGGCCGCTGTTCTCTAGGCATCATGCCAACTGCACCCAGCGCTCCGGCACGGGCTCACACGAGCAGCACCGGCTGGAGCGAACATGGTGTCAACGCACGATGTCTAACGCACGTTGTTTCACGATATTTGGAGACGACGCCAAACCGAGGAATGGCCCCTCGGCGAATACCTGCGCATGAATGGCATCGATCGTGGCGGTATCGAGCCCAAATATCGGCGGCTTCCGGACTTCTCCACGAAAAAATGCGCTTGCGTGGCCCGGACGCCAGAACTCTATGCTTCCGCGCCAAACCCAGGGCTATCGCATTTGACTCAGCATATCGACGAGGGCGACGTCGTTCCATGCGGCTTTTCTGAGTTTTCCGGCGAGGGAACCCTTGGTCTTGTCGGCGCGGGCGATGTTGAGGGCGAGGCGGCGCAGCAGCGCGAGATTG
>JANXRM010000208.1 GCA_025353015.1 Hyphomicrobiales bacterium
TGACGCAAGCCGGCGGCCAGCCCGCGCATGCATGGCATGAGTTTCGGTCCGGCAGACTACGCAGCCGACATGGGCCTCAAGACCACCGTCGTCGGCGGCACTGTTGTCGGTTACGAGACCATCGGCCCCAAACTCGAGGGCGTCGCCGACGGCTTGCGTCAACGGACACAACAGGACGTCTGGCACTATCACATCGCAGCCATGGTTGCAGCCTGCCGGGCCAGCGGCATCAAGCCGATGTTTGGACCATTCGGTGCGATTGGCGACGCGGTAGCCTGCGAGGTTCAGTTCAGGAATGCCTACCTGATGGGAATGGAAGGCGCCTGGTCGCTGCACCCGTCCCAGATCGATATCGCCAAGTCCGTCTTCTCGCCGGCTGCTCGAGAAGTTGCGGGGGCGAAAAAGATCATCGCCATGTTGCCTGAAGATGGCACGGGCGCTGCGCTCGACGAGAACGGCAACTTCATCGATGATGCAGTCATCAAGCAAGCACGTGTCATACTCGCGGTTGCGAAACAGGTGGCTGACAAAGATCCGCGCCTCGCGAGCACCTATGGATTGGCGAAGGCTTGATTGCGAACTGCAACGTGCGCCGACCCGACTGCAATCGATCCCGAGATCGCCTCCTAACCACGGCGGTTCGCGGCGGCTGCCAGCGGCTTTTTTATTTGCAATTGCACCTCGATCTCCGCGCGATCGGCATTGGTAGCGGCGGGTGAGGGAGCAGCAGCGACGTAGCTGGTAAGTCCGCTGTAAGGGTGACCAGCGGACCGTCCATCACACAGCGGACAGGCAGGTTTGGATCAAAACAGATGCCTACTCACCGCGTGTTCTCGATCCCCCCCCCACATCAGCTTACCTTCGGTCACCCGCCGTCCGACAGTTCGAGCCTGCGGCTGCCTCTCACCCTAACCTTCTCCCTGTGAGGGGCAAACACGTGGAGAGGGGACGAGGGCATCGCGCCACTTCTACTCACGCTCCTCGCCTTGACACGGACGGCACGGGGGCAATGCGGTTTCAATGGGTTTACTGACCGCCCCTCCTGCGGCATGGCCATGGCCAGCACAGTCCGGTGGTGGGTCGTGCAGCTGCTCATCCCTGCTTGGTCCGCGCGAATTCGAGCGGGAGCGCTGTCGTGTTCTTGATTTGCTCCATGGCGAAGGCCGACGACACCTTGGCGATATCAACCCGCGCAATCATCTTTTTGTAGAACGTGTCATAGGCCGCGATATCGGGCACCACGACGCGCATCAGGTAATCAACATCGCCGGACATGCGATAGATCTCGACGACCTCGGGAAGGCTCGCCACGGCGGCATGGAATTTTTCGAGCCACGCCAGGCTGTGCTCGTCCGTCCGGATCGACACGAACACCGTCACGCCGGCGTTGATCTGGCCCGGATCCAGGATCGCGACCCGGCGCTGGATGATGCCCGTCTCCTCCAGCTTCTGGATGCGCCGCCAGCAGGGTGTCGTCGAAAGCCCGACCTCCTTGCCGATCTCCGCGACCGAGACGGTGCAGTCCCGCTGCAGAAACGTCAGGATTTTGATATCCACATCGTCGAGCATGCCAACCTCAAGGAAATTTTTTCTAATTAGTTGCGGTCATCCTTATAAAATTATTTTACCTGAGGCACGTCAAGCGGGTATTTGGTATTTTTTTTCATTTTTGGCTGTTTCCCATCTTGCGATGCGACCACGCATGCCCGACATTAGAACTATCGACGGCAGGCCGGGCTTGCTGTCCGGCTCCGGCCAGCCTGATCCAATCTGGCATAGGTCGTGCCGCGCTCGCGCGAATCTCATCTTCAATGATGCGCTCCGCTCTCGCGAAGGTAACAAGTAGGCGCCCCGAGGCACACCAAGCGGGACGCAAGGAACGGGATCAGGGACGTGCCGACAATGGACAAAATCATCTACATCACGCCTCACTTCGCGGTGACGTCGGCATTGACAGCCGACGATTTCGCCGAGGCGGCGCGGCTTGGGTTCGGCTCCATCCTGTCGAACCTGCCCGATGACGAGGTGACGGATCAACTGACGGCCCGGACCGAAGCTGGCTTGGCTTGGCGCTCGGGCCTTCGCTTTGCCCATGTTCCCGCCCCAAAGCACAACCTCTTCACCGATCCAGTCGTCGAAGGCATGGCCGACGCCGTTGCACGGCTCCACGGACCGATCCTCGCCCATTGCAGATCGGGCCTGCGCTCGGCCATCGTCTGGGCCGCCGCCAGCGCCAGAAGCCAACCGGTCGATTGTGTGCTCGAGCGGCTGGCCGCGGCCGGCTTCGATCTCGAATTCCTACGCGATGACCTGGAGAGCCAGGCCGACCGCAAGCGTTGGCTCGGCGACGCCGCAGCCGCCCTCGATTGTGGCTGCGAGGACGAAGGCGTGAGCCTTCCGGACGTCAGGGCCGAAGCGGCCTGATCCGCCGCCCCGCCGTGGCGTCGCCAACCATTTTCAACTCCCGATATGCGCGCGCACCTCGGCTCGCAGCCGCGGCAACACGTCGGCCTCAAACCAGGGATTGGCCTTCAGCCAGCCCGTATTGCGCCACGAGGGATGCGGCAGCGGCAGGTAGCGCGGAGCCCCAGATTGCACCGGCATTTCCCCAAACTGGCGCACGGCCTCTGTAACGGGCTGGCGCGGTCCTGGCAAATGCCACCACTGCGCATACTGGCCGACCGCCAGCACCAGCTCGATCCGCGGCATGGCCTGGAATAGGTCCGCACGCCACGCGGGCGCACATTCACGCCGCGGTGGCCGGTCCCCACCTTTCGCGTCGAGGCCCGGAAAGCAGAAACCCATGGGCACGATCGCGATGCGGGCCACATCGTAGAATTCCGCTTCGGTCACGCCCATCCACTGCCGCAACCGCACGCCCGAGGGGTCGGTGAAGGGAACACCCGACGCATGCACCCGCGTCCCCGGCGCTTGGCCGGCAATCGCAAG
>JANXRM010000154.1 GCA_025353015.1 Hyphomicrobiales bacterium
GATCGACGCCACATCTGATATCGCCGAGTTCAGCGTCGCATCCATACTGAAAGAGGCGGCCCTTCGGCTGCTGCAGATAGTGGGCCAGGCCACGCACCTCTGCCGAAAACGCCGAGCCGGTGCGGCGTACTTCACCAAGCGAGCCTTTGCGCATGAGCACGCGCTGGGCGGTGTTGTTCCAATTGATGCGGAAAATCTCGACGGCAGCCTCGTCGAAGTCGCCGGCGGCGAGACTTGTTTCGGACAGGCGGGCGGAGACAAGAGCGCTCTCGACTTCGAGATTGTCGACGCCGAGCCCGACCGACGAGCGGATCTCGCTGGCGGAAAATCCTGATGCGGCCTCGAACGTTGTGCCATCGAAGGTGAGGTCGCGGTCGTGATCGGTGAAGCCGAGGCGCTCACCGGTCCGGCGCGTGATGCGCCAGCACCAGCAGAGCGTCGTGGCGCCGGAATCCAGATGGGCCTGGAGGCCTGCGGGGAGCGATTTCATGGGGACCGGACGGTAAGAGGTATAGCTGACGATGGACGCGGGAGCTGGCGTTTGTGGTCAGAGCCGGATTTCGACGATCGGTATGGCGGGAATGGCGCCATGCCGGAAACCCGAGATATTGATTTCGAGCTTGTCGGTATCGAAGCGGACGGGAACGTCGAACTCGAAGCCGGCAGTGATCACAGTACCTGCAGGTGGGATATGGCCGGGGCGGAAGGTGACGAGGCCGGATGCGGCATCGATGTCGAAGTCGGTGCCGGCAATGCGAAGCGCGCCGTTGACTGCGATGCGGACGGTGCCGGCAACGAGCTTGGCGATCGGGCGGTCATAGGGCGCGAATTGATTGCCGTAGCGCTTGTTGAGCGGGAATTGCGCGCGGGTACTATCGCCCGTGGCGATGATTTGATCGAGGGCCGTCGGCGTCGCTTCGGGTGCGCAGGATTTCCAGTCGGCGTGATCCTTCCAGCGAAAGCCGTGCAGACGGCCGCGTCGCTCCTCGAAGAAGGCGATGATGGCGTAGAGGTCGTCGAGTGACTTGACGCCGTAGCCGGCATTATAGGCGCGACGCGAATGCGCCCAGCGGGCGTTGCGCTCCTCGAAGCCCGAGCCGAGCACGACGACGTCGGTGCGCCGCTCCGGGCCGCCGTGCGCGCCGCGCGAGATCGCCACGGGAAAGCGGATTTCGTGAAAGGACATCGGAGGATCCGGGGTGAATGGGGAGTCGAAAATCGTGAGCCGAGTGTCGAGAGTGGTCAGTGGTCAGTTGAACTGGAGCGAATTTCCTATTCGCTACCCACCACTGACGACGCATGCCTGCACTTCATAAATTGCGTTGACCGCGATCGACGGCGCGGGCGAGGAGAGCCGCCACTTGCGTTTCCGAACGGCGGAAGCTTTCGACGTCGGTGGCGGTGACGTGGAACGTGACGTTGACGCCACCGGAGCCACTAGCGGCAACGCCGAGACGGCCATCAGGTCCGCGGGCAAGCGGCATGATGGCTTCGGCACCGCGTTCGCCGGCAAGGCCGGTGCCCTGTCCGAGCGGAAAGGTCATCGGCGAGGCGATGACGCCGCCTTTGGCGAAGGGCACGGGCGTGTTGGGTTGCAGGCTGTTCAACTGCGCGCCGAACGTGCCGGCATTGGCGAATATTCCGTTGAGGCCTTCGCCGATCGATTTTTCCAGCGGCTTGAAGGCGGCGCGGAAGGCGATTTGCGAGAAGCTTTGCGCGAGGCCGCGAACCGTGTCGCCGAGGCTCTTGCCTTTCAGCGCCAGGCCTTCGAACGCTGAGCCGATGGCAGTGGCGAATTGTCCGCCGACGAGCTTGGTTTGCGTGAGTTCGGTTTTGAGAGCGGTGGTTGACGACGTCGCCTGCTGCATCTGGCGTTGGAATGAGGACGTATCGGCCGTCAGTGTCGGCGTTGGAGTCGCGAAGGGATCGGTCATGGGGCGTATGTCTCACCAGGAGTTAGACGCTGTCGGGATAGCGGGCGCTAAGATCGTCAAGCGCATCGCGCGTCAAGAGTGGGGGGGCGGAGCGGGCGGCGCGCCAATTGAGCGCGGCGGACAGTTCGCGCGGCGTCATCGCCCAAAAGACGGCAGGCGGCAATCGAAGAAAACCGAGGCCTGCCGCCATCACCTCGTCCCAGGGAAAGGGTCGGGGCTGCGGCGCTCCTCCCGCGCGGCGGCAGTGATTTTTGTATCAGCCGTGGACGTGGCTTTTGGCGCTGGGGCGGAACCAAACGTTGCAGCCAGCAAGCGCGAGACGATGTCGACGAAACCGCTGGCGCCGCCGTCCGCTTGCATACGGGTGACGACGTCGTCGGCGATATCGAGGCCGCCGCCGCGCAGGCCCGCACTGATGAGGCGGGTGGCATCGCGGGCGGAGAGGCGGCCCCGGCCGAAACGTTCGGCGAGCGCCAGCATATCCTCGTCGCCGAATGCGGCTTCGAGTTCTGCGAGCGCACCAAGCGTCAGACAAAGTCTGTGGGTGCGGCCATCGAGAATCGCCTCGATTTCGCCGCGGTGAAGGTTGGCCATGAGTGGGAAATCCGGTGTGTTGGTTGGCGATGGGATCAAATGGCGGTGAAGGTGATTTCGCCGGCAGAATCGAGGGTGAGGTCAAAGGAGACTTCGCCGTCGTGGCGTCCGACCAGTTCGAACGTGTTGATCTGGAACGGTCCCTGCACGATGCCGAAATCGGGGATGACAATCTGCCAGGCGCGAATGGTGCCGTTGAAGACATATGCGCGGATCAGCGCGTCGGACGCGGCGTCCTTGAAGATGCCGGCGCCGGTGACACGTGCGTGCTTGGCGCCGGCGCCTTCGAGCAATTCACGCCAGCGGCCGGATGATTCCGAATGAGTGACGTCGACGCTTTCGGCGTTGAACGTGAGCGTGCGGGATTTCAGTCCGGCGACGGTCGTAAAGGTGCCGTTGCCGTCGCTGTCGACTTTGAGCAGCAGGTCTTTGCCTTTTTGGGCAGCCATTTGGGGATCTCGTGGTTTGGACGGTTGGAGTGTCTGGTTGATGCAGCGCCACGAAAACAGCCCCGAAACGGGGCTGGAGCTGTGGACGGCTCGACGGGCGTCATGATCGGCGCGATGCTGCGATCAGCGCGGCGTGCGGCGTTTCAGTTTGTCGCGAAGCTTGGCGGCGTTCGGCCATTCCTGCGCCGGCACGTCGAGGTCCGCCATCAGGCTTGTCTCCAGGGCTTTTACAAGTCTTTGAGCTTGCTCGCCCGTCATGGGATTGTTCCGGTCGATGCTGTTTTCTTTCATGAACTGATCGGCGAACTCACGGACAGCGACGCTATACTCCCGCTGCGGCTTATTAAAGCCACGGTGTGGGTTTGCTGGATCCTGCTGGTCCTTCAGTTGCCCATCGGAGCCGATGGTATTTTTGCTGAGGACATCGACGGCGTCTGCCGAGAGAAGATTGCCACGCAGGAGCGCTTCCGCAAGCGGGAATATGTGGTGACCGCCGTAGTCGCGGAAGAGCGAGCGTATGCTTCCCGGCGGCAATGGCTTGCCACCGACAAGGTTGAGCCCGTCGGAGGGTTCACCTGACTAGCCGTTGGTCCATTCGCCGCCGCTGGGACGACCAGCTGGTATGCGGAGTTGGGCCGGATTGAAATTGGCTTTCGGCCGCAGATTGATCAGGCGATTGAAGCGCTATTCGAGTTTGGCCATCGCCTGGCCGTGCCAGCGCGCGTAACGCTGGATATGTGCGGGATGTTGCGTCATGGCGTGCGAAACCGTGCCCTGAAAGAGCATCGACGAATGGGTGAAGTTTCGAGCAATGCGCTGTGTATTAGGCGACCGGTTCGGTGACGGCGCGTAGGCGGACGATGCCGTGATAGATGTCGCCTTCCGGGTCGCGGCGGGCGTCGGAGAATTCGTGACGCAGATTGATCAGGCGATGACCTGATAGCGAGAGCGCGCGATCGTGCAGTGCCGATTTGATCGCGCCCATGATCTCGTGCGTTTCTTTGCGGCCATCGGCGCGAGACCAGACGTGCAGCGTCAGGATGTGCTCGTCGCCGCGTTCGGTCGACGTGCTCCAATCGCGGACGCTCGACTGGCCGAGCGTCACGTAGGGGAAGCTGCTTTTCTGCGGCACGTCGTCGAAGATTCGCGACGCGCCGAGCATGGTGGTGATCTGGGTGTCAGCGGCGAGTGTCGCGAAGACGGATTGCTGGAGGGCCCAGCTCGCGCTTGGCATGTACGTGCTCCGGAGTTTGGCAAAGGTGAAGCCGAACGCGTGATCAGAGGTTGCGTTCCTGGACGAGGCACAGGAGGAACCGCCGCCGGTCGTCGGCGTCCGATACGGCGAGGATTTCGAAGATGCGTGCGCCCAGGCGCAAGCGCATGTCAGGCGTGACATCGCTGCGATAGCGCATGTGGATCGAGAACGTGCTGCGGCCAGCGATGGCTTCCGCGACGATCGTCTCGGTGCCGCCACGGGGCGCGATGGCGGCCCAGACGTCGGCGACGAAGTCCCAGGTCGTGACGGCGCCACCGCCGCCGTCGGAGACGCGGGTCGGGCGTTCCAGCGTCAGGCGATAGCGAAGATCGCCGATGCGCGGGCGGTTTGGAGATGTCTGGGTCATAGACGCCGCCGCCGGTAGGGCATCAACAGATCCGAGACCATGGCGGGGATGGCGCTGTGCTCGGCGCCAATCTCGACGGGTTCACGGTTCTCGTACCAATGGGCGACGAGCAGCAGCAACGCGTGGCGTATGGTGGCTGGAACGTCCGTCGGCGCTGCACCAAAGCCCGCCGTGAAGGCGACCTCGATGCCGTTGACCGTGCGCTCGGGATCGGTGGGCGGGCCATTGCCTTGCCAGACAAGACGCGCGGGCAGCCCCTGACCATCGAGGAAGAATGCCTGGCCGGGGAGCTGCATGCTCGTACCGTCGATCTTCCATAGACGCACCGAAGCAATGGCCTGCACGGGTCGCATCGGCATGACGAGCCGCTGCGCCTTCGGCCAGCGATCGGCGAAAAACGACCAGCTCTGCGTGATGAGTGCAAGGCCGAGCGCGGCTTCGATGTGCAGTCGCGAGGTGATGATCAGGCTCTGGATGAGGGCATCCTCGAGCGTGTGATCGATGCGCAGATGGGCCTTCGCCTCGGCCAGGCTCACTGGCTCGAGGGCGGGCGCGCTCGTCATGACGAGGGACATGGGGGAGGGACCAGGGTTCAGGGACCAGGGGAAGTGAAGCAGTGAGGGACAAGGGACAAGGGACATGGGATAAGCGACAAGGAAGAAAAACGACGCCATTGCGCGACGTCCGGCGTGCCTCGTCCCTGACCCATTCTGTGCTTACACGCCGAACTTCATGAGCTTGATGGCGTTGAAATCCTGGATGCCGCCGCCGACGCGTTTGGTGGTGTAGAAGAGGACGTAGGGCTTGGCGGAGTAGGGATCGCGGAGCACGCGCAGGCCGACGCGGTCGACGACGAGATAGCCGCGCTGGAAGTCGCCGAACGCCAAGGCGGTTGCGTCGGCGGCGATGTCGGGCATGTCCTCGGCTTCGATGACCGGGTAGCCCATCAGCGAGGGCGCGTCACCCGGGCGCAGCGCCGGTTGCCAGAGATAGTCGCCCTCGAGATCTTTGAACTTGCGCATCTGGGCTTGCGTGGCACGGTTCATCACGAAGCTGGCGTTGGCGCGATACCCGGCTTTGACCGCGTAGATGAGATCGATCAGCTTGTCGTAGGGGTTGGTGGCCGGGAATGCGCCGGCGACGCCGGTCGCAATGGTGCCGACGTTACCCCACGTCCACGAAGCATTGGCGATCGTTGGATAGCTGAGGAAGCCGCGCGGCTAATTGACGCCGTCGCCCGTGACGAAGGCTTGGCCTTCCTGCTGCGCGAAGGCGACGCGAACTTCGTCGGCGATCCACTGGTCGATGTTGACGGCGCTGTCATCGAGCAGCGCCGACGTGGCCGCCGGCATGGCGTAGAGTTCCATGGTCGGGAACGAGAGGGCGTCGATCGTGGGCGACGACGTTTGCGGGCGGGCCGTCGTTTCACCAACCCAGCCAGCGCCGAGACCGTTCACCGAGAACGGCTTCTTGTAGACGGAACTGGAGACCTGGCGGACGCCGGAAATGGCTCGGATCGGCGAGATCGAGCGCAACGCCTGCGTGACGGCGGCTTCCGTCTCGGGCGGCACCAGGTAGCCGCCGTCGGCGTTCGAGCCGATCGACAGCGCCTTGCCTTCGAGCTCGAGGAGGCCGGTGGTTTCGCCGCGGCGGACATAGCCTTCGAAACCGGCCTTGTGCGCGATCTCGGCGTGCGAGCGTGGATGGCTGGCGGCAGACGCGGTGGTCAGATGCGGGCGCTGCGCTTTCAGCGCCATCTCGTCGAAGCGGCGCTGGTGCGTATCGAGCGTGCGATTGATGCGGTCGAGCTTATCCGAGGTGACCGCGTCGGTGGCGCCACGCGATTTGAATTCGGCGAGGGCGCGTTCGTTGGTTTCCTTGAAGGCTTCGAAGGCATACCTCAGATCCTCGACTGTGGTGCCGACGTCGGTATTTTTGGTGTCGCTGGCAGAGTGGTCATGCATAGGGAGTTGTCCTCAGGGTTGCAGGGGAAGTGTGGGTGTGGCGGAGCGGATCGCAGCCGTGAGGCGTGCGATTTTTGCGGCGAGTTCAGGCTCCGTGACTGAACTGCGCGCGACGTGGCGTTCCGAAAGCCGATGCGGCGCGAACGAGCGGGTGGTCTTGATCGTGTCGATGCGCGCTTCCGGCTGCATCGGGAACGTGACGACGGAGATTTCCCAGAGGTCGATCTCCATGATTTTGCGCGGTGCGCTCGGCCGGTCGCGACGCGATTTTACGGCGCGATAGCCGATCGAGAGACCGTTGAGGGCGCCGGCGCGCATGAGCGTGAAAATCTCGCGGGCGCGGGCAACATCGAGCAACAGACGGCCTTGGACGAAGAGGCCTTTTGCATCCTCGCGCAGAACGTCCCATACGCCGATGGGCTCGCAGGGATCGTGCTGGAAGAGCATCTTGACGGCGTTGGGCCGGCGGTTAGCCAGCGTGGCGCGGAAGGCGCCTGAGAGCACGATGTCGTGGCCGAGATCCTCCCGGCCGAAGACCGACGCGTAGCCCTCGAAGGCGCCGTGCGGGGAGAGGGTTTTGAGTTCGAGGTGGGTGAGTTTAGTGGTGGGCGGATAGGTGTGCTTTGGCGGTGGTGGTTCGAGCATCGGGGCTCCGGGGTTGAGGGGGAATGTCGCTCCGCGAACGGGCTATCGCCCGTACCCATTCGGGAGGGAGACCCTCCCGAACCCGCCCCTTTTTGCAGTGTCGGGGTACGTGGGACCACCCAGCCCGGCAGGAGCCGGGGCGGGTTTGGGGAGGCGCGAAGCGGTCGGGGATCGGGCGGCTGTGCCGGCGTCAGGCGAGGCGTTCGGGGGAGAGGGCTTCGAGTTGATCGAGGTCGGGGCGCAGCTCGAGGTTTTCGCCGAAGGCCGGCTGTAGCCAGTTGGAAAGCGCGGTGGCGGTGCGCTGCACGAGCGGGACGACGGTGGCGCGCCAGAAGTTG
>JANXRM010000355.1 GCA_025353015.1 Hyphomicrobiales bacterium
CCAGTTTCGACAGCTTGCGTCAAAACCTGCTGACCGCTACCTGCCGCCGCTGTGGCAGGCGCAGTCGATCCCGGACCGACCATCGCGACAGAGCCGGGCTGCACGGACTGGATGCTACCGTCGGGATAAATCACGTGTGCAGTACCACCGGGTTGAACTGTCACGATGTCTCCGGGGTTTACAGTGGTGGAACCGGTGATAGGCTCAAAGCCCTGGCCGCGGTTTATCTGGACGGCACCCTGTGTGACCTGCAAAGTCGCAGCTGAAACGGACGTCACCATGAACGTCGACACGCACGACGCCATCACTGTCGCTGCGAATGCAGCGATCATCAAACGCAAACGCATAGCCAACTCCAACGCATACAAAACGGCGAGAGTTAACCACGGAGGCGAAGGCTTATCAAGGCTGCACAGCGCGCTCTTTCCGAACAACCCTTTGTCATGACAGGGCAACCACGCCGCGACGCCACGCCATCGGGAATGAATTTTCGACCGGCAATTTTTTTCGGCGCAGGTGAGATCCAGTCCTTACGGACTTGCCGCTTTGGAACTACTGCCAGAGTTCGAGGCGACGGCTGCTGCAATGCCGACGGCACCTGCAACGCCAGCCACGACGCCAATCGTGCCAAGAGTACCCAATCCCCCTAGCCCCCCCAGACCGCCCGCGCCTCCAGCACCACCCGCGCCGCCGGCCGCACCAGCCTCGCCTGCGGCTCCAGCCTCTCCCGCTACGCCGCCGGCACCTCCAGCGCCACCGCCCGCACCACCTCCAGCGCCGCCGCCTGGACCCGCCTCACCGGCTGCTGCAGCCGGGTTGGCCGCTTGCGTGGGGACCTGCTGACCAACGGGATCACCTGGTTTTGGCGCCGGGCATGGTGCGGCTGCTGCGACTGCTGAGACGGTCTCTACGCCGATGGGGACGTTGCAACCGCCACCGTAGGAAAGGGTCGCCGTGCCACCGGGCCCGACGACGACCAAGTCACCGGGTGCCAGCTCAATGGAGCCTTTGACCGGCTCGAAACCTTCACCGCGATTGACGACGACGTTGCCCGTCACGTTCTGCAGCAGTGCGGCTTGCGTCGGCCCAGTGCAAAGCAGTAGGCTCAAGGCGAAGGCCAGACTGAATCTGCAAGTCGGACTGAATTTGAGTGGCATGATGTCAACCCCCGCCGCCAATGCACACATGCACCAGCGAGATTCGAATCAATTTACGATCGATGAATAGCAATTAGATCGACATGGAGTGTGAACGCAACCGGGCGGTCGCACCAGCCAAATTTTACTGTGGAAAAAGTCGATCGCGGCAATCAATGCTGGCGATGTCGCATTTGGGACGCGCGCGCCGTCACAGTTCTGCCCGACAGCGGCCTTATTGCCAGTGCTTGACCTGAATAATGAGCCGGGCACAATGCCAAGATTGCCGTGGATGGCGCTAAATGATTGACCTGCATAGTCATATTTTGCCGGGGATCGACGACGGTGCGCGGGATCTCGCGACCTCGGTGGCTATGGCGCGGGCGTGGGTTGAGGATGGCGTGGAGGTCGTGGCTTGCACCCCGCACATTACGCCGGGCGTTTATAACAACACGGGGCCGCAAATTCGTCAGGCTGTTGCAGATTTGCAGCAGGTCCTCGTTGCGGAAGGCATCCCACTGCACCTGGTGACGGGCGCCGACAACCACATCATGCCCGATATGGTCGGCGGGATTGGCACAGGGCGGCTGTTGACGCTAGCAGATACCCGTTATGTTCTGGTCGAGCCGCCACATCACGTCGCCCCGCTGCGTCTCGACGATCTGTTCTTTTCTTTGCTGGTGGCCGGCTATGTTCCTATCCTCACGCATCCGGAAAGGTTGTCGTGGGTACCGACACACTATGCAGCGATCAAGCGCTTGGCGCAGGCTGGCGTCTGGATGCAGGTGACATCAGGCGCACTGATGGGAGCGTTCGGGTCGGCCCCCAAATATTGGGCGGAACGCTTGCTCGACGATGGCTGTGTACATATTTTGGCCACGGATGCCCATGATATCACACGGCGACCGCCAAATCTGGCGGCGGGGCGGGCCTGTGCGGCACAGCGCGTGGGGACAGACGAGGCTGAACGGTTGGTTCTGACGCGTCCGCGTGCCATACTTCAAAATCTTAATCCTACAGATGTGTCGATGCCAGCAGGCGGCGGCCGAGCGTCGGATAGTAATCGAAATGGGGCTGAGGCGAATGATATTGGGGCCGCTCAAGGGGATTCGGTTTTTCGCCGCGACTTGGCTGATTCTGGCGTTGGCGCTCGGCTCGTTGACAGGGTGCGGCGTCTCCTCGGTCAATGATGTTTCGTCAGGACTGACGGACAAAGGGACTGGAGAAAATAAGGCGCTCGGCGGGGTAACGTCCGATATGGCGCCGGCTCAGGCGATTGCGAACGCTGCCGCCAAAAAAGAAGTTGAGCGCGCAACAGCGGTCTCCAATCCGAAGTCGAACGCCTATAAGATTGGCCCAGAGGACGTCTTAGATGTCGCTGTATTCAAGGTTCCCGAGCTGTCGAAGTCGGCGCAGGTCAACGAGTCCGGCAACGTCAATCTGCCGTTGGTCGGGGAGTTCCCAGCAGCGGGACGAACGACCCGTGAGATCGAGCAGGATCTGACGAAGACGCTTGGCGCGAAATATCTGCGCAATCCGCAGATCAATGTCTCGGTCAAGGAATACAACAGCCAGCGTGTGACGCTGGAAGGCGAAATCAAGAAGCCGGGGATCTACCCCTTTCGCGGACGCATGACGCTGTTGCAACTCGTGGCGTCGGCCGGTGGGTTCGAGGCAACGGCGGATACCGAGGTCATCATCTTCCGTGGCGCTGACGGCAAGACGACCGCGGGAAAGTTCGATTTCGAAGCTATTCGCGCCGGGAAAGCCAAGGATCCGGAACTCGTATCGGGCGACGTTGTCATCGTCAACGCCTCCGCGGCAAAGACAGCTTTCCAGAATGTGCTGAAAGCCTTGCCGTTGGCGGGCTTTTTCTTGACCGTCCTTTGAGCACCTCCATCGGTCCCTAGGCTGGCATGGCTGCCGGTGGTGGCGGGATGGCCACATGAGCAGCGTACGAAAGTGGGTTGGATGACTGATACGCAAGGCAGCGCCGGTTCGAACGATGGTGATCGTCACCGTCGCGTCGTACCTGTGGCAACCCAGGCGCCGCCACCGCGCCTAGCTTACCATGCGGACCCCTATGGTGGTCCGCAAGTCGATGCCGGCGGTGCCAAGCTCGGCCCCGATATTTTCGAATATCTGCGCGTCGTCTATCGCCGGCGCTGGCTGATCCTCGGTTTTCTCGCGGCGTTCGGGACCCTGGGACTTCTGCGGACGTTGATGCAGACACCGGTCTACAACTCAATCCTGCGCGTTCAGGTCGATCGCAATGTCACGCGCATCGTCGAGGGTGGCAACGTGACGCCGCTCGAAAGCGCCGATCCGGAATTTCTGCGCACCCACTACGAGTGGATCTTGAGCCGTGCGTTGGCGGAGCGAGTCGCCTCGGCACTCAATCTCGGCGCCGATGCGGATTTCTTCAAACCGCGTGATTTCTCGTTTATTCGTTTCGCCAAAGGGCTGATAACGGCGCCGCCGCCGCCCAATCCCAATGTCGACAAGCAGGCTATGGAGCGCCAGGCGGCGGGGATCGTGCTGGCTAATCGCAGCATGCGTCCAGTCGTGGGCTCGCGGCTGATCGACATTGTTTACGCCGATCCCGATCCCGCGCGGGCACAGCGCATCGCGACGGCCTACGGCGAGGCGTTGATTGCCGCCAATATCGACAAGCGGTTCCAGGCCAACGCGCACGCGAAGACATTCCTCGAGGATCAGACGCAACAGTTGAAAGTCCGCCTCCAGGAAGCGGAGAATGCGCTGCTGGAGTTCGCCGAGCGCGAGCAGATCGTCATCGTCAACGAGAAGGCCTCGATTGCAGAGACCAATCTGGGGGCTGCCAACGGCGCGCTCGGCGCTTTGATCGCAGACAGGATGAAGCATGAGCAGAGCTGGCGGCAGGTCGAAGCGGCGACGCTGGTCAACATTCCCCAGCTTCTGACCAACGCGACAGTGGACGGGATCCGGCAACGGCGCAACGCGCTGCTGTCGGAATATCAAGAGAAGCTCGAGACGTACAAGCCGGGGTATCCGGCCATGGTTCAGATCAGCAACAAGATCGCCGAACTCGATCGTCAGTTGGCCGCCGAGGTCAAGACGCTACATAACTCGTTCAAATCGTCCTATGAAGCGGCACTGCAGCAAGAGCAGGCCATGCAGCTGCGGGTCGAGGCGCTGAAAGCTGAAGTCCTGGATCTCCAGAAGCGCAGCATCCAGTTCAATATCCTGAAGCGCGAGGTCGATACGACGCGCTCGCTTTACAACGGCCTGCTGCAGCGCTTCAAAGAAGTCGATATCGCCAGCGGCGTCGGCGCCAACAACATCTTCGTCGTCGATCGCGCGCAGGCGCCGGGCGCTCCGTCCGAGCCGCAGGTGATGCGCTCCTTCATGATGGCGCTTCTGCTGGGCCTCGGTGCCGGTCTTGGCGCAGCGTTGCTGCTGGAAAGGCTAGACGACACCGTCAAATTCATCGAGGACCTCGAGCGGATCACCGGATTAGCGACGCTCGGCGTCATTCCCTTGGCAGGCAAGGGCAAGTCGATCGAGGATTTGATGGCAGATCCACGATCCGGTTTGTCCGAGGCCTACCGGTCGTTGTGCACGGCGTTACAGTTTTCGACGGAACAGGGGCTGCCCAAGAGCCTGCTCGTCACCAGCGCGGGACCAGGCGAGGGCAAATCGAGCAGTGCCATTGCCATCGGGCGGCATTTTGCTGCCATGGGGCTGAAAGTCTTGCTGGTCGACGGCGACTTGCGCAATCCTTCGCTGCACAAGAAGCTGCACATCGACAACAGCCGTGGTTTGAGCAACTACTTGACCGGTGCGAACACGCCGCCGGAGCTGATCCAGTGGACGTCTGCTGACAATCTTGGTGTCATGCCATCCGGACCGCTGCCACCGAATGCCGCCGACCTCTTGGGAAGCAATCGCCTGCTGTCGCTGCTGTCGGTCGGCTCCGAAGTGTTCGATCTGATTATTCTGGATGGCCCGCCAGTGATGGGCTTGGCAGATGCGCCGATCCTATCCAGTGCCGCCGCAGGCACGATCTTCGTTGTCGGCGCCGGGCAGGCGCGTTCGGGCCTTGTGCGCGTGGCGCTGCGGCGCTTGCAGATGTCGCGTAGTCCCATCATCGGGTCGGTCATGACGAAGTTTACGAACCACGGTCCGTCGTATGGGTACGGATATGGCTACGGCTACGGCTACGGCTACAATTACTCCTATGGTCAGGAGAGCGACGCAAAGCCGCCAGCGGCTTTGACGGATCAAGCGGCGTCGCCTCCCCGCGTTGTCAACGGCTAGGGTTTCATGCGTCAGGTGCGTTCGGCAGTCGTGTCCGCGGTGGATCTTTTGAACATGCCATCGCGCGTGCGGCTGGCGCGTCTGGAGCCGTTACCCGCCGACGTCGGGCTGCTGTTGCGCCTGGCCGCCGACGATGGCGATGCCGACACAGTGGCCGCGGCGCTGACCGAACGTCCGGTCGAGTTCAACCGGCGTGCGGCGGCCTTCTTCATCGAACAGATCCTGCTGTCACCCGGCGCCGACAGCTATCGGATCCTCGGCGGCAGCAGCGCGACACCTGCCGAGGACCTCCGCCGGAACATGGCGTTGCTCATGCGCTGGCTGCATCCGGATATCGAGACATCAGGCGAGCGCTCGATTTTCGTCAAACGTGTTACGGCGGCCTGGGAGGACGTGAAAACGCCGGAACGTCGGACGGCCTACGATGCGGCGTGCGCCGAAGCAGCCAGTGTCAAGGCAACCGTGTTCAAAAGGCAAAATAGCCGACGCGCCAAAGCCGGCGCCCAAGAGAAACAACGGATTGCCCATCTGATGGCCCCGCCGGGCGTGCGCGGCCTGTGGCCACGGATGGTGGCGTATATGATGTATGGTTGGCGTTCCCGGTGACGTGCCCGATACCGCGGCGAGCGTGTGCGCGGCAATCCTGATGGGAATTTGCGACCATGAATAAGTTCGGGGGTTGGCGGACAGTAGCGGCATGCATGGCCGGGCTGCTGCTGGCATGGCTCGTGATCTCCTATAGTCTCGTCGCCCATCTGGCTCCGACCTCGCCAGTGTCGGCGTTGAGCCTGCGCTCGGACGATCCGGTGGCACTTCTCCGTCTCGCCGAAGAACGCCTGGATGCTCCACGGCAAAACCGCGACCAGGGTTCCCCCGATGCGTCGCCGAAGCTCGATCCGGTGGCCTTGCGACGGTCGCGCTTGCAGTCCGATCCAGAAATCAGCGCCTTGGCGCGCAAGGCCGTCGCGGCCGATCCGTTGAACGCGCCGGCGTTGCGATTGCTTGGCGAGGCCGTCGAGGTTGGAGGAACGGCTGGAACCGAGACAGAACGGATCGAGCGGACCGCGGGGTTCATGCGCGGTGCGGCACGCCTATCTGCCCGGGAAGCAATCGCTGTCGAGTGGATGATGCGCTATGCGATGGCAACAAAGAATTTCCCCGTCGTGGTTGCGAACGCTGATGTGCTGATGCGCGCCTATCCGGGTGTCATTGGCCCTCTCGCCGCGCCGCTCGGACGGTTGCTGGAAGACAAGGTCTTTGCGCCGCACCTCTTGGCCGTTCTCAAGCAGAACCCGCCTTGGCGGGAGGGCCTTTTGACGGGCATGCTCGGCTCGCTCGCCGATGCCCGGATGCCGCTCGATGTCTTGTATGCGTTGAAGGCAACAGAACATCCGCCGACAGTGAACGAGTTGCGAGCTTACGTGCGGTATCTGCTGCAGCACAAATTCTACGAGCTGTCGTACTACACGTGGCTGCAGTTCCTGCCACCGGAGCAATTGAGCCGCGCTGGTTTTCTTTTCAATGCCGATTTCCGGTTGGATCCGTCCGGATTCCCCTACGATTGGGCGATCGCGCAAGGCTCTGGCGTCAACATCGAACTCGTTCCTGGTGCTGGGTCCGAGCGAACATTGCGGATCGTCTTCGGCGAGGGGCGAGCGCAGTTCAACGGGGTATCTCAAGTCACTCTTCTGTCGCCGGGCCGCTATACGTTTCGCAACGACTACCGAGGGCAGCTTGCCGGCCGCCGCGGGCTCGAATGGCGGATGCGGTGTGCCGAAACCGAAAAACAGATCGGACACGGCGCCATACCTGTTGGCAGGGTTGTCAATTGGACGCGCACCAGCTTCCAATTCGAAGTGCCAGCGCAAGGTTGTCGCGCGCAAGTTGTGCATTTGACGATCGCTGCGCGCTCGACGAGCGAACTGTTGATCGAAGGCGAAATTTTTATCAAGGGCTTGGCTATCGCCAGGGAATGATCACGCGCGCATCGGTCGGGTCGTCGCAGGGGCGGTCTAGCCCCTTGATTGCGTTCGCATTGGAGACGGTCGTGATATACAAAAGCCCTGGAGTTGTCGGTGCGTGTTCCCTGGTTTGCCGGACGGCACCGCATCGGCAGTCGGAAATATCAATCTGAATGGCCGCTCAGATTGGCCGATCTGATCGGGCGGCCTGGATTGCCGGCCTGAATATCGGATCGCACTTTGTACGAGGGTAGCAATCCCATGCAGGATGATGCAGATCATCAGGGCGAAGCATGCTGGCTTGTCGTCAATGCCCGGCCCAATCAGGAGCGCATCGCGCTTGAACATCTGAAGCGCCAGGACTTCGATCCCTATTGCCCGATGATCGGCAAGCTCGTGCGGCATGCCCGGAAGTCGGAAATCAAGGCGCGGCCGCTGTTCCCCGGTTACCTTTTTGTCCGGATGGATGCCGGGCATCGCCGTTGGCGGGCGATCCTGTCGACGGTCGGGGTGCGTCAATTGGTGCGGTTCGGGGATACGCTCGGACGTTTGGACGACAGCTTTATCGAAGGGCTGCGGCAATGCGAACGCGATGGCCTTATCGTCCCACCTGCCCAGCGTTTCACCGTCGGTCAAGCTGTCGAGATCAATACGCCGGCTTTCGAAGGGGTTATTGGCAAAATTCTGGCCATCGATGAGGCCAGCCGGATCACCGTGTTGATCGATATGATGCGGCGGAGCGTGAAATTGAAGGTCACGGCAGAAAACGTCGTTCCGGCGCCGGCGCGGTGACGGGAGCCATTGTCGCCAGCTGATGATCTCAGCGCTGAGCCATTCGCTGCTTGCCTGCCGAAATCCGGACTGTAGTGATGTGCGTGATGCGGTCGACCTCGGGCAGTGTCCAGTCGGCTGAACGGGGGTATTCAGCACGCCGGCGTGCTGCGGCAAGCCCAGGTTGCCGACGAAAACCGGGGTGCCGAGGGAAGTATGTGCAGACCGTGCACAATCACCCGCGGTGCGGTAGCTATTCGGTTGACGAATTGCAAACTTGGTGTCTTCTCAAATCGATCAACTCGAAGCGCAGCACAGAATTTTGTGCGCACGTTCGCGAGAATGCCCAACCCCCATGCATGAGCACAAGACGATCTTGATCACGGGCGGGGCGGGTTTTCTCGGCTCGCATTTGTCCGACCGTTTGATCGCCGATGGTCACGACGTTATCTGCCTCGACAATTTCTTCACCGGCTCGAAGAAGAACATCG
>JANXRM010000359.1 GCA_025353015.1 Hyphomicrobiales bacterium
CTGAAGCCCAACACGAAAATAACCGACCTGGAGCTGGACGTGGTCTGGATCGGCTCGTGCACCAACGGCCGCATCGAGGACATGCGCGCCGTCGCCGAGGTGGTGAAAGGCAAGAAAATCTCGCCGCGCCTTGCCTACGCGCAGATCGTGCCGGGCTCGGGCCTCGTCAAGGAGCAGGCGGAGGCCGAAGGGCTCGACAAGATTTTCTTGGCCGCGGGCTTCCAGTGGCGCGAGCCCGGCTGCTCCATGTGCCTTGGCATGAACCCGGACCAGTTGACGCCCGGCCAGCGCTGCGCCGCCACCTCGAACCGCAACTTCGAAGGACGCCAGGGTTACAAGGGCCGCACGCACCTGGTCTCGCCCGCCATGGCCGCCGCCGCCGCCATCGCCGGCCGCTTCGTCGATGTACGGACGGTGGGCTAACGCGTAACGCTTGCCGGCGCCGTCAATTCAGAACGGTGCCGGCCCCTTGCTTCTGCTGCAATCCAGGTCCACCATGATGGCGGCCGCGACCCTCCCCTCAGGCGCCGGCGCGGCTTCGTGCCCGCACGCCTGAGCAGCTGCTGAGCGCCAAGCGCTCGGTCATTGGGAGCCACGTCATGGGAAAACCGAACGGAGCTTTGGGCCGTACTGCCCGTTGCATTGCACTTGTCGGACCCTATCTGTCCGGTAAAACGACCCTTCTCGAAGCCATCCTGGCTCGAACCGGCGCCATAACCCGCCAAGGCCGCATCGCCGACAGCAATACCGTCGGTGATGGCTCTCCGGAAGCCCGCGAGCACGGCATGAGCGTCGAGATCAACGTCGCCGACGTCGACTTTTTAGGCGACACCTTCACGTTTATCGATTGCCCCGGCTCGATCGAGTTTCAATCCGAAGCGTCTGCCGTTCTCACCGCCTGTGATGCCGCAATCGTCGTCACCGAGCCGGATCTCAAGCGCGTGCCCGCGCTGCAGGTGATCATGAAACAACTGGAAGATCGCGGCATTCCGCACTTCCTGTTCTTGAACAAAATCGACAGCTTCAATACGCCCGTCCGCGAAATCCTGCCGATGCTGCAGCCCGCGAGCCAGAAGCCGCTGGTGTTGCGCCAGATCCCGATCTGGGAAAACGGCATCGCCACCGGCTACGTCGATCTGGCGTCCGAACGCGCCTTCGTCTATCGCGCGCATGCGCCGTCGGAAATTGTCGCTATGCCGGCCGGCATCAAGCCGCGCGAGCAGGAAGCCCGCTTCCAGATGCTCGAAAAGCTCGCCGACTACGACGACGAACTCATGGAACAATTGCTTCAGGACATGCCGCTGCCGCGCGACAAAATTTTCGACGACCTGGCGCGGGATCTCCGGGAGGGATTGATCTGCCCCGTATTGCTCGGCTCGGCCGAAAACGGCAATGGCATCATACGGCTGTTGAAGGCGCTGCGTCACGAGGCGCCGTTCGTCGAGGTGACCGCGCGGCGGCTAAAGCTGGAGAATGCCAAGTCGGCCGCTCACGTGATGAAAACGCTGCACTCGGCCCATGGCGGCAAGCTCACTGTTGCGCGCGTCCTGGCGGGTGATTTCGCCGATGGGACGAGCGTCAGCGCCGATGGGATCGACGAACGGATCGCTGGAATTTTTGCACTCGCAGGCCCGGACACGAAAAAGCGTGGACCGGCAAAGGCTGGCGACACGGTTGCGTTCGGGCGGCTCGACAAGGTCCGGACCGGAGCCATGCTCACGGCGGGAAAAAGCGGCATCAATCAGGCCAAAGCGCCGCCGTTGCCAGAGCCTGTCTTTGGCGTAGGCATCGCACTTGCCGACCGGAAGGACGAAGTCAAACTGAGCACTGCGCTGTCCCGGTTGATGGAGGAAGATCCCTCGCTCAGCCTCCATCATCCGCATGACACGGGACAAATGGTGCTGTGGGGACAGGGCGAAATGCATCTGCGCGTTGCCATGGAGCGCCTGCGGCGCAAGTACGGCATCGATGCGCTGACGGAACCGCGGCACGTGCCCTACAAGGAAACCATCCGCAAGCCTGTCGAGATCCGCGGTCGTCACAAGAAGCAATCCGGAGGTCATGGCCAGTTTGGCGATGTCGTGCTCGAGATCAAGCCGCGCCCACGCGGAGACGGCTTTCAATTCGGCGAGCGCATCCATGGCGGCGTCGTGCCACGACAGTTCATTTCCTCAGTCGAAATCGGCGTGAAGGATTACCTTGTGCATGGGCCCCTTGGCTTCCCGGTGGTCGACGTCGAGGTGGTGCTGACGGATGGCTCCTATCATTCCGTCGACAGCTCCGACATGGCATTCCGGCAGGCGGGACGTCTCGCCATGTCGGAGGGCATGCCGAAATGCGCGCCGGTCCTGTTGGAGCCAGTCATGCATGTGGCGATCTCTATGCCGACGGACGCCACGTCCAAGGTCAACGCGATCATCGCGCAGCGGCGCGGGCGGATTCTGGGCTTCGACGCGCGTGACGGTTGGTCCGGCTGGGACGTTGTGGAGGCGCAAATGCCGGAATCCGAGATGGGGGATCTCATCGTGGAATTGCGGTCGGTGACCGCCGGCGTCGGAACATATACGGCAAAGTTCGACCATCTGGCCGAGTTGACCGGGAAGCTTGCCGATCAGGTCCTCGCGACTGCCAGGAGGGCGGCGTAAATCGCGGCGTCAGCGCCAAAATGGCGGCCTCACGATAGCGGCCCCACATCGCGGGCCGCCAACTGCCGTCGCAGCGGCGATCCCAGCCGCAATCCCGCTGGCAATCACTTCACCCAATCGCTCGTCAGGAACACGATCCCCCAGCCCGGAAACCTGACGAGACCGGCCATCGAGATGGCCGTCAGCCCCAACGCCGCAATCGACAAGGCCGTCAGGTAGCCGGCCATGGATCGGCGCATCGTGCTGACGAACCCGAGCTCCGCTTGCCCGGCGCGCTGATTGCCGCGATTGGCCCAATGCTGCTGCGGCAACCGCCAGAGCGTGTAGAGTTTCACCGCCGCATTGACGAGCTGATTGAGATAGAGACACCAGATGTAGTTGAGATCGACGCGCGGCGAATAGGCGAACAGCACCAGCGCTAAACCCAATCGCGTCAACACGACATAAATCAGGTAGACCAGCAGGAACCCGAACCCGAGCTTCAACATACCTGCGAGCGCCAGCAACGGCCCGAGCAGCGTCGTCCAGATCGCCAGCCGCTGATCGATCAGGCACCACCAGATGAAGGGTGGCATGCGCGTCGGGCCGAGCTTGATGGCGCGCCAGCCATTGCGCAGCACATTGCCCGACCAGCGGCGCAGGTTCTCGACCATGCGCTTCTGGCCATCGCCCTCGATCGTTTCGATGGTCAGACCGTGCGCATCCGGCACGAAAATCATGCGCACGCGCTTCTGCAACAGGCCGTACCATGTGCTCTTGTCGTCGCCGGACAGAAACCGGAATGTGCCCCACAGCCAATGCTTGAGATGATCGGATTCGACCAGCCGGATGAACTGCTCGCTCGTGATGTGCGTGGCGCGAAACACCGAGAAACGGCCGGTCAGCGTCAACACCCGGCCGGACAAGGCGTGCGATTGCATGGCGATGCGCCGCTGCGCAAACCGCATGGATAGCCACGATTGCACCCAGGCAGGCCCGATGACATGCGCCTCTTCGTCTGTGGTCACGGCATGCAGCGCCGGGTCGGCCGCAAACAGCGGCAAGCAGCGCACCAACGCATCGCGTCCAAGCACGAAATCGCCGTCCATGAGGGCGACGATGTCATTGGAGCCGAGCCCTTCGCGCGCGATGGCCCGCAGCAACAGCGCCAAGGCCACCCGTTTGCCGGGCTGCCGCTGCCGGATGATCCGCAGATCGATATCGAGATCGTCACCGACGAGCTTGAAATGCCGCACGATCGTCGCCTCGTCGGCAGCCTCTGCGGAACCGAGCCAGACGATCGCGGGCCGACCGATGCTGCGGATCTCGCTGCACAGCGCCCGCACCACAGCCTCCGCGGTGTCGCGCCGCTCACGGAAGGTGGTCATGAGAATATGCACGCGCTCAGGCCGCCAGCCGCCATCCCAAACGGCATTGGCGGACGTCCTGATCCGCGGAAACACCCAACGCGCATAAATGTTGGCGCGCACCAAATGCGTCAACCACCAGAGATAGCGCCAAAGTCCGACCAGTCCGAGAATAACGAGGAGGTCCCCGTTAGCTTCATTCCATAGGCGGCCGGGCAATAGCAGGAAGGCGATGAGACAACCGCCGGCAATCGCTGCAACCGAGCAGATCGCGCCAATCCCCCATTTCCGCGCCAGCCGCTGCTCAAGCTTTGGCTGACCGCTATCGTGGCCGATGTCTTGCCCATTGTTGAACACGGGCGATCTCATTCCGTCCGCGCCGCTGCGTGCGCACCACTACCGACCTTGGCGCGAATAGCCGCGAACGTCTCGCCGACCGTCTTGCCCACCGCCGTCACGAGCGCGCTGGCCCAGCGGCGCTGGAACTGCACGACGACGGGCAGACCGGAGCGGTAAACCGATCGGTCTTGCAACACGGTCGGATCGTCCGGCAGCAGCTCGACCCGCGACCAGCTGAGCGCCGGCCCCGTGTGCGTGGACGCCTGCAATCGTTCGTTGCCCAGCTGCATATCCGGCAATCGATCGATCCCTGTCACGTGCGCGGTGACGAAGGTCCCAGAGCTTGGCAGATAGAGGCGCGCAGCCTCGCCCAGACCAACCCGCATCACGTCCGAGGGCGATAGAATTGCCATGACCGTCGGCGTGGCCCGCTGCTCGACGATGGCCGCGAGATCCCCCTTGCGAACGGTGGAATTGTCGCCATGCGGCAAGGCAACGATCACACCGTCGAACGGTGCCTTGATCGCCAACCGGTCGCGATGGCCCGTCAACACTTTGTGCCGTTGCCGGACGAACTCGAGATCTTGCGACGACTTATAAATCTGTGCCTCGAAGGGCGTCAGATCGATTTGTTTGCTCTCGACGGTTTTCTGATACGCCAGCAGTTTCTTCCGGGCTTCCTCTAGGCGCAGTGTATTGACAGTCGTCCTCGCCATGGCCTGAAAGCGGCGGACTTCCTGCTCGGCGGCAGAAATACGCGCTGTCAGGGAATCGATTTCGAGCCGCGCTCGGGCGCCACCCGGGGTTCGTTGCTGGTCGACGCTGGTCTGGCGCTGCAACACGGCGACGCGCGCCTCGCTTTCGCGAACAGAAACGTCGGCAAGCTCGATTTCGCGCTCGAGTTGATTGTCCTCCACCGTGGCGATGATTTCGCCGGCCTTGACGCTGGATCCCACAGCCAGGTTCGTGCGCCGGATATGCCCTTCACCCAGCGACACGAGCCGTTCCACCGGAACCGTCAGGCGGGCGTTATCGACTTCAAAGCGGACGAGGTTCGAGTAAAGCAGCAACCCGAGGTATCCAAACACCAGCAGCCCAAGTGCTGAATAGAGTGCGGTCATGACCGCGGGATTGGCCGATCTTACCTTTTCGATCCCGGCAATGTTGCCCACCGTTTGCGGCTCGAGCGGCATCGGTGCCACCGGCACATCGATGCGCTGGATCGTGTCCTCCACTGATGTCATCGAGCCCCGGACAAGCTCGTCGAGAAAATGACAGAGAAGGCCGCGCTCGCGCTCACCGAGATCCATGAACTCGGCTGCAAAGCTGCCCTGGTGTGGATCGCTCTCGATGACGTTGACGTTGGCGAGGAACGAGACCTCGAAGCCTTGGAACGGCAGCGTCAGTTTCAATACTTCGACGGCTCCGGGTTTTGGAACATCCGGCCCTGCGTCGGTGATGCTCACGCCGCCGAGACTCCAGGCAGCCGCGCGCAGGCGGCGTCCGTCACTCAACTCCACGAACAATGGCGCTGTCACCGTCAAGAATCGCCGGCGTTCCGGGCGTTCCCACCTTGCCTTGACGACCATGTCCGATACTCCATACTCTGCTGTGAAATCGATACGCAACCCGGCGCAGCGCGCTGTCAGCCGTCACCGTTGTCAGACATCGGAACCGGCCGGATCGTCGCTGCACCGATCAAACGCTGCAGGACTGTCAATCCCTTGCGTGGCGTACCACTTGTCGGACGCCGTCCCGTGTCCCGTCAATTGCTTTGGGCGCTGCCCGGCCCGATTTGACTGAGAACGGTAAATCCGTCGGCGCGTGACGGCCTTGCGTTAACGTCATGGCTAGAAAACTTGCCAACTCAAGTTATTGTAATTTAAATGTCAGGTCTATGGGTTATAAGATCTATCGTAGATTTTAGTTGAGCTTGTTCGCTTGGCGCTTCACCTGCTCTCTGAAGCGATTGGGCGCGTACGTTTCTGGGGTACGGAGAGGTGTAGCGTGTCGAGTCGCTCTTTGAATGTTGTCGCTGAAGCCGTCACACTTCCGGCGACAAAACCGGCCGAAAACAGTTCCCAGTCGATCAGCGTGATCGGGCTCGGGTATGTGGGTGCCGTCTCAATGGCTTGCCTCGCAAGCCTCGGACATCGGATGATCGGCGTCGATATCGCCGAGGAAAAAGTCCAGCAGATCAAGCACGGCCGCGCGCCGATTGTCGAGGCACGGCTGGGCGATCTCCTGGCCGAAGGCGTCGTCGCCCGCCGCATCGACGCAACAACCGATCTCGCACAGGCCGTGCATGACACGGATGTGACATTCCTGTCCGTCGGCACGCCGACCGCCGCCGACGGCGGCTGCGATCTGACCTATGTCCTGGACGCGAGCCGCGCGATCGGCGCAGCGCTGGCATGCAAGGATGGCTTCCACACTGTTGTATTGCGATGCTCTGTTCCTCCCGGCACGACACTCGATGTCGTCGCGACCGAGATTGCCGCCGTGTCCGGCAAGCGCCTTGGGCGTGACTTCGGCGTTGCCTTCAATCCGGAATTCCTGCGCGAGGGCGTCGCGGTCGCGGATTTCTTTGCACCGTCGAAGACCGTTATCGGCGCGTCCGACAAACGCACCGAGGAGATTGTCGCCCGCATCTTCTCTGGCGTCGACGATCACGTCATCTTCACATCGATCGCCGTTGCCGAACTGGTGAAATACGTCGACAACGTCTGGCACGCGACGAAGGTCGCCTTCGGCAACGAGGTTGGCCGCCTCTGCAAGGGGTATAGCGTCGACAGCCACGACGTGATGAACATTTTCGTGCAGGACAAAAAACTCAACCTGTCGTCCTATTATTTGAAGCCCGGCAATGCGTTTGGCGGATCGTGCCTGCCGAAGGAGGTGCGCGCCGTCGCCCATCTGGCGCGCGGTCTCGGCATCGATTTGCCGCTGGTCGAAAGCCTGATCCCCTCGAACGTCAGCCATTTGAAGCACGTCGAGAAATTGCTGGAACCGTATGCTGGACGGCACATCGGCTTTCTCGGCTTGACGTTCAAGGCCTCGACTGACGACCTGCGCGAAAGCCCGACGCTCGATCTGATGGCCGCGCTGCACGCCGCGGGCTGGCAGGTGTCGGCCTATGACGGCAATGTGCAGCCGGATGAGAGGCTTGCTGCGAAACTGGCAGCGGCACGCTCGTCGCGGCCCCAGCTCAACAGATTCCTCGACCGGATGCCATCATTGCTCGTCGAGACGGCCGAGCAGCTTGTCGGCAATGCCGGCGTCCTCATCGTTTCGCACGCGAGCGATGAATTTCGCCGGGCGGTCGCGGCAAGGGCGCCCAACATCCACGTCCTGGACCTTGTCCGGCTCTATCGCAGCCTGCCGCAGGATCAGGCCTACGAGGGCGTCGCCTGGTGAAACACGCGCCCACGCCGGCCATTCAGGCATGTATTTCGCGCCGCTCGACAAGCAAGCCTCGCGCGGCGGCGAGGTCGGGTTCGACGCCCAGTCCTGGCCTGTCGCTGAGCTGAAAGCAGCCGTCGGCGAGGGGTGGAAACGGTTCTGCCAGGACCGCCTGCAATGGATTTTCCATGGCATCGTGCTCCAGCAACCCTGTGCCGCCCACGGCCGACAGCAGATGCGCTGCTGCGAATAGCCCTATGCCGGAGTTCAGCCAGTGCGGGCAATAGCGCCGGCCCGCAGCAACGGCGCGGCGTGCAACCATGCGGCAGCCGGTGAGGCCGCCCCACTTGCAGATGTCGGGTTGAATGACGCCGAGATGCCCGTCGCGGATCACGCGATCGAAGGCTTCGAAACCCATAACGTTCTCGCCGCCGGCCAGCGGCACCTTCGAGATCATCGCCAATTCGGCCCAATGCGCGGCCGGATCGTCGGCGCAGATCGCCTCCTCGATCCAATCGAGCGGATAGGCGCTGAATGCAGTGACCGCCGCGCGAGCAGCACCAATGTCCCAGCCTTGATTGGCATCGATCATGAAGCGTTCGCCGGAATGCAACGTCGCCGAGATCTGTCGCACATTCTCGAGATCGGCAGCGAGATCGAAGCCGACCTTCAGCTTGAAGGCGTTATAGCCACGCTCGCGACACGCAGCCACGGCCTCGGGCGCACCTTTGGGATTGAGATTGCTGGCGTATGCACGCAGTGGCACGGGCATTTCGTTCCGCCCGAGGGCTCGCCAAAGCGGTTGCCCGGAACGACGCGCGGCCAGATCCCAAAGCGCCACGTCGAGCCCGGCGATACAGGCGGCGAAATTGCCAGGCTCGGCGCTCTGGATCGCGTTTCGCCGTAAGCGCGCCGTGAGATCGAGCCAGGCGGCCTCGGGATTGGCAAATGTGCGCCCCAGGATGAACGGCGCAATGATCTCGGCCATGAGCCGGAGCTTATGCTCGGCCCCGAAGGGCGGAAAATTGGCCCACACCTCGCCCCAGCCATGGGCGCCACTGGTATCCTCCACTCGAACCAGAAGCACGACCCGTGCCGGGATCGAACCGAACGACATGACGATCGGCTCTTTGATTGGGGCGCGGAACAAGAAAAGATCGATGCGGCGTGGCGAGATCGGTGTTTTCAACGGTGGCATCCTCTGGCGCGGGCGGCGATGGCGACGTGGCGGACATCCTAGAACGCGCGAACCGTTTGACCATAGGGCGGACGGCAACAATAATCGCCTCCTGCGCCCTTGATCCAATGTCCCGCGAGCGAGTCCCGTCATGACCAAGCTGCCGAAAACGCCGTCGTTCCGTCTCGATGGCAAGCGGGCTCTCGTAACGGGCGCGGGTCGCGGCATTGGCCTTGGCGCCGCCGCGGCGTTAGCCGGCGCTGGCGCCCATGTCGTGCTCGCGGCGCGGACAAAATCCGAAATCGAGGCGGCAGCCGCTGCGATCCGCGAGACGGGCGGCTCGGCCGAAGCGCTTGTGCTCGACGTCACCCAGGCGGATGCGGTGCGACGCCAGATCGGCGAACAGGCGCCCTTCAATGTGCTGGTCAACAATGCCGGCGCCAACCGGCCGCAGCCGTTTCTCGACTTCAAGACCGAGGATCTCGATCACCTGCTCGATCTCAACGTGCGCTCGGCCTTCATCGTCGCCCAGGCGGTCGCAAAGCGCATGGTCGAAACGAAAACCAAGGGCTCCATGATCCACGTCTCATCGCAGATGGCGTTCATCACGGGCCCGGGACGCACCGTCTATTGCGGCACGAAAGCCGCCATCGAAGGCATCTCGCGCGGCATTGCCTGGGACCTCGCCCAGCACGGCATCCGGTCGAACACGCTCTGCCCGACATTCATCGAAACGCCGATGTCGGAACCCTTCCTGCGCGACAAGGCGATGAAGGATTTCGTGCTCTCGAAGATCAAGCTCGGCCGGGTCGGCCAGATCGAGGATCTGATGGGCGCCATCGTCTATCTGGCGTCCGACGCCTCGGGCCTGATGACGGGATCGCACCTGCTGGTCGATGGCGGCTGGACGCTGGGCTGAGCCCGTTTTTGCGGGGTTATACCGGCTCGCCGACGGGCATGACGATCAGCACCAACGCGGTGTCGGGCGCGACGCTTTCGAGTTCACTCGAGGCCAGCGCCAGTGCTTGCGCTAACGACTCCACGCCGGACAAATCGACGACGTGGCGATCGAACAGCAGCAGCAGGCCGGGCGCCGGCGTATGCGCGCCGGTCATCGCCGCGGTCATATCTCGCCAGAGCTGTGCGATCGCTGAAGGTCCGGTCGCCGGGCTCGTCGTTACCACGCGCGCGCGGCTGCGCTGGACCCGAATGGTCCCGTCCCGGTCGACGACCCGCACCTTCGCCATAGCCCTCGCGGTACCTGGACCGCTGTCGTCCCCCTCGGCCGCCTGATAGACACGCAGGCCCGACGTCTCCGCCGCGAGCCGCAGGCTATCGGGCGGCAGCCCCATGGAGCGGGCCGCGATCGTGCGTGCCTCGCGTTCAGGGATGGCGCCGCCCGGGTCTTTCACATGCATCTCGGCGGCGCCCATGGCGATGGCGCGCACGCGATGCGTCATCGGATCGACGTCGACGGTCACCTCGACGCTTTTGGCGTCGGCACCCAGCCGCACGACGGCCTCCAGTGCTTCGCGCCGAATGGCTTGCAGATCCTCGGGCTTGGGGTGTGGAATGATGCGCTCGACCACGTCGCGGACCAACGCCAGCGCCACGCCGATGGACGAGATCACCTCGGCGTCCTTGGAAATCTCGTGCGTCAATCCAAGACGCGAAGCTGCATGTGGAATAAGCGAGGCAGCCCCCCCACCTTCGCCGATCAGCAGGCATTGGTCGGCGTCGAGCTGATATTCCTTGATGAGACCGTTGACGACCGGGATGACCTTGTCCGTCGCGCAATCGAGCACGGCTCTGGCCGCGGCTTCGACATTGAGCCCCAGATAATCCGCCAGCGCCTGGAACGCGCGGGTCGCCGATCGAGCGTTGCCGCGCGCGTGATCCCCGGGCTTAGCAAGGCCCAGCACGTTGGCGGCGCAGGTCGTGGTGAGCGCATAGCACGTGCCGTCGGCGACGCGGACGCGGACATAGCCGCCGCCATCGCCCGGTTTTGGCTCGAACACCTCGACGACCGGTTCGACGATCCGGCTTTCGTCGGCGAAGGCTGCATAGGGCAAGCCCGCGATATGGGCGCTGCGCGGGCCGACATCGATGAGCTTCCCCGATTCGGCCCGGATCAGGCTGCCGCCGGCAATACCGATGACGCGCACGTCGAGCGAGCTGACGTAGGTCTCGTGGCCGCCGACGCGAGCATAGGTGACGGTCGGCCGGCCGTCGCGGATGACGCCGATGTTTGTCGATGTGCCGCCGACCTCGAAATAAAGTCCGTCCGAGACGCGCAGATGCATCAGCGCACCCGCCACGCTCGCCGCCGGTCCCGACAGCATCGTCATGGCCGGGCGGCGGCGCATCTCGGAAACATCCATGACGCCACCGTCGCCACGCATGATCATCAGCGGCGCGACGATGCCGGCTTCGCGCACGCTCGCCTCCGTCATTGTGGCGGTGGCAATCATGCGCGGCAGGATCGAGGCGTTGATAACTGCCGTGCGCGTGCGCACCGTCAGCCCATAAAGCCGCGTGATCTCGTGGCCGCAGGTGGTCATGAGCCCTGCCTCAGCCCCGACCTTGCGCACCAGTTCCTCGCTCCCGGTATTGTCGACTCCGAAGGCGCTGGAGGCGACCAGGACCTGCCCGCCCTCGGACATCAGTTCCGCGACAGCGCGCTGGACATCGGCTTCGCCCATACCGTCCGTCACCAGGAAGCGGTTGGCGGTGTGCAAAAACCGCCCCGGCGCCAGCTCGATCGTGTCGACGCGAACTTGTGCCTCGGCCAGTTTGGCCGCACTTTGCCCAGATAGCCCGAGGACACCGACCTTGGCGACATCGCCTTCCAACAACGCATTGGTCGCCTGCGTCGTGCTATGGGCCAGAAACACCACCAGTTCCGGCGCCACGCCCGATTGTGCCAGCACGTTGCGGAACACTTCGACCACGCCTTGCGCGACGCCGCGCGCGTGGGCATGCGTGGTCATGACGGAATAGCGGCCAACGACGGCGTGGCTCGCATTGTCGATCAGAACGGCCTTGGTGAACGTGCCGCCGACATCGATGCCGATGCGGTAGGCTTTGGGAGCTGTGCCGGTGCCACTTTCGGGAACATCGTCGCGCATCAGTCCGCCGCCGGGTCTGTCATCGCGGCCGCGATTATGATCCCAATCGCTGGGCTTCGTTTCGATTGCATCAGCTTCGTCCCCGGTCCCTCGGCGCCTGGCCGTGTCTGGTCCCATTGGCGCCTGCCATCACACTGGCATGTTGCCCCGATTTATCGCCTCCCAGCCGTTACGTCAAAGCTGCGGGCGTCGGCGTACCCATTCGGGGGGTGTCCCAAATCGGCACGGCACTTCAGCAAATCTTAACCAATTCCTGCCTTTCGCCACACGCGTTGTTAACGACGGATGCCCTATCGTTGCGGTTCGACCCTCCCGCTGGATGGTCCCGATAGGCATGGATGGACGTTCGTGGCTGGATTTGAAAGTTTCGTTGCCGATCTCGTAGCGTTCGAAGCGCGGCAAAACAACGCTGACGACGCGGCCTTGCTCGTTGGGGCGTCGACCGTCGCGCAAACCTTAGCGCCTGTGATCGCCCGCGACACCGCGCTGCTGCTCAGCCAAATTCTCGACGAGATCGCAACATCAGGCATTCTGATCGCCGTTTCCGCAGGTATCGCCAATGCGGCCGCGAAGGGTTCGCTGGCTGTTCGCCGCTCGAGCGTCACGATCTACGCTCCCGTGCAGACGCCCCTCTTCCGGACGCTCACCGGGAGCCTGCCGCGGCACGTGGCCGATGCAAACCTCTGTCGCGCGGTGCAGGCCTACTGCGTCCGCCTGTCGCTCGCGCAACGCATGACATGGTCGTTTGCCGGCACCGACGACAACGTCCTCGCGACGTCTCCCGCCGGCGCAACGGCCGCTCGCCCGGCCGTTCGCGTTACTGCTGTCGATGGTGATGTGTTGGCTGATGCTTGGCGGCGCGCCTGCCGGGCGACCACCGACTGCATGGCTGCACTGCAGGCAGCCCTTGGACCATTGGCTGGCGACCAAGCATCGCCTGTTGCATTTGCCTCCGAATTGCTGCGTCAAGCCGAGGCCGGCGGATGTCCGTGCATGGAGCCCGACGGGCGGGTGACCATTCCCGGCTGGGCAGAGCGGCGCCGCGAGCCACGGCACACCGTACAGTTGGCCGCAACGGCTCAGATTGGCGAACGGTTCATTCCGGTCATGATCCGGGATGCGTCGCCGTCGGGACTGGGCCTTGAAAGCTCGCAAATGGCAGCTCCAGGCGAGCGCATTGTCGTCCGCTTGCCTGGCGACCGGCAATTGCCCGGCGACATCGCCTGGTCAGACGGTCAGCGCATCGGTGTCCGGCTGGACCGTCCGCTCATGCCGGGCGATCCGCTGCTCGTTGGTTGACGAGCTTCGCCAACTTGCCCCGGCGGTTACTGGTCTTCAATCCGGCTGGCGCTGCATGCCCTTCGTAAACTGGCGCCAGCGCTTCATGTAGTCGTCCACGCCTTCGGCGATCCGAGCCCGGTCCTTGTCCGTCACCTCGCGCATGATCTTGCCGGGGGCGCCGAAGACGACGGAGTTCGGCGGAATGACCTTGTTTTCCGGGATGAGCGCGCCCGCGCCGATCAGCGACCCCGCGCCGATTTTGGCGCCGTTGAGCACGATGGCGCCAATGCCGATCAGTGCCCCTTTGCCGATGCTGCAGCCGTGCAGCATGACCATATGCCCGATCGTAACATCTTCCTCGATATCCATCGGAAAACCTGGATCGACGTGCAGCACCGCGCCTTCCTGGATATTGGTGCGGGCGCCGATACGGATCGGCTCGTTGTCGCCGCGAATGACGGCATTGAACCAGACGCTGACATCCTCACCAATATGCACGCGGCCGACCACCGTTGCGGTCGGCGCCACCCAGAAACGTCCGGCACCGGGGGTTTCCACCTGATGACCGTCGAGCGAATAGAGCGCCATTTGATCCTCGATTTCGGGCCGTGCCAAAGGGCACCAGGCCGGACCGGCCGATGCATAGGTACAGAGGGTTGAATAATGCCGCCGAACCGTTACGCCAGATCGATATCCAGGATCGTCATGCTGAACTGGTAGCAGAGCTCCCCGTCCTCGGTGTCTTTCGAGACGACCCCTAAGAATTCATCGCCGACATAGACTTCGGCGGCATCGGCCGCTTTCTGGCGGCCTTTCACCTTGATCGTTGGCGCGCCAAAGGTCTTGCGCAGATAGGCCTCGACACGCTTGAGCTCGTCAGGCGTCACAGCATTTGTCTTCGTCACGTGCGTTTCCCTCATGGACAGGTGGTCTTAGGGCAGGCCAATCCCGGCAGGATAGCCGTTTCAACGCGCGGATACGCCCTTGGTGTTTAAAGCGCAACTTATTTTGCCCCGACGTTTGCCCCTGGCCGTCCGCCGTAACTCCCGTCAGCCCGACCGCCGGTCAGCAACCGCACCCGCAATCGTCGGGCGACAAACGCTGGTCCATTTCACGCGCAGGCTCGGGGCACCCGGAATCACCGACAACTTTGGCTGGCACGCCAGCCACGGTCTTGTTGGGCGGAATATCTTTCAGTACGACCGAGCCGGCCGCCACCTTGCAGCAGTTGCCGACCCTGATGTTGCCGAGCACCTTGGCACCGGCAGCCAGCAGCACGTTGTCCCCGATCTTCGGGTGCCGGTCGCCCGTTTCCTTGCCATTGCCGCCGAGCGTCACGTTCTGGAGGATCGAGCAGTTGTCGCCGACTACGGCCGTCTCGCCGATCACGATCCCGGTAGCGTGGTCGAGCATCAGCCCGATGCCAAGACGGGTCGCGGGATGAATATCGACGGCAAAAATGCGCGAACTCTGGCTTTGCAGATAGAGGGCAAAGTCGCGCCGGCCTTCCGACCACAGCGCGTGCGCGAACCGGTGCGTGACAAGCGCATGAAAGCCTTTGAAGTAGAGCAACGGATCGATGTAGCGATGGCAGGCGGGGTCACGATCGAAAACCGCGGCCAGATCCGCCCGGAATGCCCGTCCCAGGTGTGGGTGGTTGGTCAGAACGTCAGCAAACATCTGGCCGATCAGTCCGGCATCGACGTCGGAGTGATTGAGGCGCTGCGCCAGGCGATGGCAGATCGCCTCTTCCAGGCGCTCATGCGAGAGCACGGTTGCATAGATAAAGCCACCGAGCGCCCGCTCCGACACGATAATGTCCTCGGCTTCGGACCGGACGGCGCTCCAGATCGGGTCCACCTGCTCGATGCGTCCGCGGTGCGTGGCGCTTTTGGTTGCCGTCATCACTTCTCTCCCCGCCGGTCCAACCGGCGATCGTTCGAATACAAGTGTTACTGGCAGGTCAATACTGCTGCCGGCCCGCCATGCTCCATGAAGGATAACTCGGTGCCCAGCCACTGTAAATCAAGTGTAAGCCGGCAATATGCTACCCGAGATGATGGTCGTCCACGCGAAAAATCTTGCAAATTCTGAGCTGGAGCCAGACACAGTCAGCGCTCCCAACGGACAAGGACCCTGCACCCATGGCAAATGCGGACGCCGCGCTGCACATACGCTCGGAAGGACCAATCCAGTGGATCACGATCGACAACCAGAACCGCCTCAATGCCTTCACGCGCGACATGTGGCAAGCGTTGCCAAGTCTGTTGCATGCCGCCGAGACCGATCCAGCGTGCAGGGTCGTGATTATCACGGGCGCGGGTGAGAAAGCCTTCTCCGCTGGTGCCGACATCTCGGAATTCGCCGGCAACCGAACCGGCGACGCCGCGCGCGCCTACGACGAAATCAACGATGCCGCCTATACCGCGCTGATGGCCTGCACGAAACCGACGATTGCGATGGTGCGCGGCTATTGTTTCGGCGGCGCCTGCGAACTGGCCGTGTGCTGTGATCTCCGCGTCGTTGCCGACGACGCGACATTCTCCGTGCCCTCGGCCAAGCTGTCCCTCGGCTACAACCCCAGGTGGATTCGGCCGATGCTCTCTGTCATGTCACCGGCCAAAGCCAAGGAAATGCTGTTCACTGGCCGGCGCTACGGTGCCGCCGATGCTCTCCAGATGGGCTTGGCGAGCATCGTCGTCGCCGTGCCAGCGTTGTTGACGGAAACCGTGAAGCTCGCCTCCGAAATCGCGGCCAATGCGCCACTCTCGATCCGCGCCGCCAAAGCGGCCGTCGATCAACTGTCCACCAACCCGGAAAGTGCGGATATGGCGGCGTTGGAGGCCTTGGCGGCCGCCTGTTTCAGCAGCGACGACTACAAGGAAGGCCAGCGCGCCTTTCTCGAGAAGCGCAAACCGGTTTTCAAAGGAAATTGAACTGTCGTCACAATATCTGTGTTGCGAAAATACCGATCTTCGAGCCGGCACGGTCCAGTCTGATGTGTCTCGTGGACGCCGAGACTGGCGCTTCCGAATCATCCGTTGTCGTGATTTGCTGCGCCGGCAGCATCGGGTTGCACAAATGCCGCCGCTATCCGCGAACTTTTGCCCCATCCGAGCAGCCGGCAATTGCCCGCAGCGAAAGCCCTGACCAATCCCTCCGCAGCCGGCATTGAGGCCAGCCTGAGCGCACCCGTTGGCGATTGAGCCATGCTTGCACGACTTGGGCGCCATGAGCCGAGGTAACGCCTATGCCATTATTTGGCCTAAATATTTCCTGCTTAATCGACGTCAGGTTCGTGTTTTCGTTGAAGGCTCGTGACCGGCATTCGTACCCTCGGCAGGCTTGCCCTTGGACCATGGCTCATGATGTTCAATTGTCGCCGCCCGGCGACATTTGATATTTCGTTTTGTGAACAGGAATTCACGGCATTGCCGTGTTTTTGACCTCAACTCAGGTGATATACTCTGGCCAGGCATCAACCACTGGAGATGACTGCCGTGATGAAGAACATTCGTTTGGGGATGGGCGTGTGCGTGGCAGCTCTGGCACTCGCGCTAGGAAGCGGTGTGGCTAGCGCGCAACAGAAAGCGCCCGACGCGCCCGCTAAAGCTGCTGCACCGAAAGTAGAAGCGCCGAAAGCCGCGGCTCCCAAGGCTGCAGCGCCGAAGGCTGCTCCGAAAGCGGTATCGGCTTGCGCTGGCGTCGAGCCGGAAGGCACTTGCCTTGGCAACACTGAGTGCATGTGGGTCAAGGAAGTTGTGACCAAGCTTGGCCAGAAGCGTAAGGCGCATTGCCAGAAGAAGCCGACGCCGCCAGCCGTCAAGAAGGCTGCTGGTACGGCCGTGCCCAAGACTACAGCCCCAGCTACAGCCGCGCCCAAGGCTCCGGCACCGAAGGCTGCTGCTCCGGCTGCCGCGGGAACGGCTCCTGCTACACCCAAGTAATGGATTGGGCCGCTCCGGTGGCTCGCCAGTCGTAACGTCCGATAGCCGCACCACCCTCGGGGTTGTGCGGCTATTGCTTTGCCGGCGTTGTAGTAACTACGCTTGCAGCGACCGCGATTGTTGTTGCCACGTTTGGAGTGATGGCGTTTGTAGTTGCCTCCTCGTTGGATTGCAGCTAAGCATCCCGCGTTCACCGCAGTACGATTTGCGAAGGCCAGTTGCCTTCGGGCGGCGACTTGACAGCAGTAGCAACCAGCAGTGGTAGCCAGCAGTGGCGGGTTGCCGACGTGGCATAACTGGCGTTGACGGCGCCGCAATAGCTCAGCCGGTAGAGCACGTCATTCGTAATGACGGGGTCGGGGGTTCGAGTCCCTCTTGCGGCACCAATACATTCAAGGCTCCACATACAGCTTGCGGAGTTACTCGGGGCTTGGCGCGGGCGCGTTGCGGCTTGACGATACTCGTGCGCGAGCAGCGAGCAATGACCGCGACCGGCGCAATTGACCCAGTTCGAAACAGATCGGCAACCGCCCATCCGCGCCGCCGCCAAGGCCGCGATGATCATGTCGCGAAATGGAGTGCCTCAGCGGGGCGTCGATTTCTTTGTCCATTGCAGGAGGTCAACCAGGACCTTGATGATCGCCGCAACGATCAGCGCGCACAGGGCCACCTTCGACATCGTCTCCATCGTGCCCTCGATCAGGATGCCATGGACCACACTCCCGATGACGATCACCACAGCAAGACACGTATGACCGATGCGCCACGTGCGGGGACTGAGGCGCAACCGCCGGCGGAATGCCGCCAGCAGCGCAACGGCGAAGGTTGCCCACATGGCGATCACACCCCAGGCGGAGAACGGCGTTGGCGATCTGAAGAGTAGGGCATCAATCAGATCCGGCGGACTGGTGATCCAAAGCCCGCCGACATGAACCACCACCGCCACGACGAGCAGACCGCCAATCCAGCGATGCAAGCGCCGCCCTCGATTTGCTGACAGCCCCAGCACGTAGCCGCCCATCAGCACGGGCTGCACCAGCATGAGCCCCAGTGCGACAATCCCGGCAAATCCGGCAGCTATATAGACAGGATCACGCCATGCGAGCAGTGGGCTCGCCGCTGCAGCGGCGATCGGCACGGTAATGGCGGTCGCGACGGCGCCCCAGATCAGGATCGCCCGGGCCGATCTCAAAGTCTTTGCATCCAACGCGGTCACACCGGCTGCAGGACGAAGTGTGCCTCGAGGCTTTTGACTTTTGCGCTTGGCATCACCGGGCGCAGAAAGACGGTCTTGAACGCTCCACTGTCATAGGCGAGATGGCCATGCGGCTGACCGAAGGCTGGGACGATCTGCGGCATCTCGAGACGAAACGCTCCATTCGCATCCGTAAGCGTCGCCCCGTGACTGCGCTGGTCGTTCTCGTATCCTTCCGTCGTGTGCGCCCAGATTTGAATGCGCTGCCCCGCAAGCGGCGCCCCATCGCCCGCGCGGCGAACGGTACCCGTCATCCAGAAGCCGCCGCCGCCGATCCGGTTCACGATGGGCGCCCCTGGGCGGTAGTTGTTAGAGCCACCCTGCATCGAGGGCGTTGGCGCCAGGTCTTTCGCGTGCGCGGGCACAAGCAGGCCCGAAATCCCGGTTGCCAAGACGGAGCCTCCAGCGAAAAGCAGGCGACGGCGATCGAACAGGACGGTTGTCATAGAGTGTCCTCCTGAGCAGAGCATGCTGTTGATCGGCCGAAATATTGGGATCAACGTGACAGACATCGAACTTTAGCGCGATTGCGACCAATTCCCAACTCGGGGAGGCAAAGCATGCGATCAACCGCGACCACAGTTTCGTGATGGCGCGAACAGAACGCACGCGTGCGCCACAAACAAGGCGGCGCCACGCTCAAGGGCGCAGCCATTTGGCAGCGCGCCGGCACGTCTATTAAGGCGATTGCACCCAGCGAATGCGCCAACTACGTTCGAAACATGGGTATCGCATGTGATCCACATCGGGTGGGGTCTGCTCTCGGGATGCAAGTGTCGGATCGCGTCATGGTGATGGAGGGGGTGATGGAGGGCGGCGTCACGGTCGCCGAGGGGAAGCCGTCAGTCGCAGCCAACGTAAATAGCGATGCCGGCGATAGCGATGCCGGCGCCAGATCGCTGGCCGAGCTCGAGGCACGGTTCCGGCGCGAATGCGAGGTGCTGCTCGTACCACCACCGAAGGCCTGGCTCGAGCCGCGCGTCCATCCAGAGTTCGGCCCCATGCCGGACGTAGCGATAGTCGGGGCCGGCATGGCAGGCCTCGCTGCCGCCCTGGCCTTGAAGCGGCTCGGTATCACCAACGTCCGCATCTTCGACAAGGCGCCCGCGGGGCGCGAAGGGCCGTGGATCACCTATGCGCGCATGCAGGTTCTGCGCTCGCCGCCAGACCTGCTTGGCCCCGCACTCGGCTTTCCGAGCCTCACGTTTCGCGCCTGGTTCGAGGCGCAGTTCGGCTCCGCCGCCTGGGGCAATCTGCATCGCATCCCGCGCACACAGTGGATGGACTACCTCCTCTGGTTCCGCCGAATGGTGGCAGCACCGATCGAGAACGGCTGCGAAATGACGGATCTCGATGGCGGTAGCGATCATGTCGTGCTCACGCTTCGCACCCCTTCCGGTGTCAAGCGCATGGCCGCGCGGCGCGTCATCCTGGCCAACGGCCGCGATGGCCTAGGGGGCACCTCTGTCCCCGTGCTGTTTCGTGGCCTGAGCAGGAAAGTTTCGGCCCATTCCAGCGACGATATCGATTTTCCGGCCCTCGCTGGCAAGACGGTCGGTGTGGTCGGCGCCGGTGCGTCCGCGGTCGACAATGCCGCCATGGCGCTCGAGCATGGCGCGTCGCGCGTCGCTTTGCTGGTGCGGCGCGACGAGGTCCCGCGCATCAATCGCGGCATGGGCATCGGCAGCCCCGGCATGTGGCACGGCTTCCACGATTTACCGCCCGACAAACGCTGGGCCATCGTCCAGACAATTGCCGACACCGCCATTCCACCGCCCCGGGATTCCATGCTGCGCTGTTCGCGGCATCCGAATTTCGCTGTCATCACCGGCTGTGTCCCGGCGGCGACCCGTGAGGAGCGCGGTCGCGTGCTGCTGGAAACCAGCCGCGGCCGGCTCGGTTTTGACTTTCTCATTCTGGCGACCGGTTTCAACGTTGACTGGTCCCGGCGGCCTGGGCTCGCACGTCTGGCGCAGTGCATCAGTCTGTGGAAGCATCACTTCGCGCCGCCCGATGGCCGCCCGTTCGAGCAAGGGGACGATCCCTGGCTTGGGCCGGCATTCGAATTCCAGAGCCGCATGCCGGGCACAGCACCCTGGGTCGAGCGCGTCCACTGCTATTCGTTTCCCGCGTTCCTGAGCCATGGACCGTTGACGGGAGAAATTCCCGCCATCAGCGTCGGCGCGGACAGGATCGCGCAGGGCATTGCGTCGAGGCTCTTCGGTGAGGATTTCGAGCGCAACTGGATCAAGCTCCAGGCCTTCGACACGCCGGAGTTGCATGGCGACGAGTTCCAAGCAGCCGGCGACATCAGTGCGTTTTTGGCCCGCTGAGCCGGAAATCGCCGCATAAAAGTCCTGAGCCAAGCGACCCGCAAGGCGCAGCCCTACTCGGCGTCATGAAAAAGTTCATCGCGCATGGGCTGAAGGAGCAGGCCGTCGGGAAACGGCCCGGTTGCGCGCCTGGGCCTCACGCCCGTTGTTTCGCTACCCGTGCCACACGAGGCAATATGCAAACCGGCCTTCGCACCAAACCAGCGTCACCCTGCAATCGTGGCGGTCTGCGTCATCGGGATCCGCAGCTCGAAGGTGGCGCCAGCACCGGGCCGGCCGTCCGCGTCGATCGAGCCGCGGTGGAATTCGGCTATCCGGCGGCACGTCGCGAGGCCGACTCCCGTGCCTTCGTATTCGTTGCGCCCATGCAATCGTTGAAACAGCTTGAACAGCTTGTCCCTGAACCCGTTGTCGAAACCGATGCCGTTGTCGGCCACCTTGAGATGTAACATGGCGGCATGATCTGCACGCGCAGGCACGATGTCGGCCGTAATCTCGACGATTGGCGACACGCCGGGCCGGCGAAATTTCAGCGCATTGGCTATAAGGTTCTGCAACAGCTGCCGCAGATGCGCAGGATTGGCTTCAATCACCGGCAGTGAGCCGATCTTTAACTGCGCGCCGGTCTCCTCGATCCGCACTTGCAGATCCGACAGAACGCCCGTCGCGACCACGTTGAGATCGACTTGGCTAAAGGTCTGGCTGCCCTTCGCAAGGCGAGCGAACGACAGCAGGTCCGTAATCAAACCGCGCATACGAATTGTGGCATCTTGCATCCGGTCGACAAACATGCGGCCATCATCTGGCAGCGTCTTGCCATACTTGGTGACAAGCCGGGTACCGAAGGCTTCGATTTTTCGCAACGGCTCTTGCAGATCGTGCGCCGCGATATGCGCGAAATCTTGCAGATCCTTGTTCGAGCGCTCGAGTTGCATCACTTTCTCCTCGAGCGATTGATTGAGTTTGTCGGCTACCAGCCGCGCGGCAATCAGCCCCGTATTAGCTGCTGTAAGAGCATCATGTTGCTTGCGCAGGTCGGCGTCCTGCCGCTGCAGGATTCCATCGGCACGGCGGACGACCAGGAGCAGCGCGAGATAGATCGCCAACGCCGCGAACACTACGATCATGGCTGCGATCCAGTTGTCGCGGCGCATGTTCGCAACGTGCGGTGTGATCTCGGTATAGAGTTCGAAAACGCCTCTCAGGGCGCCTTTCTCGTCGACGATCGGCACGTAAGACTCGGCCAGATCGACGTGGGAGACTAACCCCGAGAATGCCGAAAAGCTGCCGCGAAACGACATCTTGCTGACCGGCACGAGAGTGCGGACTGCCGTCTGGAAGCCGACGTTATTACTCTTGCTCTCGCCGATCTGCCCGTGTTCCGACGAGTAGATCGTCAGGCCAGGTGAATTGTAGATCTTCACTTTCAGAACCGGCAATCCCGAGGTGATCTTGCGGATCTCCCGATCAAGATCCAACGTTTGCGGGCGTGCCCGCAGGTCATCACCACTGACGTTGCCCACTCCACTGAGGTAATCGCCGTGCGTCAGCCAAATGGTGTTCGCAAATGACCGACCAAGGGAGCTGTTCTGGCTCTCGGCGATTCGCAGCAGGGTCGCCGACTGGTTCGCCTGGAACAGAACGATGACGATCGACGCTACCACCGCCATTACAGCAAAGCTGGTTAGCGAAAAGAACCGGACAAGTTTGAAACCGGCACCCCAAGAAACCGAGGCGACACTGGATGACATCCGCGTATGTACGAGCGCATAGGCACGTGCGACACGGCATCCGAGGCCGTCGAAACTTAAACCGGAACCCCGACGCTTCGCAGTACTCGAACTATGCATCTGGACCTGCAATAGATTGGCATCTGAAACGACACCAGGACCCTAGCAAGCAACTTCAACCAATCCTTTAAGATATCCATTGGCGGAAGCCCGTAAACACGGGGCCAACGGCGAAACCGCAAGGCGTTCTTAAGGATGATTGCCAACTCTCATCCAGCCGAAGACGCGC
>JANXRM010000368.1 GCA_025353015.1 Hyphomicrobiales bacterium
CGACGATGACCTGGTCGTCCGCCACCAAGTCCGCGGCGATGAACCGTCCAGCGACCTGCACAGGGAGGTGCATCAGTCGTGACGCCAAATCAGACTTCCCGGCTCCCGGCGCACCGATCAACAAAGCGCCAGTGCCGCTGACAGCAACGCAGGTCGCATGAATCAATTCACTGTTGGTGGCGCCAACCATGACCTGAATGAGCCTTGTTCCCAGCCGCCGGGTCGGCTGGTAGCCGCACAACGAACCGCGCCCCGATAACAGGTGAAGCGCTATCCCCCCCATCACGGCGATTTTCGGCCCAGATGCGTCCGTCGTGGGCAAGAATGATTTCGCGCGAGATACTCAAGCCGAGGCCCGAATTCTTGCCGCGGAGTCGATCGCTTTCCGGGCGGTCGGAATAAAACCGGTCGAACACGGCCAGCAGCTTGTCATCAGGCATGCCCGGCCCTTCGTCCTCCACGGCAATTTCGACTTCGCCGCCGATCTGCTGTGTCTTGACCCACACCGTCTGCCCGGGCTTTGAGAACGAGATCGCGTTGTCGAGCAGGTTCGTCACCACTTGGCCGAGACGGCCTTCATGCCCCATGACAATCAGCGCATCGTCGCCGCTCTGGCCTGGGTCGAACTTGATCTGAATATTGTCGTCTGAATGCAGGTCGCTGAAAACGCCGACGACATTGGTGATAGTCATGTGAATATCGACCGGCAGGTTTTTCTGGCGGGCCAGTTCAGCATCGAGCCGCGACGCATTCGATACGTCCGTGATCAGGCGGTTGAGCCGTTTCAGCTCGCCCTGGATCTGGGTCACCAGCTGGTCACGCTGCTCCGGCGTCTTAGCGTAGTACATCGTCTCGGCGGTTGAACGTGCCGCGGCCAGCGGATTCTTCAGTTCGTGCGCCACGTCGGCCGCGAATTTCTCGCTCGCCTCGATGCGCCGGAACAAGGCCGCTGTCATGCGCGTGAACGCATCGGCCATTTGTCCAACCTCATCGCGGCGGTTGGCATAATCCGGCAGCGCCGCCCTGGCCCCGATGTTCTGGCTGACCTCTTCCGCTGCCGCCGAGAGCCGCCGAACGGGACTGGCGATGGTATGGTCGAGCAGCATGGATGTCAGCAGCGTGGCGGCCAAAGCCATCATGGCCAGATAGAGAATGATCCACCGTTCACTCGCGAGGATCTGTTCGATATCACCGGGCTTGGTGGACAGCAGCAATGCCCCCAGCGTCGAATTCTTGCGCTGGATCGGCACGGCGAGCGAAACGATCTGCTTGCCATCATCGTTGATCAGCAGCATCGGCGGCGGCGCCGAGCCGCGCAATGCCTGCCGGACCTCGAAATAGTTGTTGCCATTCGCATTCCCGATCTCTCGATAGATCGGCAAGTCAGATCGATCGATCCACGACAGGAAGCGAGTCCAGTTCGTCTTGACGCGCACACGCTCGTCCTCGGCGGGATTGGCCGACGCCGGTCTGGCCGAGCCGCGGTCCGTATCGACGATCAGATCACCGTCACGTCCGTAAATCCGCGCTCGCGTGTTATGCGTTGGCTGAATAAGGCGCCGCAAGACCGGCCCGACGCGATCGGGCCGCAATGAGAGTTCGAATGCGGCAAACCGGTCGTCTCGATAGGGCAACTTGCCCCCATCAACCTCTGGCAGCCGGTCCGGATCGAAGGTCAGCCGGTCGGTGTCGACGGCGGCACTCGCAGCCATCGCGGCACCGATAATTTCACCTTGAACCCGGAGGCTTTCGCGCTTCGCGGTGATCAGCCACGCCTGATGCTGGCTGAGCCATAGCATGCCGCCGACAAGGACCGTCAACCCGATCAGATTGGCAACGAAAATGCGTCGCGCCAGCGAAGCCGTGAAGAACTGGAACAGGCGGGTGCGCTTCAGCCAGTCCCAGGCCCGGACAAAGACTTGGCCGACCTGCTCGATCCGCGGGTGGTGGCGCAGGTCGCGGAACCCTGCGCCGAGCCCTGCCATGTGCTCGCGCAGATCGGCCGCGTGTCCAGCGCCGGGTAAGAACGCAGCGACGTGACGCGCTAACCGAGCCGGCAACCAGTGAGGCGTGATCCCCACCTCGGCTCCCGGCTCTGGCCGATCCGTTTCCAGAGCCATATGTCAGACTTCCAACGTCTCGGACTTCCAACTGTAAGACGGGCCAGGGGCCGCCTCAAGCTTCTTTGAAGCGGTATCCGACGCCGTAAAGTGTCTCGATCACGTCGAAATCGTCATCGACGACCTTAAATTTCTTGCGCAACCGCTTGATATGACTGTCGATTGTCCGGTCGTCCACATACACCTGATCATCGTAGGCCGCGTCCATCAGCGCGTCCCGCGTCTTGACCACGCCGGGCCGGGTCGCCAGGGCTTGTAGGATCAAAAACTCCGTGACCGTCAATGTCACACCTTTGTTGTCCCAATGGCAGGTGTGCCGCTCGGGATCGAGTTTGAGCTTGCCGCGCTCCAGCATACGAGCGGCTTCACTCGGCGTCACTTGGCCGTCCTTCGGCGCGGCGCGGCGAAGCACGGCCTTTGCGCGCTCCACTACGAGACGTAGTGAAAAGGGCTTCGGGATGTAGTCGTCCGCGCCCATTTTCAGGCCGAACAGCTGATCGATCTCTTCGTCCTTCGACGTCAGAAAGATCACTGGCATATCAGAGATTTGCCGCATCCGGCGCAGGAGTTCCATCCCATCCATCTTCGGCATCTTAATGTCGAAGATGCCAAGGTCGGCCGGCTCCTCCGTCAGCGCCAGCAGCGCCTCGGACCCATCGCCATACGTGCGAACCTTGAAGCCTTCCGCTTCGAGCGCTGTGCGCAGCGTCGACAGAATATTGCGCTCATCATCGACGAGGGCGATCGTGCTCTTTTCCTTCATGGCAGTTAATCCCCGGAGACGACTTCTGTGTCGATTTCTGACCTATGCCCGCGTCTATGGTGCCAACATGTGCGAAATGTGGCACTACCAGTTGCAGGTGCTGCCCGGACTTTATCCGAACTGTCGGCCAATGGCCAACTGAATGCCCAATTGAGATGTTGCAGCATGTCGATGTTGCAGCACGTCCGATTTCATCGCCACGCATACCCTAGGCCGTCGAGGCGTGTCCAAAGGGCTGCAGTCAAGTTCCACAAAACGTCGCCCTGACGACCTCGTCCGGCCGCGGCGGCGACATGAAGTCGGCGAATTCTGGCTGGTCCTGGAAGGGCTTGGCGAGCACGGCGAGCAGCGTTTCGAACGGCACGAAATCGCCATCGAGCGCCGCAGCCAGCGCCGCTTCCACCCGGTGATTGCGCGGGATGAACGCCGGATTGGCCGCGCGCATCATGGCCTGCAATACGGAGATATCGCTCCCCTCGCGGGCGAGGCGCTGCCGCCAGGACGCAAGCCAGGCATCGATGGCAGCCCGATCTGCGAATTGGCCGCGCAGCGCGGATTCATGATCTGGCCCAGCGGCCGCCTCGCAAAGCCCGCGGAACGTCAACGTGAAATCCGCCTTATTGGCAGCCATGACGGTCAGCAGCCCTTGGCCCAGCGCCAGGTCGCCCGCCTCGTCCATCCTCAATCCAAGCTTGCGCCGGAAGCCCGCCGTGTAGGCCTTGTCGAACATGCCGCCGAAGCCGTCGATGGCTGCCTGCGCCTGCCCCAGCGCCGCATCCTGGTCATCATCGAGCAGCGGCAGCAACGTCTCGGCGAGCCGCGCCAGATTCCATTGTGCGATACGCGGTTGGTTGCCGTAAGCATAACGCCCGCCCTCGTCGATCGAGCTATAAACCTGGCCTGGATCGAACCCATCCATGAACGCGCACGGCCCGTAGTCGATCGTCTCACCAGCAATCGACATGTTATCCGTGTTCATGACGCCGTGAATGAAACCAACGAGCAGCCACTGCGCAATCAGCGCCGCTTGCTTTGCCATCACCAGATCGAGCATGGCGCGATAGGGATTCGAAGCCGCGCGCGCCTCCGGGTAATGCCGCGCAATCACGTGATCTGCGAGCGTCTTCACACCCTCGAAATCGCCTTTGGCCGCGAAATACTGGAACGTACCGACCCGAATATGGCTCTGCGCCACCCGCGTCAGAACTGCGCCCGGCAGAGAGGTCTCGCGCGCGACGGCCTCGCCCGTAAGCACGGCCGCCAACGACCGCGTCGTCGGGATGCCGAGCGCCGCGAACGCCTCGCTTAGAATGTACTCGCGCAACACCGGCCCGAGCGCCGCACGCCCGTCGCCCCGCCGAGAGAAGGGCGTCGGCCCCGAACCCTTGAGCTGGATGTCGCGCCGGATGCCGTCACGCCCGATCACCTCACCGAGCAGGATCGCCCGCCCGTCACCGAGTTGCGGAGAGAACCCGCCGAACTGGTGGCCCGCATAGGCCGTCGCGATCGGATCGCTGCCAGCAGCGATCGCATTGCCGGCCAACACGCGCACGCCCGCGGGCGACGCCAAGTGCCCCGGATCGATCCCGAGTTCACCCGCAAGCGCCGCGTTCATCCGCACCAAACGCGGTTTCGCAACCGGTGTCGGCGGCAGCTTGGCGAAAAACCGTTCAGGCAACCGCGCATAGCTGTTGTCGAAGCGGAAAAGTTCGGTGGATGCGAGCACGTCTGCCTTTAATACCTCTGTCATGCTTCACTCTTTTTTCCCGGACATCGCCGCAATGGCACGGTCAACGACCTCGTCCACCACCTTGTCGGCGGCCTTTTCAAGCACCGTCTTCCCGACAGAGGCGGCAACCGAATGGGATGCCGAATGCACGTGCGCCGTTGCCAGAACCTTGGCATGCGCCGAAGCACTGGCTTTGGCAATTGTGACGGCACTTGCGCCTTTGGCGGCCAGTGCCGCCTTGACCGCCGCAGCCGCCGCCTTTGCAATGATGCCAATCGTAATCGGATCCATCCGCTGTTTCCAATCGTCCTTGACCGTTGCCGGCTGGCCCTATGCCATCCGCTCTTTGATAAGTCCCTTATCCAGCGCCGTGCGAACGGCCAAGGCCGCAATCGCATCGAGCGAGGGCGTTGCAACCCCAGCCGCGCGCCCAAAATCGAGCGGCGTCAACACGATCGGATCTAGCTCCATCGGCCGCCCGCGTTGCAGGTCGACGCTGATCGAGGGTGTGTGGTCCGATGCCAAAGGCAACCAGACCGCCGCATCGAATCCCGTCATGTCGATACCGTGTGCGCGGGCGATGGCTGCGGCTTCGTTCGCCATGCGCAGATAAAGTGCCGCCAGCCGCGGATCTTTCGCAACCATCCGGAGCTTGTGCCCGGTGATTGTGGCGATCATCGAGGCACTCATATTGATCATGAGCTTCCGCCAGATCGCCTGCCGGATGTTTGGAACAACGGGCGAACTCATGCCGGCCGCCACCAGAACCGCCCGCAATTCCGTGACCCGTGGCGTGACGCGGTCGTCCAGTTCACCCAGCAGCAAGCCATTGGTCTTCGGATTGGTATCGATGGCGACGCCGGGCTCCACCATCTCGCTGCCATAAAGGATGATGCCGCCAATGAACCGCTGCACGCCGAGCGCTCGCAACTGGCCACCCGGATCGAGATGCCGAAGATCGGGCGGCGCCGTCCGCTCGCCAGCCAAGCCTTCGCCAGCAAGCCCATCCGCGTACCACCAGGGAATGCCATTCTGAGCAAGCACGATCGCTGTATCCGGTCCAAGCAGGGGCGCCACGCCCCGCGCCAGCCCCGCCGGATCGGTCGCCTTGACCGTCGAAAACACCACGTCCTGAACACCAAGATCGCTCGCATTGCTGGACGCAGTAACCTTGCCGCCGATCCGCCCGCCTGCACTTTGCAACACGAGGCCGTTGCGCTGCACCGTCTCAAGCGTCGCCCCGCGCGCCACCACCGAAACCGTATGCCCGGATGCCACCAGCCGGGCACCCAGATATCCTCCGACGGCTCCGAGGCCGAAAATACCAATTCGCATGCGCCGCTATTCCAATGAAGTGCCGACCCGACGAGCGCCAACCATAAGCCCAGGGCCCGAATTGACAACCCGTGGCCTATTCCCGACCGGCTCCGTATTGACCAAGGTCCATTTGCCCCACTTGAGCCGGGCTCCCGCGTGATGCAAGGAGATGCTGGTTCCGGCCCCATGCCCGAACCGGTCATGGAACGAAACGTGAGCACCAACGCCAAGATGCCAGCGGTAAAGCCGGCCAAGCCGGACGCCACTCCAGAAACCGATGCCGAAGCGAAGCGCACCCGTTCGCTGCGGCCGCTGCTCGCGTTCAAGCCGTACCTGCTGCGCCACAAGGCCGTCCTCGCCATCGCGGCGGTGGCCCTCGTCGCCTCTGCCTCCGTCATGCTGGCGGTGCCGGTCGCCGTCCGCAGCATGATCGATCATGGCTTTTCCGGCAGCAACGGCGCCGAAATAGACCGCAGCTTCGCCACGTTGATCGCACTCGGGCTTGGCCTCGCGGTGTTCAGCTCGCTGCGCTTCTATTGCGTGAGCTGGCTTGGTGAGCGCGTGGTCGCCGACATTCGAGCTGCTGTTTTCGGCCATTTGGCGACGCTCGGCCCGGCATTTTTCGAGCGCGCCCACTCCGGCGACATCATGAGCCGCTTGTCCGCCGACACGACCCAGGTCAAGGCTGCTGCTGGCACGGCACTCAGCCAAGCCGTGCGCAACCTGATCATGCTGGCGGGCGCGCTGAGCATGATGGTTTACACCAGCCCGCGGCTGTCCGGCCTCGTGCTGATCGCGATCCCGTTGATCGTGCTGCCGCTGGTCGCCTACGGCCGCTCCGTGCGCCGCCTGTCGCGCACGGCGCAGGATACGCTCGCTGAAGCCTCCGCCTATGCCGCCGAAAATCTCGGCGCCGTGCGCACCATGCAGGCCTACACCAACGAACCCGCCGTGGTCGCGCGCTATGCGGGTGCCGTGGAGCGGTCGTTCGAAGCCGCGCGTTCCCGCCTGCAAGCCCGCGCCGGTTTGACGGCGATGATCATTTTCCTCGTCGTCGGCAGCGTCGTCGGCGTGCTCTGGTATGGCGCCGGCCTCGTCGTGCGCGGCGAAATGAGCGGCGGCACGTTGAGCCAATTCGTCATCTACGCGTTGTTCGCCGGCGGCGCGCTGGCGGAATTGTCCGAGGTCTGGGGCGAGGTGCAACAAGCCGCCGGCGCTGCCGAGCGTCTGGCCGAGATGCTGGATGAACGCGCCGAAATCGCCTCGCCAGCCGTCCCCACCCGTTTGCCCGAGCCACCCCTCGGCCGCCTGACGTTTCGCGGCGTCGGTTTCGCCTATCCGACACGTCCGGACCAACCCGCGATCTCTGCCCTCGATTTCACTGTGGCACCAGGCGAAACCGTCGCCCTTGTCGGGCCCTCGGGCGCCGGCAAAAGCACGGTCTTCGCCCTCCTGCTCCGGTTCTTCGATCCGAGCCGCGGCAGCATCACGCTCGATGGCGTGCCGCTGCCCGATGCCGATCTCCACCAATTGCGCTGCCGCATGGCGTTGGTGCCCCAGGACGTGGCGCTTTTTGCCGACACGGTGACCGAAAACATTCGCTACGGTGCCCCTGATGCCACTGACGAGGCCGTTCGCCTCGCCGCTGTCGCAGCCCATGCCGACGGCTTCATCTGGGCCCTGCCGGACGGCTACGCCACGCAACTTGGCGAACGCGGCGTGACGCTCTCAGGTGGTCAACGCCAGCGCATCGCCATCGCTCGCGCCATTCTCCGGAATGCACCAATCCTGTTGCTCGATGAAGCCACCAGCGCGCTCGACGCCGAAAGCGAAATGGCCGTGCAGAAGGCGCTCGAAGGCGTCATGAAGAACCGGACGACGATCGTCATCGCGCATCGCCTCGCAACAGTGCAGAAAGCCCACCGCATCCTGGTCATGGACCAGGGCCGCATCGTCGAGCAGGGAACGCACGCGAGTCTCGTTGCCAAAGGCGGGCTTTACGCCCGCCTCGCCGAGCTGCAGTTCGGCTTGGATCAGGCGGCGGAGTGAAGTCAGGCAGCGCTTTCGATGTAGGTTGGGTCAAGCTCTGCACTTGCGCAACCCAACATTCCTTGCTCGTACATTGCTGTTGGGTCGCGCGAGCGCGGTGCAGCGCGCTTGACCCAACCTACGGCGCATATGCCTACTACCCAACTTCTACTCCGCTTTGATGTTCAGTTTCTTGATGATCGCGCCGAACCGCTCGTAGTCTTTTTTTGTCAAGTCGGCCAACTCCTCGGGTTTACCCGGATAAGGCGCCAGCGCCTGTTGGCTGAGCAACGATTTCATGTCCGGCTCCATTGCGATCTTGTTCAGCTCCTCCGAGAACTTCTTGATGATTGCGGCCGGCGTGCCCAGTGGCGCATAGACCGCGAACCAGGAGAGGAAATCCATCGCCGGATAGAGCTCCTTCAACACGGGAACGTTTGGAAAGCTCGGCAGCCGCGCCCGGTCGAGCACGGCAAGCAGCTTCACCTTGCCAGCCAAGGCGTGCGGCATGGTATTGGGATCGGCGTGGATCTGCACGACACCTGCCAGGAAATCGGCGAGCGATTCACCACCACCACGATAGGGCACATGCAGGATGTCCACGCCCGCTTCGATCTTGAACACCTCTTCCATGATGTGCCCGTAGGAGCCCACGCCCGCCGTCCCCCAGCTGAACTTGCCCGGGTTTTTCTTCAGATGGGCGACGAACTCCGGCAGCGTGTTCGCCTCGATCGAAGGATGCACCGCGAACAGCAGCGTGCCGTCGGTGATCTGGCTGACCGGCGCTAGATCCTTGAGCGGATCGAACGGCGTTTTCCGCAGGTGCGGCAGAATGATCATGGTCAGCGCCGGCGTCACCAGAAACGTATAGCCGTCGGGCGTGGCTTTCTGCACGGCTTCCGCACCGAGTGCCCCCGACGCGCCGCCCCGGTTCTCGATCACGAACTGCTGGCCGAGCTTTTTCGATAGCCGCTCGGCAAACGGCCGGATCGAGTTATCAGCCGAACCACCCGGCCCGAAATTGACGACGATCCGCACGGTTTTATTCGGCCAGTCTGCTGCACTTTGCGCGGCAGCAACCTGGGTCCAGACCACGGCCCCGGCAAGCACCGGCAACACAGACGATAATAGACGTCGCACCAACATCGCTTCCTCCTGAGTTCAAGAGATCCGCCGACGGCCTTCTATCGAGCCGCGTCACGAACCCACCTTGAAGCTACACGAGCAACCGCGGGCGACAAAGGGTGTTGCACCGAAGCAAGCGATGGGATCAGACCCATGGGTCTGACCCCTAACCGGACACCCTCACGCCCCCGCCCTCTCCATCGCCTCCAGCTCGTCGATCATGCGTTCGAGCACCGCCAGCCCCTTGTTCCAGAACGCCGGATCGCGGGCATCGAGGCCGATCGGCGCCAGCAACTCCGAGTGATGCTTCGAACCGCCAGCCTTCAGCATGTCGAAGTATTTGCTAACGAACCCCGGATGCGCCTCCTCGTAAAGGCCATAGAGCGAATTCACCAGGCAATCGCCGAAGGCATAGGCGTAGACATAAAACGGCGAATGAATGAAGTGCGGGATGTACGCCCAGAACGTTTCGTAGGCCGAGGCCGGATCGTCCGATTTGAGATCGATGGCATCGCCCAGGCTCTCGCGCTGCACCTCCATCCAGAATTCGCCCAGTTGCGCCGAGGTGAGTTCGCCCAGCCGCCGCGCCTCGTGCACCTTGCGCTCGAACGTGTAGAATGCGATCTGGCGGACGACCGTGTTTATCTGATCTTCGATTTTCTGCGCCATCATCGCCTTGCGCTCGCGAACGTCCGTGGTGCCAGCCAGCAGCGCCTTGAAGGTCAGCATCTCGCCGAACACTGACGCAGTCTCCGCCAGCGTCAACGGCGTCGGCGCCAGCAACGCGCCCTGCGGCGCAGCAAGCACCTGATGCACGCCGTGGCCAAGCTCGTGCGCAAGGACCATCACGTCCCGCGGCTTGCCTTGATAGTTCATCAAAACATAAGGGTGCGCGGAGGGCGTGGTCGGATGCGAGAAGGCACCGGGCGCCTTGCCCTCTCGCACAGGCGCATCGATCCAGCCGCGTTTGAAAAACCGCCCCGCGATTTCGGCCATTTCAGGCGCAAAACCGTTATAGGCGCCGAGAACGGTCGCTTCGGCCTCGCGCCAGGGAATGACCCGCTCGGGTTTGTCCGGCAGCGGTGCGTTGCGATCCCAATAGGCGAGCTTCTCCATCCCCAGCCACTTCGCCTTCATCTTGTAGTAGCGGTGCGCTGTCCGCGGATAGGCAGTCCTCACCGACGACACCAGCGCTGCAACCACCTCGGGTTCCACGCGGTTGGCGAGATGGCGGCTGTCCGAAACGTCCTTGTACCCGCGCCAGCGGTCGGAGATTTCCTTGTCCTTCGCCAGCACGTTCGTGATGTGCGTAAAGAGGCGGATGTTGTCCTTGAAGACCCGGCCCATTGCGACCGCAGCGGCCTGACGCTTGCTTCCATCGGCGTGCATCAAGAAATTGAGCGTGGCTTCTAGACCGAGCGGCGCCGGCTCACCTGCCACGTCGAACTTGAGCCCAGTCATCGTCTCGTCGAACAACCGGTTGAAGGCCGTGAACGACGTCATGCCCTTTTCGAGGAACAGCTTCTCGATCTCTTCGCCAAGCTGATGCGGCTTGTCCTTCCGGATGTCCTCGAGCCAGGGCTTCAACCGCGCCAATGCAGGAACTTTCAACGCCGCCGCAAGATCCACGTCCGCAATCGTGTTGAGCTCGAGCTCGAAGAACAGCAGATCGCCGGACACCGCCGTCAGCTTGTCCTGCACGTCGCCGTAGAGCTTGGCCCGCTCCGTATCGGCCATGTTGCCATAAAACCGGAGCCCCGCGTAGGAGCCGATCCGCCCGATCACATCGGACAGCTTTTCGTAAGCCCCGATCGCCTCGGCCAGTGCCGCGCCATCCACGCCCATCGCCGCGATCTTGCCCTGATAGCGGTCCTTGAGCCGCCGCGCTTCCGTCCCCGCGAACGCCAGATCCCGCGCCAATTCCGGCGCATCGGGACCCGTATACAGGTCCGACAAATCCCATTCCGGCATCGGTCCGAGGGACGATTGCGCTTGCATATCGGTCTCCGTTAATTCGTTTTGGATTGCACCAGAAAATCAGCGCGTTACGCGCGCTCGGCACCGTAGAACAGCGTCACCACGTGCTGCGCCTCGGCAAAAAACAACCAGCGCTCCACCACCAACCCTGCCGTCATCGACAGCACGCCGAGGACGGCTGCAAAAGCCGCACCACCCGAAGCCAGCAGCAGCGCCGCCAGCATCGCCAGCACCGGCACGACAAACGCGAGCAGCAAAGCAATGCGCCGCAGCTTCAGCGCATGCTTGCGCGCCACCTGATAGCCCATTTCGCGCATCACGAAATTCGCCTGTGTGTGCGGCGCTTCGAGGACGCGCACTTGGCCAAGGTTGCCAAGCCCGGTCGCGCTACCGGCGGTGGATAATTTCGGCGCGCAATCGATGCCCCGCCAATAGAACAATTTCAGCGCCGCGCCGAGCCCGAGCAGCCCCAGGGTCGTCCAGGCTGCGCCCTCCGAAAACCAACCAAACAGCGCCAGCAACGCTGTCATCAGTAGCGCACCGGAGGCAATCGCGAGCACAAGATAAATCTCCGTTGTTAGCCAGTGGTTCCAGGCCCGGATTGTCGTCAGTGATTCGTAGATCATGCCCGTGCACCAGACCGTGCCCAGCGCCGAAATCAGCACCGGCAACGCCAGCGCCCGCTGCAAAATCGGATGCAGATCAAAGATCGCGGCCAGCGCCAGCAACGCACTTGAAGCAAGACACACAACCGCAAACATGCCCTCGCGCGAGAGCCATGATGTCCGCCATTGCGAAAACGCCCGCCATGCCCGCTCGGGATGCCCAAGATGCAGCAGCGACGATAGCAACCCGCCAATCGCCATTGCAAACGCCACGCCGAACGCGACGACATAGTAAGCCGCGCTCGACGCTGGCGGCACCGTCAGGATCGAGAATGCCAGCCAAGCCAGCAAGCCGAAGCCCGCGCCCGATGCCGTCGTGAAAAGGATGACCGAATAGGCGGGGTTCATGAAACAGGTCTCAGCGCGAGAGGATCTTGTCGGCGAAAGCAAACAGGCGATCGAGTGCCGAGCCGTCTCCGGTCATGGGAGCGGCTTCGGGCGCGGGCGCCTTGCCACACGTCGTCGCATCGCGCCGCGCCCGCGGTGGCAGGTACTTGTTGACCGGCTTCATGCCCGACTCCGGCATCAGGTCGTAGCCGCCGCGCTCGGCAACCAGTTTCGAAACATCGCTGTTGGCATCGCCGAGATCGCCGAAATGGCGGGCCCCGGTCGGACACGCGCGCACGCAGGCCGGAATGCGGTCCACTTCAGGGATGTGCTCGTTATAAATGCGGTCGACACATAACGTGCACTTCTTCATCACGCCGTCGGCCGGATCGTATTCACGCGCACCATAGGGGCAGGCCCAGGAGCAAAGCTTGCAGCCGATGCACATGTCGGGATTGACGAGCACGATGCCGTCGTCCGCGCGCTTGTAGCTGGCCCCGGTCGGGCAAACGATCACGCATGCCGGCGTCTCGCAATGCAGGCACGACCGCGGAAAATGCACGGTGCGGCTTGAGGCACCTTCGCCGACGTCATAGGCATGGACCCGATTGAGCCAGGCGCCGTGCGGATCTTTGCCGTAGGGATCGATATCCGAAAGCGGCGCGGAATATCCGCCCGTATTCCATTCCTTGCAACTCGTTGCACAGGCCTGACAGCCGACACACGTGTCGAGATCGATGACGAGGCCGAGCTTTTTCACTGTGCTATGGGGTAGGGCGGTCATACCCGCTCCGTGTTGAAGGCGCGGCCGAAATCGGAAACGGCGGGTGCCACGATGCCGGTCGGCGACGGCAAGACCTCGAACCGCGGCCAGGTCTCGTGCGCTTCACCCGGCGGCGCCTTCTCGACACGGACACGCAGATCGTACCAGGCCGCCTGGCCCGTGATCGGATCGGAATTGGCGTAGCGATAACCACCCTCGCGCGGCGGCAGCAATTCGCTGATTAGGTGGTTCAAGAGAAAACCTTGCTTTGACTCCGACGCATCTTTGTCGAGCGCCCACGCCCCCGACCGCTTGCCGATTGCATTCCACGTCCACACCGTATCGGGATTGACACCTTCCATCAGACGCACCTGCGCCTTGACGCGGCCGATGTGGCTTGAAATCCAAACCCAATCATCATCGGCAATGCCCTGCGCGACAGCACGCTCGCGGCACATGAACAGCCGGTTGGCGCCGTGAATCTGGCGCAACCACGCGTTCTGGGAACCCCACGAGTGATACATCGCCATCGGCCGCTGCGTGATGGCATGCATCGGATAGGCGCGGTCGTCGATCATGCCGGCCTCGAATGGCGCATACCAGAACGGCAGCGGATCGAAATAGCGGTCGACGCGCGCCCGATGCGTGTCCGGCGGCTGCACCGCGCCATGCCCACGCGCGGCAAGGCGGAACTTCTGCAGCGGCTCCGAATAGAGCTGAAAGATGATCGGCTCGAGATTGGCGACAAAGCCAACCGATTTCGCGAACTCCAGATAACCCTTGTTGGCGTGCTTCATATAGCGCTGGCCGGGCGTCAGATGATGGACGTGAAACGAACCGTTGGCGATATAGCGCTCGATCTGCTTCGGGTTGACCTCGCCAACACCGTATTTTTCGCCGTCCTTGCCACGCCAGCCAGCGAGCGGCCCGATGCCCGGCGCCCGCTCATGATTGACGAGATAATCGGGATATCCGCCCGGATACCGCGCCGTGCCATCGGGCCTTGTGAACCCCGGCAAGCGCAACCGTGACCCCAGATCGATCAGCACGTCCTGGAACGCGCGCACATCGCGATCCGGCTGCACGACAGGATGCCGGATGGCGTCGGCCGGCCCGTCGGCGTCCGAAATCGGCCGGTCCAGCATCGAAACGCAGTCATAGCGTTCCAAATAGGTCGTATCCGGCAGGATCAGGTCGGCATAGGCGACCATTTCCGACGCGTAGGCATCCGAATAGATGATCTTCGGGATCTTGTATTGGCCATCGTCATTCATGGCCGTTAGGTAATCCAACGTGGCGCCGATATTCATCGACGAATTCCAGGCCATGTTGGCCATGTAGAGGAACATCACGTCGACGGGATAGGGATCGCCCAACGCCGCGTTGGTGATGGCCATGTGCATTAGGCCATGCGCAGCAATGGGCGCGTCCCAGGAATAGGCCTTGTCGAGCCGCGAGGGCACCCCCGCCTTGTCGACCAGCAGATCTTCGGGACCCGCTACGAAGCCCAGATGCATGCCCGGCAGCGGCGTGTTCGGCTTGATCTGCTCGTGCCGGCCAACGGGCTTATTGCCGGGCGGCGCCGGTTTCGGGAACGGCGCCTTGTAGCGAAACCCGCCGGGCACATCGATGGTGCCGAGAATGATCTGCAGCGTATGCAGCATCCGGCACGTCTGGAACCCATTTGAATGCGCCGAAATTCCGCGCATGGCGTGCATCGACACAGGCCGGCCCGTGATGCTGTCGTGCTCGCGTCCCGCCCAGTCCGTCCACTTGATCGGCAGCGTCACGGTCTGCTTGAACGCCACATCCGCGATTTCAGCCGCAATGCGACGGATCGTGTCCGCGGGTATGCCGGTTTCAGCCGCCACCGTATCCGGCGCATATTCGGCCGTCAGATAACGCTCGGCCATCAGCCGGAACACAGGCACCGCTTTGCGCCCGTCCGCCAATTTGAATTCGCCAGTCAAGGCCGGCGCGATGTCGATCCGGTCGGCGCGTGCCAAACCGCCGCCGGCCTTGTCCCCACCGCCGGATTTGTCCCACGAAAGCACCTTGCCCTCGCTATCGCGCGCGAAGAGGCCATCGTCCTTGGCACCAGGGTCCTGGATCACCAGCCATGCCGCATTTGTGTAGCGCACGAGATAGTCGAGATCGACGTTGTTCGTCCGGAACATCTCGTGGATCAACGCGCCGACGAGCAGGCCGTCGGTTCCGGGCTTAATGCCGAGCCACTCGTCGGCGATCGCGTTGTAACCCGTGCGCACGGGGTTGATGGCAACCACCTTGGCGCCGCGCTGCTTGAGCTTGCCGAGCCCGATCTTAATCGGGTTCGAGCCGTGGTCCTCGGCCACGCCGAACAGCAGGAAGTATTTCGTGTGCTCCCAGTCCGGCTCGCCGAACTCCCAGAACGAACCGCCGAACGTATAGAGCCCACCCGCCGCCATGTTGACCGAGCAGAAGCCACCGTGCGCAGCGAAGTTCGGCGTGCCGAACTGCATCGCCCACCAGCCTGTCAGCGACTGCGACTGATCACGACCGGTGAAGAACGCCAGCTTCTTCGGGTCGGTTGCGCGCACCTCGGCCAGCCACTCCGTCGCTTTGCCCAGCGCTTCGTCCCAGCTGATCTCCTTGAATTGCCCCGAACCCCGCGGCCCCGTCCGCAGCAACGGCGCCCGCAATCGCGACGGCGCCGTGTGCTGCATGATGCCGGCCGCACCCTTGCCGCAGATCACGCCGCGGTTGACCGGATGGTCGCGGTTGCCGTCGATGTAGCGAACCTTACCATCCTTGAGGTGCACTTGAATGCCG
>JANXRM010000374.1 GCA_025353015.1 Hyphomicrobiales bacterium
GGCACGCTCATGCTCGAGCGCGACGGACACATGGCATCACGATTCGGATTCGGCAATGACACCCGACCCAGGTTTATACAGATTATATTTTGCAACGAGTCTCGACGGCATTCAGCCGCTATTCATCGGACTTTCCCGGCAGATCTCTACATTGCGCGTCGGGCGGGGCTCGGCCACCCGAAGCGTTCGAGCACCCAAAGTTCTCGCGAGCGTGAACTGAGATAAAACAGAAGGCCCACCTGACGCCGCGTCGGGGAGGGAGGCGTGTGGCGGTGCGGCGCCAAGTGGTCCTTCCGTTTCATGGCCCGGAGGCACACCCGCGCAAGGCAGGGCGTACCCTCTGGCCCGCCTCGAGTTCACAGCTTAAGCAGGGCGTCGCTGTAAAACCCGGGGCAGATTGAGCTTGGCTCCCGGCACCTACCGGCCAGCGGCTCGTTCTGGGGAGCATTTGGCGATCGGATCGTGCCCAAATCAGGGCAAGACCGCGGCAATCGCGCGGCGGTGTTTCACAAAATATTACACGCCCGATATCGGCGTGAAGAGAATAACAAGCTGAAATACATGAATGTTTTGCGCCGGCGATGCCTCGATCGCACGCGTCCGGAAGAACCGTTGGGACCCTCTTCCGGACGCCTGCACAATCGAGAGGTGGCGATCAATTGAAATGATACGTGATGCCCGCACGTACGGTCGTCACACCGAGGTCGACCGGCACAGACCCGGACGCAAAGTTGAAGGTGTCGCTGTTAAAACCATAATAGAGCGCCTCGACCCGGCCACTCCAATTCTGGGCGAATTTCATTTCGATACCGCCGCCGACGACATAACCGGCCGTCGTCTTATTGAACCCTGACGAGACCGTGGGCGTCGCGACACTCAAATCAAAATTGCCGAGAGCAACGCCACCCGTCGCATAAAACAACAGGTTGTTCACGGCGTAACCCGCACGTGCACGAAAACTACTGTTCCAATTCATGCCCGCATGGACGGTCGCTGGATCGACAAAGGTGCGCGATCCCGATGCGTTCGACCAACCGCCGTCGGCTTCAAGACCAAAGACCCAATTATAGCGTTGGAAGTTGTAGCCGCCGTGCAAGCCCAGGCCGCCACCGCTGAAATCCACTGTGTCGTAGGATCCCGTTGGCCATGCGCTACCCGCGACATAGGCGCCATGCCCGCCGACGTAAAGGCCTTGCCAGATCCCAGGGCTACCATGCGATGCCGGATAGGACTGCCGGCGGGGCGTGTCGTCCATCGACCGCCGCCCGCCAACACCGCTTGGCGGGCCATAGGGCTCCCCATACTGAACTGGCGCGCCGTACTGCTGCGCTTGCGCCGTGCCAGCCTGCGGCATCAGCACCACGGCCGTCAGGCCCATACAGAAACTTCGCGCCACCGGGCGCAGCAAACCATCCAAAGACATCGTTCCACCCTTACGCGATACAAACCAGGCGCACATTTTTCAGGACACGCGACGGGCACCGCCTTCTCGGGGAGTGCCAGCGTCATGCGTGCGAGCTTAGCAATTGCCGGAAAATGGTTATCGAAGTGTAAAAATGAATGAATATTTTCTTTTGGCCCACGGGGTCGGCACTGCAAACGCGGGCTTGGATGAAACCCTATTTTCCGGCATGGTCCGGCCATGCTCAATGGGGTGGGCCCTGACGTGGGCTCCAAAGTGGGACAATGCTATGCGCCTCGCCTTCCATACCCTCGACGTCTTCACGTCGGAACGTTTCGGCGGCAACGCGCTGGCCGTCGTGCTCGGCGCCGATGCGCTCGATTCCACGCGCATGCAGTCGATCGCGCGCGAGTTCAACCTTTCCGAAACCGTGTTCGTTCTGAAGCCGCAAAATCCCGCCCATTCTGCCCGGGTGCGGATCTTTACGCCGCGTTCGGAGGTCCCCTTCGCCGGACATCCGACCGTCGGGACAGCCGCGCTCCTGGCGGAATTGCGCTCGCCTGGAATCGGCAACAGCCAGGACGCCATCGTTGCCTTGGAGGAAAACATCGGCACCGTCCGCGTTGGCGTCCGCTTCCGGGCCGGCGAAGCCAACTATTCGGAGTTCGACGCGCCGCGCCTGCCGGAGGATCTGGGCCCCGCCCCCGAAATCGAGGAACTTGCCGGTGCCATCGGCCTGATCCCCAGCGAGATCGGTTTTGAAAATCACAAGCCGACACGCTTTTCTGCAGGGCTGCCGTTCACCTTCATCCCCGTACGCAGTCTCGATGTCATCGGCCGCGCCCGGGCTGTGATGAGCCGCTGGGACGCGGGCTTTTCCAAGGATGGGGCTGTCTATCTCTATTGCCGCGATACGCTACACAACACCTCGCATTTCCATGCCCGCATGTTCGCGCCCGGCCACGGAATCGTCGAGGATCCGGCAACCGGATCCGCCGTGGCGGCCTTTGCAGCCGTTGTCCATCGTTTCGATGATCCACACAAAGGCGAGCATCGCTACGCCATCGAGCAGGGCTATGAGATGGGCCGTCCGAGCCTCATTCAATTGGCCATTGCCGTCGATGGCGGCAAGCTGCAAGCCGCGCGCATCGGCGGCTATTCGGTTCGCGTCGCCGATGGCGAGATCGCGGTTTAAGCGGATGCAGCCTGCGCTATCGCGCCGTGTCGATTCGCGGGCGTGCACAACGCCTTTCTGTGCGGCCGGTGTAGCTTTCCTCGCGGTCTGTGCATAACGGGGATGACTTGGGTTCACGGGCGCCCCGAATCGATGGCGGCCGCCGAATCGGCCTAAGCCCGAGGCCATGGCACAAAACCTCGTCGCAACGACCCGATCCACCGCTGGTGCAGCCCCCGAGCCGCAGGGCTTTCGCGCCGCGCCGTTCAACCTCGAAGCCGAGCAGGCGCTGCTCGGCGCGATCCTCGTCAACAACGAAGCGCACGATCGTGTGTCAGGCTTTCTCGACCCCGCGCACTTCTACGATCCCTTGCACGCCGAGATCTACGAGACGCTGGCCAAGCTGATCGCCTCGGGCAAGCAGGCGACGCCGATCACGCTGCGCACGTTCTTCGAGAACAGCCAACCGATCGACCAGACGACGACGGTGCCGCAGTATCTCGGCCGTCTGGCGGTCAACGCCACGACCGTCATCAATGCCCATGACTACGGCCGCACGATCTACGACCTGGCCATCCGCCGCCAACTGATAGTGATCGGCGAGGACATGGTCAATGGCGCCTACGACAGCAACATCGACCAGCCGCCCGACGACCAGATCGAGGAGGCCGAGAACCGCCTTTACGCGTTGGCCGAGAACGGCAAGTACGGCCAAGGCTTCATGGGCTTCGGCTCGGCGCTGACGCACGCCATCGACATGGCGAACGCTGCCTATCAACGCGCGGGCGGGCTCTCGGGCATTTCGTCGGGCTTGCGCGATCTCGACGGCAAGATGGGCGGCCTGCAATCGTCGGACTTGATCATTCTCGCCGGCCGTCCCTCCATGGGCAAGACGGCACTTGTCACCAACATCGCGTTCAATGTCGCTAACGCCTACAAGTCCGAGATGCAGCCGAACGGCGAGAAGAAGACAACCGATGGCGGCGTGGTCGGCTTCTTCTCGCTCGAAATGTCGGCCGAGCAGTTGGCGACCCGTATTCTCGCCGAGCAAGCCGAAATTTCCTCGGAGAAGATCCGCCGTGGCATGATCGACGAGGACGAATTCAAGCGGCTCGTGGGCGCCTCCCAGCGCATGGCGCAGATCCCGCTCTATATCGACCAGACCGGCGGCATTTCGATTGCGCAGCTCGCCGCCCGCGCGCGCAAGCTGAAGCGGCAGCGCGGTCTCGATCTCTTGATCGTCGACTACCTGCAGCTATTGACCGGCTCGGCGAAACGCTCCTCGGAAGGCCGGGTGCAAGAGGTGACGGAAATCACCACGGGCTTGAAGGCGTTGGCCAAGGAATTGGCCGTCCCCGTCATCGCGCTTTCGCAGCTATCGCGTCAGGTGGAACAGCGCGAGGACAAGCGTCCGCAACTTTCCGACCTACGTGAATCCGGCTCGATCGAGCAGGACGCCGACGTCGTCATGTTCGTGTTTCGCGAGGAGTACTACGTTGAGAGAACCAAGCCTGCAGAAGGCACCGCCGAGTTCCAGGAATGGATGGCCAAAATGCAGATAGTGTCCGGTAAGGCCGAAGTCATCATCGGCAAGCAGCGCCACGGCCCAGTCGGCACCGTCACGTTGTCGTTCGAAGGACAATACACGCGCTTCGGCAACCTGGCGCAGGATCAGTATCTGCCCGAGCGCCACGAGTAGCCGAAAGAACCAACTGAACGCGGCGGCAGGCTCAATTGGCGGAGCCCGCCGGCGCCGATCCGCCAGCCCCGGTGCCACTGTCAGATCCGGCGAGCGGCCGTGACGTGTTCCCGGTTGCCACACTGCTGATGGGTTGCGGGCTACTGGCTTGCTGGCTGTCGACTGCGGCTGCGAGGCTGCGGAGTGCCCGTTGCGACATCGTCGTCGCCGACGGACAATCGCTGACCTTCAAGCGGTCGTAGAGCGCGCTGGCATCGCCCTTGAACTCGATACCCTGCGCGCGCTTGGCGAGGCCGGTGGCAACCGAACCTGTACTCCAACGCGCCTTGCAGGCAAGCTTGCCGAGATGGTCGGTGAGCCGCGTTTTAAAGTTCTCCTGCATGCCCTTCGCGCTGGCCACAGCCAGGTTGCTCCAGATGCCAAGATCGCTGGAGGTGCTCCAGGCTTTCCCGTTCGCAGCCGCCACCAGTGCGCCCAAACCATCGCGCAGCCGTCCATCCAACCGTCCAGGCCCGTTGCCCTTCAAGAACTCGTCGAGTGCTGCCACATCGGCCTCGTCCATCGTGCGCACGAGCATATCGCTGAGGTCTGCCAGTTCAGATGCTTCCCGTTCCGGTGGCACCGTCTGCCAGATCATCGCCTCCCGGAAGGTCGCAGCGCGGATACGGGCTCCCTTGAGGTCGGCACCGTAGAGCCGCGCTTTGTAGAAGTCGGCGCCTTCCAGATCCGCGTCCCGCAGGCTGGCGCTGTAGAGGGCCGTATGCGCGAACACCGCGCCCTGTAGCCCGGCACTGGTAAAATCGGCTCCATGCAGCTTGGCCCCGGTCAGGTCCGCGCCCTGCAGCGACGCCGTCGCGAAATTTGCCCCGATCAGGGATACGCCACCCGTCAGGTCCGCGCGTTCCAAATGCGCGCCGTAGAAGCCAGCACCGGCAAGAAGCGCATAAGACAGCTCGGCGCCTTCCAAATCTGCATCCTCGAATTTGGCGCCACGCAGATCGACGCCGGCCATCCGCGCATTCTTGAGCCGGGCGCGCGTAAAGTTCACGCGCTGGGCGGAGGGACAACGGGCCGCCTGCCGGTCTTCGGACAGAATGTAGGCATTGATGTCGGCGCACTGCATGTGCACGCCGCGCAAGTCGGCGCCGACCAGCGTCGCCCCGTCAAGATTGGCGCCCGTCAGATCGGCCTGATGCAAATCCGTACGATCGAGCCGGGCATACCGGAGGTCACGGCCGCGCAGGATGAGGGTACGCTGACCGGGCGTGACGTCCTTATCATTGACGAGGTCGAGATCGGTAGCGTTGAGATTGCGTTCGAATATGCCGAAAAGCGTACCGTCAGCGCGACCACCTAGGAATGGCACGACGAAGCCGAACGACGACTGTTCCGTCGCAAGCGCATTGACGGCGTGCGCCTTCGGCAGACCGCGGCTCATGCGATCGAGCGGCTCGCCGGGAATGGTCGCGACGAAAAACGAGAAGGCCATGACCACGATCATGATCGCCGTTGTCGCGGCAAAACTGATCGGGTGCGCGCGCGTCATCTGCCGGAAAGCACCGACGAACGAGCTTTCTGGCCGCGTGAGAAAAATCCCGATCAACCCGAGCAGCGCCACATCGAACACGAGCGCCAGACGGTGCCCCCACGTGATCCCCGCATCGTGGAACGGCAGGAAGATGATCTGAGTGTAAAGCAACAGGACCACGGGCAAGACCGCGAGCGTCAACCACCCCATCGTATGCAGGAATGCGCTCATAACGCTGCTGCGCTCGGGCCCGGCGATCGCCTGGACGAAGAAAAAGTTGTGCAACTCCAGTCGCAGCGGATGCGAACGCTTGTCGCTGACTTCCAAGACCCGGATCGCGCCATCGAATTCGAGTGCCTTGCGCGCCAGCATCACAAGCTGCGACACCACGCCGAGGTGGACCAGAACGAGTGCGAACGGCGCAAACAGGAAAAAGCGCGTGAGGTCGATCTTGACCTGCAAGACCGGTAATTGGATTTCACTGGAAAGCAGCAGATCCTTGTGGGTGACGCCCGCCACAGCGATCAGCAGATAGCTCATGACGGCGATCAGGATCAGCCAAGCGGTATGCGCCATATCGCTGGACGTATTGACGGATTCGAGCAGGCTATAGGGATTGACCGGCGCTTCCCCATCGATCGCGCCCGCATCGATGGCGGCCGTACGCACACTGTCACTCATTCGGGAACGCCTCCCCGCGTTTTGCCCCACCAAGGCGCGCAACATAACCGACAAACAAACGTTTTGGTACCGCCCTGCCAAGGCCCGGTTGCCGCAGACCCTTCGGGTCGGCAACCGTCGTTCGCCCCTGGCGGAGCAGCCTGTTGCCCGCCAACATTGATCGATCAGATATGCTTGTCCCGAGCAGATATCCGAACCCACGTGTTTCGCTCGGCGACCAATCAGCGGACGGACGTGGCAAAGGTTTTTGGCGCCTGCCACGCTCACAGTTGACATAAAGATAGTTGTGTATTCTATTGTTCCTAAGACGTTTATTGTGGCGGCACATCATGATTTTTGGGCTGAGACTTGCGCTCTTTGGCGCCGTCGGGATTACTTTGGCCGTTAGTTCGGGATTTCTAATCACCCGGCCAACCGCCGAGCCCGTGAAGGCCTACCGCACGCCGACCCCCGTCGAAGCAATGCGCTTGCAAAAACTCCAGACCCGGGTCCATGACGACGCCAAGCCGGGGCTCGCCGGCCAGACCTTCTTCAAGGACGCGAAGTTCGTCGGCGCCGACACGTGCGGCACGTGCCACACTGACAAGTTCAAGGACTGGCAACGGACCTGGCACTCGAAGATGGAGCAGTGGCCGACCGACGATATCGTCGTCGGCGATTTCAACACCACGGTCACTTACTCGAAGATCGCAGACGTGAAGACGGCGGACGGCAAACCTGCGCCGCTCGATGCCAACGGCAAGCCGCAGACGGTCACGTTCCAGATCAAGACCTTCCGGAAAGATGGCGGTTATTGGTTCACAGTGCTGGACGCCGACAACCCCGCCAACAATCAAACATACAAAATCGCCAAGACGCTCGGCGGCAAGTGGGACCAGCACTACGAGGTCGAGGTCAACGGACGTTACACACCGACGGCACTGCGCTGGTCGGTTGGTACCAAGGAATGGATCATCAACGCCTACCGGCCCTTTGACTGGGTGATCTGGGACGGCACGCCGGACGGGCGGCCGCGGCGGCCAGAGGAGTTGCCGCGCGACCGGTTCGCCGAAGCCAAATGCGCGGGCTGCCACACCACGGGATACACGTACAAGCAAGACCCCGGCGACAAGCACTGGGAGGCAACGGGAGACGGCCGGCTCGGCGTTGGCTGCGAGCAGTGCCATGGCCCAGGTTCCAAGCATGTGGAGCAAGCCAAGGCTGCCGCGGAAAAAGGCACGCCGCTCGCCAGCGGCACCAGCACGATCGTCCACCCGCTGAAGGATCTGAATGCCTATCAGCAGAACCAGATCTGCGCGTCCTGCCACGGTCGCGCCAGCAATAAGAAAGATCCGGAACTTTCGTTTCAGCAGGGCTTCCGGCCCGGCGATACCAACATGAACTCGCGGGTAACGTACTGGTCCTACTCGATGAACTCGAATCCCAATCAATTCAGTTATTTCTGGTCGAACGACTGGGCCAAGCGCAACCGTCAGCAATGGCAGGACTTTACGAAAAGCACGCACTTCAACAAGGCCGGGGTAACCTGCGTCACCTGCCACACATTCCATGGCGAGTGGAGCGAAGGTCAGCTGCGCGGCAATGCCGAGGACATGTGCGCCGGCTGCCACTCCGAGGGCGGGCGCGCCAACCGGCACAACAAGGAGTTCTTCGAAGGTAGCCCGATGCAGAAGGCAGGCGTCGAGTGCGTCGACTGCCACATGCCCAAGAGTGCGTACCGGACCAACACGACATCGAAATTCCCGCGCCAATGGCACGGTTCATTGCACACGTTCATGGTCGCGACACCGGCCATGGAAAAGGAGCACGGCACGCGTTCGAGTTGCTCGGCCTGCCATTCCGAAGATGATCCAGCGCGCCGCGTGCGGCTGTCGAAAGAGGTTCCGACCAAGCTCATCGACGAACTCGATCACGATCTGCGCGGCCGGCAGGCGAAAATCCGCGCTGGCATCGAGGAGGTGAACGAGATGTTGGCCGAGGCCAAGCGTCGGGGACCGGGCAGCGACGTGTTCATCAATGCCGCACGCTCCCAGATCGCCGTCATCACCAACGACGGCAGTCTGGGCTTCCATAACTTCGACAAAGCCCAGCGCATCGTCGATACGGCGCGGATGCTGGCCAAGCGCGGGCTTGGTGTGCCGACGGCGGCCGGCTGGCGGCGTCAACAGGCCGTCACGCTGCCAAAGGCGCCCGTGCCAGCCGTGCCCAAACCCGGCCCGGCTCCGGCGTCTGGCCCAGCCAAAGCCCCGCAAGGCGCCGGAATCCCCGCGCCGCTACAGGCACCCAGCGCGATCCTTACGCCCCTGAAGCAATAGAGCGACAGGAGTAGGGCTGGATATCGCACCGCAGCCCTGCTCAACCCGAGATGGAGAAGCCGCCGTCCACCGGGATCGCCGTGCCTGTCACGAAGTCCGACGCTTTTGCGCCTAGAAAGATCGCGATGCCGGTGAAATCGTTGGGCTCGCCCCAGCGCTGGGCAGGGGTGCGCTTCAGGACGTTGGCGTGCAACCCGTCGACCTGTTCACGCGCCTTCTGCGTTAACTCCGTATCGATCCAGCCCGGTAAAATCGCGTTGACCTGAATGTTGTCGACCGCCCAGGCCGTCGCCAGCGCCTTCGTCATCTGCACGATGCCACCCTTCGAGGCCGCGTAGGGTGTGGCGAACGGTGCGCCAAAGATCGACATCATCGAACCGATGTTGATGATTTTACCGCCACCGGCTTTTTTCATCGCGGGGTAGGCAGCATGTGAACAGTAGAACGCACCATCGAGATTGATCGACAGCACCTCCCGCCATTCCGACATTTTGTAGGTCTCGGGGCGCTTGCGGATATTGATCCCCGCATTGTTCACCAGGATATCAAGCCGCCCCATTTTCTCGACTGTGGCATCAACCATGGCGGCACAGGAATGCTCGTCGGCGACGTTGACCTCGACGACGGCCGTCTTGACACCAAGCTTGGCCAGTTCGGCGGCGGCCGCTTCAGACTTTACCGCATTGCGACCGGCGATCACGACGTTGGCGCCGGCTTGCGCGAAGCCTCGGGCCATGCCCAGGCCGATGCCGCCATTGCCGCCGGTGACCAGCGCCACCTTGCCCTTGAGATCGAACAGTGACATGGTTTTCTCCCCGATGTGTCGGTAAATGTGTGCTGGTGATTTCAGCGTCGCCGGGAACTTAGGTGATGACGGCGGCCGTGATCAAGCCTGATCAATGTTGTCGGGCTTCAGGACGGCTGAGCCGCCATCATCGCAACGGCATCATCATCGAAACGGCATCATCATCGCAACGGCTCTGCGACGGCGACCGCCGACTGCAACTGTCCACGCCTGCCCGAGGCCCGTGCCATGCCTGCCTATAACTGCAAGAAGTGTCCGGGGTATTGCTGCAGCTATCCCCTTATTGCTCTGGATAAGCGCGACGTCGAGCGGCTTGCCAAGCATCACGATATGACGTTTGACGACGCGCGCGCAAAATTCACCAAAAAAGCGCATGGCCGCC
>JANXRM010000383.1 GCA_025353015.1 Hyphomicrobiales bacterium
TGAGGTTTTTCGGTCATCGGCCGAACAGGTGTACCGCCTGAATTCTGGACGCAGAACTCAAGTCTGGAACAGCCGCTGATGCAGATTCTTGATCATGCCGGCGGTGGCCCCCCAGATATAGCGCTCGCCATAGGGCATAGCGTAGTAGTGCCGGTCGCGGCCACGCCAGGGACGGCTGAGTTTCTGGTGGTTGGCCTCGTCCAAAAGGAAGCTCAGCGGCACTTCGAAGGCTTCGGCGACCTCGCGGGTATCAAGGTTGAGCTCGAAATCCGGGCGGATGAGGGCAACCAGCGGCGCCACATTGAAGCCGGTACCAGTGCGATACATGTCGAGAAAGCCGAGCGGCTCGATGAATTGGCGCTCGAGGCCGATCTCTTCGTGCGCCTCGCGCAGGGCTGCTGCAGCATGATCGGCGTCCGACGCTTCGACTTTGCCGCCCGGAAACGCGATCTGGCCGGCATGTGTCGGCATCGTCGAGGGACGCTCGGTGAGGAGTACCATCAACTCGTCACGGGCAACGATCGGCACGAGCACGGCGGCGGGCCTGGCTGGTTCCATGACCGCAAAATCGGCGACCATTTCAGGATTGAGATCCCAATCACCGCGTCCCCACGTCTTGCCGGACCGGGGATCGAAGACGGCCTCGGTCGGCACGGCTAGGAAACGCCCCGCCGCAAGCTCACGGAAGCGAGCCTCGGTTATTGGTCTGGCAGTCGGGGTGTTGGACGTCTTGTTCTGGGTCATGAAGGGCAGTTTATCGCGGGTGGACCCGAGCTTGGCAACCAAAGAACTTGCCAATCAGAGTACTCGGCAGTCGCGGATTGACGACGAGCTTCGGCCGTTCGCCGGCCAAGGAAAAGGTCTCGCAACTGCAATAATTAACGAACAAGGGATAGCGTCACCTTTGATCGTGACCCGCGCGCCATATGCGCGGCATGCCCTGATGCATGCGATTGGCTTGGTGGAGTTGAATTTATGCCCTATATCTATTCTGGCGTCGCATTGACGATCGTATTGACGGCCGCGTGGATGCTCCACGCCCGCCAAACGGCGGCGAATTCGTCGCGCACGCGCCGGTCGCAGGTGGCTCAAAAGGCCAAGCTCGCGAGACTCCAACCGGCTGAAGAGAGCCGCAATCAGACGAAGCCACGGGACAAGCGCCGAAAATTCGGCAATCGCTGAGCGGTGTCTCCTGGCTGCGCGCCACGTGTTTTCACGCATCGAAATGGCCCGGATCGCGTCTCCGGGTCATAGGGTCTCGGCATATCTGCGGCGCCGTCCGCCACACCAGCTCGCAAAGGAGACCGCCATGTCCGTCCACAAGTACAAGGTTGGTCAGCTCGTTCATTACGCGCCCGGCCGATCGAGCCTGATGGCCTCGTCGCGGGAGTACAAAATAATTCGCTGCCTGCCGCCCGAAAACGGTGAGAACCAGTATCGCATCAAGGGCATTTCCGAAACGTTCGAGCGCATGGCGCGTGAGAACGATCTCTCGCGGAAATAGTGGCGGCATTCCAGATCTCGGGCGTTGCGGCACCCCCGGCTGGCCGCGGAATCAATGCGCCGCTTGCAGCGTGAAGGCCAACGTCGAGGCGATCGCGACGATGCGTTCGAGCTTCTGTGCCGCGACGCGCCGGTCCGCTTTGGACGGCGATTTCAAATGCTCAGCGACCTCGTGCAGCAAGGTCTCGATTTGTTTAAGGCTATCCATGGCCGCATGTCCTTGTGGTTGATGTTTCCACGGCTCCGGCCGTGGCGTTCGTTCGCGGCATGACAGGCGCCCTCGCGGCTGAGGGCAACGCGCACGTCTGCCGGCCGCGAGTTGGATTCAAGAGGCTTCGCTCAGGTGCCGGAGCTTATAGACCGCCGTATGTAGCACGTGCGCAAGGACGGTTTTGTCGTTGGCGACGAGGATCAGGTCCAGGTCGACGAGGCGATGCCCCTTTTTCTCGTAGTTCTGCACGACGCGGCCCCGGGCCGATAGCGCGTCGCCGACACGTGCAACCGCAAAATTCTGCACTTTGCTGCCGGTATGCACCCACGGGGCCAGCACGACGTTTTCCCGTAGCGCCGAATTACAGAGCCGCAGCAGCAGTCCCGGATGCGCCAAGCCCTCGCGGGCATAGAGGTCATGCGCCTCGCGGACGTCCTTCAGGTACTCGTGCAGCCGGGCTTCGGTGAGGACGGCCGGCTCCGTACCGAGTGGGGTGCCGGCTGCAAGGCTTGTCTCGTCGGCGGGTGGGCGGTTGGCCGGCGGTCTATGCCGCGCGTAACCGTCCAGGGCCGGCGCTTTCGCGGCCACGCCGGGCATCGCGGCGTGGCCCGTGGCGCACAGCACGCCGTCACTTTCGAGTTTCAAATCGAGCCCATCATCACCCGCAGCAACTGCTGTCACCGTCGCCCTATGGCCATCGTAAAGCGGCTTGACGAAGCGCGCTTCCATCTGGCCCCGCTCCAGCCAGGCATGGCCGTACCGCTGCACGACCGGATGCGTCGAGTAGGCGAACACTTCTACACCCGGCACAAGGCCGCCGGTGAAGCCCAACTTCTTGGCCACGGTGTCGTCATGGATCTTGTTTTCCGACGCGTGCGAGACGTTGTAGGCTTCGACCGTGTAGGTCGCCGGTTGCAGTGCACTCATGCAGAACTCCTCCATCCGAGTGGGGTGCCGGGCCATCGATATTTGGTTAGTCTAGGTCGGATCGCGCAAGGTCGCCAGCTCCGGGGTGATGAAGTCCCAAGCCCAGGTGGCCCGTACATCGGATCGGTTGATCGGGCAGGAAACAAAAGGGATCTCAAGGATCATGTACACGCATGTTGTCGATTATATCGTCGTTGGCGCCGGTTCGGCCGGGGCGGCACTTGCGCACCGCTTGACGGAGGATGGACGTTATCGCGTGCTGCTGCTGGAAGCCGGCGGCGAAACGCATCCCCTCTCGCGCGTGCCGATCAGCTTCGCCCGTTTCATCAATCGCCCCGGCGTCAACTGGCTTTATTCGTCGGAGCCGGAAGCAACGACAGGCGGGCGGCCCATTCCTGTACCTCGCGGGCGCATGCTCGGCGGCTCCAGCGCCATCAACGGCATGGTGTTCGTGCGCGGGCAGCGCCAAGATTTCGACACCTGGGCGCAGCTTGGCAATCGCGGCTGGAGCTACCAGGACGTGCTGCCGTTCTTCAAGCGCCTGGAAAGCTACGACGGCGGCGACGCGACCTATCGCGGCCGGGAAGGCCCGATCAAGGTCTCCGACATGGCCGAGAGCGGGCCGCTCTATGACTCGTTGTTCGAGGCCGCCGTCTCGGCCGGCATCAAGCGCAACGACGACTACAATGGCCCCGATCAGGAGGGCATTGCGATGACGCAGGCCTCCATCCGCAATGGGTGGCGCAACAGCACGGCGCGCTGCTATCTGGAACCGGCGCGGCATCGCAAGAACCTGCAGATCGAGACCAATGCACAGGCCGAGAGCTTGATCCTCGAGGGCAAGCACTGCGTCGGCGTCCGCTATGCGGTGTTGGGCGAGAAGCGGGAGGCGAAGGCGGCGCGGGAAGTCATCGTTTCGGCCGGCGCCATTGCCTCGCCGCAACTGCTGGAGCTATCAGGCATCGGCAAGCCCGAGCATCTGAAGAGCGTCGGCATCGAGGTGCGGCACGCCTTGCCGGGCGTTGGAGAAAACCTGCGCGATCATTGGGCGCCGCGCATGAAGTGGCACGTCGGCCATCACGGCATGACATACAACGAGAAAGGCCGCGGCGTTGGCGCCATTTGGCAGGGGCTCAAGTATGCGTTGACCGGCTCCGGGCTGCTCGGCATTCCAGCGTCGCCCATGCGGGCTTACTTCAAGACGCGGGAGGGTCTGGCTGGTCCCGATGCGTGCTTCACCGTCATGCCATTCATTGTCACGCCCGAGATGACGCTGGCCAAGCAGCCAGGCCTGACGGTCGTCGTGCACCAGTTGCGGCCCGAAAGCACGGGCAGCATCCACGTGACCTCCAAAGACGCCCGCCAGCAACCCGCGATCCGCTTCAATTTCCTGGCCGAAAGCATCGACCGGGATTGCCTTGTTGGCGCCATGCGGATCACGCGCCAGGTGTTCGAGGCACCGGCCATGGAATGGCTCGGGCCCTCGGAAATCGCGCCGGGAACGAACATCAAGACCGACGATCAGTTCCTGGCCTGGATCGCGAAAAACGCCGAAACCGCCTACCACCCCGTCGGCACCTGCAAGATGGGCACGGCGAACG
>JANXRM010000417.1 GCA_025353015.1 Hyphomicrobiales bacterium
CCGCAACCGAAGCAACCGCGAACAGACGCCACCTGAGCCAAGTACCAGCACGTCGCAGATATCGCGGCGTCCCTATCCCTGTCATACGAGATCCACACAATGCGCCGAGCGCCACCACCCGCCAAGCTGACCCAGATCGGCACGGCCGTACTCACTGGTGCACTCTGTCTTTTCGCGAGCGGGTCCATCGCAATGGCTCAAACCCGAGGCCACGCTGCCAGCGCGCCGCCGAAGGCTGTCCTCGAACTTTACACCAGCCAGGGCTGCTCCTCTTGTCCGCCAGCCGACGCATTGTTGAAATCCTACGTCGCCCGCGCCGACATCATCGCCCTCTCATTCCCCGTCGACTATTGGGACTACCTCGGCTGGAAGGATACATTCGCCAAAGCCAAGTTCTCTGAGCGGCAGCGCGCTTATGGCCGGCAGCGTGGCGATGGCCAGATCTATACGCCCCAGATGGTCGTCGATGGGCTTACCCATATCATCGGCAGCAATGCCAACGACATCGATCGCGCGATCACCGCGAATGCCGTGAAATTCGCAAAGAGCCGCGTTCCCGTCACCTTGCGTGCAGAACAAGGTCAATTGTTGATCGAAACTGGCAGCGCTCCGGACGGCAGTGACATAAAGGACGCCAATATCTGGTTAGCCGTGATCCAGGCGGAAGCCGAAATCCCGGTAAGGGCCGGCGAGAACCGCGGCAAGATGCTGAAGTATTACAACGTCGTCCGCGAGCTGACACCGATCGGCATGTGGAGCGGAACGACCATGACGATCCGCCTCGACCGCGACACCGTCGTGCAGCCCGGCGCCGGGAGCTGTGCTGTCCTTTTGCAAAGCAAATCCGGCCAGATCATCGGCGCGGCGATGGTCGAAAAAATGTGACGCCATGATTGTAAGGCGAGCGCTTCGGCGGCCTGACATGCCCGCGCACGGTGCCTTGACCGCTCAATAAAAAACGCCGCGGAAACCCAGGGGGGCTCCGCGGCGCAAGATCGTACCAAGGCCTGTCCTGAACCGAACCTCTTAGACCGATTCTTTGAGTTCCTTGGCGGCGCGGAAGGCCACCTTTTTGCTCGCCTTGATCTTGATGGCAGCGCCCGTGGCCGGGTTGTGGCCCATGCGAGCCGGACGCTTGCGAACCTGCAGGATGCCAAGACCGCCGATGCGGATGCGGGCGCCCTTCTTGAGGTGGCCAGCGATCATGTCGACCATGTCGGCCAGAACTTCGTTGGCCTGCTTCTTCGGCATGCTATGCGCTTCAGCAAGCGCTGCGCCGATATGTTTGAGTGTAACCGTCGCAGCCTTCGCGCCTGTCTTTGCGCTGGCCTTTGCCTTCGGAGCCGCTTTTGCTGGTGCTTTAGTCGCTGCTTTTGCCATGGATGAATGTCCTGTGTGTGGGGTATGGGGATCAGGCGGTCGGCGTGCCGGACGAACCGTCGATAGAGAATCTAACTATTGAGACTCACAAAAATTAGAAAGCAGAAACAACAGAAAAACCTCAAGATATTCAATAGCGTGATGAGTTTGCCACGGTTTTCCTGCAGTTTCAGCCATTTTTGCATTGACGATACGTGTAGAACTGTCGGGAAAGCTAAGCGCGTGCTTCCAATTCGATCGCACCAAGCCCCTCGATTTCGAAATTGAAACGCTCGCCCGCTGCAATCGGCAGTGTTTGTACGACGCTTCCAGTAATAACGACTTGGCCAGCCGAAAGCGGCCGCCCGCGTTCGACCGCGAGATTGGCAACCCACGCAAGCGCGCCCATCGGATCGTCCGTGAGGCCGTCCTTGATGCCGGATTTCGTTGTCGCCAATCGCGATTTCAATCCATTGAGATTGCGATCCGGAGAAACAGAAATCGGCGCACCGAGCACAATCCCCGCATTCCACGCATTATCGGCAATCAAGGTCAAAGCCTGCGTTTCCTTATAATTGGCATTGCGATCCTCAATCAGCTCGAACGCAGGCATGACCTCGAAAATCTCACGCCGCACCTCCGCCGCGGTCCAGGGAGCAGTTTTCGCCGAGAGCGTGGATTTGACGCGCACCGCCAATTCGCATTCAACAACCACGTGCATATAATCCGAATGCTTGATGACGGCCGGAGATGAATGGATCCGCTTCGAATAGATCATTCCGCCGCAGGGATGATCGATCCCCATCAGCTGCTGCATCACCTTTGTTGTCGTCGCGATTTTGAGACCGCCGATGGGCCCATACAGCGGCTCCCACACCACCCGCAACGCCTCTTGCACCGCATAGGCCTCTGCCAC
>JANXRM010000164.1 GCA_025353015.1 Hyphomicrobiales bacterium
GCCTTCGTCATCGCCGGCGGTTTTGCAGGCCTCGCCGGCGGCCTTTTCGGGATCTACAAGCGCGGCGTCTATCCGGATTATGCGTACTGGTCGAAATCGGCCGAGGTGCTGATTATGACGATCCTCGGCGGCATCCATCACTTCTGGGGACCAACTGTTGGCAGTGCCGTGCTGATCCTACTCAACGGCGTCGTCGTCTCCTACACGGAGTACTGGCCGTTCGTGCTCGGCATCATTCTCCTAGTCATTCTGTTCGCGTTTCCGGGCGGCATCCTCGGTGGCCTCGAATCGGTCTGGCGGCGTGTGAAGGGGAAATCCAATGTCTGATCCCCAGAAGCATGAGACGATGCTGGAAGTCACCAACCTCAAGAAGTCATTCTCCGGCTTCGTCGCCACCAATGACGTCAGCTTCACCGTCGAAAAGGATCGCACAACGGCCGTTATCGGGCCGAATGGCGCCGGCAAGTCGACGCTCTTCAACCTGATCACCGGCCACCTCCTTCCCGACCATGGTAAGGTCGTTCTGGAAGGCCGCGACATCACCGGTATTGCCCCGCACAAGATCTGCGGCATGGGCATGGCACGTTCCTTTCAACGCACCAATATTTTCCCCAAACTCACCGTTTACGACAACATCCAGGCGGCCTTCATCGCGCACGGCGGGCGGGGGCTGGATATGTGGGGCGTTGCGAACAGGCAATTTCGCGACAAGACGGAATCGATGATCGAGCAACTGGCGCTCCGGGACGTAGCGCGCACCATCGCTGGCGAAATGAGCCACGGCGCGCAAAAACAGGTCGAACTCGGCATCGCGCTGGCAGGTGAGCCGCGCATCTTGCTGCTCGACGAGCCGACGGCGGGCATGAGTGCCCAGGAAACACACGAGTCGATCGCGTTGCTCGATCGCATCGCCAAGGCGCGCGGCCTGACGTTGCTGTTCACGGAGCACGACATGGAAGTCGTGTTCTCGATTTCGCACAAGATCGCCGTCCTGCACCAGGGACGCATCATCGCGACCGGCACACCGGACGAGGTGCGCAACAACGAGGAAGTGCGCCGCGTCTACCTCGGGGGAGACAAACATTGACGAACCTGCTCGAGGTTGAGGACATCCACACAGCATATGGGTCGAGCCGCGTGCTGTTTGGCATTTCACTGGATATCAAGCCCGGCGAATGCGTTTGCCTGCTCGGCCGCAATGGCGTCGGCAAGACGACCACAATTCGATCCATCATGGGGCTGACACCGCCGCATCAGGGCAAGATTCGCTTCAAGGGCCAAGACATCACCGGACGGGCGCCCTACGCGCTGGCCCGCCAAGGCATTGGTTACGTCCCCGAGGACCGGCGGATCTTCGCCGAACTGACGGTCTGGGAAAACCTCGATGTCGCCGACCGGTCCGCGAAGCGTCCTGGCCGCTGGAACCTAGAGGCCGTCTACGGCATGTTCCCGAAGCTGCGCGAATTACGCGACCGGCAAGGCGGGGTGCTATCGGGCGGCGAGCAGCAGATGTTGACGATCGCCCGCACACTTATGGGCAACCCGGAGCTGCTGCTGCTCGATGAGCCATCGGAAGGTCTGGCCCCCGTGATCGTGGAAAACCTGCTGGCGCAGGTGCAGAGCCTGAAGCAGGAAGGCCTGACGATCCTCCTCGCGGAGCAGGGATTAGATTTCTCGCTGGCGCTGGCCGATCGCGTCTACGTGCTGCAAAAAGGCAAGGTCGAGTTTACGGGCCCTAGCCAGCAGCTGCGCGACGACAAAGCCTTGCGCGATAAGCTCCTGGCGATTTGAGGACGTAACAAGCCGGGCGCTTTGAGATTACACGTCATGGCGACCAGCGAATGGTGCCGACCGCTGAGACATCGAGACCGCCAAGCTCAGCGGCGCGTTGGGCGAACTGCGGCGTTCGCAAGAGCGTTTGGAACCGCATGAGCGGACTGCGGTAGCTGTCCCGCTGGCGCATGAGCAGGTCGAAGCGTTCGGTGACGAGCGGAATGAAATCTAGAGCCGCGGCGGTGGCAATGGCGCGGGTGGCGACGCCGCAGTCAGCGTGGTCGGCACGGATCGCCTGGGCGATGTCGGGCCCGGTTGGCGCGAGGACCGTCGGTCCCATTCCTTTTATCGTCAGGTCCTCTCGTTTCAACAGCGCGAGCAACAATTGCTGCGCGCCAGCGCCATCCGGACGCACAGCGACGCGCGCCTTCGTCCGTTTCACGTCCGCGATGCTGCCGATCCGCTTCGGATTGCCCTTCGCGACGATGAGGCCCTGATCGCGGGTGCAGAAGTTCACCAGAACCGCGTCGTAGAGCGACGGCTCCTTGGCGACCACCTCGATGTTCGCGTCCCGGGACAAGTCGTCGAGGTCATGGAAATGGATCGCGGCTGCGATCACGTCGCCGTTCAAGAAGCGCTGGTAACCGCTCTCGCTGCCTTCCGGGAGAATTGCGAGGCCCGCGCGGCTTTCGACGAGCGCCCACTGCAGCAGCGGGTCGTGGCTGCCGCCCACAATCGGCGGCGGGTCCGCGGGCACGACTCCATAGGGGCGTGCCATTCCCGCTAGTAGCCATCTGTCGAGATCGGCGCGCGGGAACAGCCACTTGCCCGTCACCTTGGTGCATGGAATCGCGTTGGCTGCCACAAGCTCGTAGAGCTTGCGTTCCTTCATGCGGAGATACTCAGCTGCTTCCAGCGTTGTCAGCAGCGTTAGTCTCGCCGAATTCTGCATATTTCTGCGCCAATTCTAATTATTGACTTAAAAGTAAAAAACACGAAAGTGCGACAGGGTCAATGTCTTGAGTGGTCTAGCAAGCTCCCATGGATGGCGTCGGCGCCTTTTCGTTACTTCTTTCCGGTGATCCGGCGCTGTTCGCGATCGTGCGTTTGTCGCTCTTCGTGACGCTCTCGGCAGTGATGCTGGCGGCGGCCTTCGGGTTGCCGTTTGGCGCGTTCGTGGCGCTCACGCAATTTCGCGGCCGTGGCGGCGTGATTGTCGCCCTCAACGCCTTGATGGGACTGCCGCCAGTCGTCGTCGGGCTGCTAGTCTTCCTGGCCCTCTCCAGATCTGGCCCGCTGGGGTTCCTGGGCCTACTGTTTACGCCCGGCGCCATGATCATCGCCCAAGCCATCCTGATCGCGCCCATCATTGCCGCACTGACGCGTCAGGTGATCGAGGACCTCTGGGTCGAGTATTGTGATGAGTTTACCGCGATGGACGTATCGCCGCTCGGCCGCGTTGCGGCACTGCTTTGGGATGGGCGGTTCTCGCTCGTGACTATTTTCCTGGCGGGGTTCGGGCGAGCCGCGGCCGAGGTCGGGGCCGTCATGATTGTCGGCGGCAATATCGACGGCTTCACGCGCGTCATGACGACGACGATCGCGCTCGAGACGTCGAAGGGCAACCTGCCGCTGGCCATCGGTCTTGGTTTGGTTCTCATTGCAATCGTTGTTGCTGTCAACACACTGGCCTGGAGCGTCCGCCAGTGGTCCGAACGTCATGCGGGATAGCGCGATGCTGGACGGCGGCGCGATCGGGCGAACGGCGCAGCCCGTTATGCGGCTGCATGGCGTCGGCTATCGCAGCGGCAACACCGATATTCTTTCAGATGTCGAATTGACGATCGCGGCCGGCGTGCCGACGCTTCTGCTCGGGCCGAACGGCTCGGGCAAAACGACGCTCTTGCGCCTTCTAATGGGTCTCATCGGGCCAAGTGAGGGGCGGGTCGATGTGTCCGCAGTCGATGGGGTCAATACAGCCCGCCGCGCCTTTGTCTTTCAGAAGCCGGTCATGTTGAAGCGATCGACGGCAGCGAACGTGTCGTTCGCGCTGTCGGCTGCCGGATTTCCCGTCGATCCACTCGTTGTCGCCAGCCTGTTGCAGCGGGTCGGCCTCGCCGCATTGGCTGACCGGCCGGCACGAATGTTATCGGGTGGCGAGCAGCAACGCCTCGCGCTCGCAAGGGCTCTCGCCCGGCAGCCCGGCATTCTCTTTCTCGACGAGCCGACCGCCAGCCTCGATCCCGCGCAAACGAAGGCCGTCGAGGACGTGGTTGCCGCCATTGCGGCGACCGGCGTGATCATCGTCATGGCGACGCACGATCTCGGCCAGGCGAGGCGGCTTGCGGGCGACGTCGTGTTTCTCGTCGGCGGGCGTGTCCTCGAGCAGACGCCTGCGACACAGTTTTTCGACCAACCAAAAACACAGGCAGCCCGACGCTTCCTGGCTGGCGATCTCGTCATCTGAACAGGAGGCATGCATGCGAACCCGTCTCATCGCTCAGCTGCTCGCCGCTGCCGCAGTGACGATCGGCGCGTCTGCGCCGTCTGCAGCCCAGGATAAATCGATCATTGTCGCGTCCACGACATCGACACAGGATAGTGGCCTCTTCAGCCACCTCCTGCCGCTGTTCAAGGCCAAGACGGCGATCGATGTAAAGGTCGTTGCGCAAGGCACAGGACAGGCTTTGGACACAGGCCGTCGCGGCGATGCCGACGTGGTGTTCGTGCATGCGAAAGCGCAGGAGGAGAAGTTGGTCGCCGACGGCTTCGGCGTGAAGCGCTTCGACGTTATGTACAACGACTTCGTCCTTATCGGGCCAAAGCCGGATCCGGCGCGCATCAAGGGCTCAAAGGACATTCTCGCGGCACTGAAGGCCATTCATCTCGCCGCAGCGCCGTTCGTTTCGCGCGGCGACAAGAGCGGCACGCATTCAGCCGAGCTCGCACTCTGGAAGGCGGCGATGCTTGATCCGGCAGGCGCCAAACCAGCGTGGTACCGTGAGATTGGCCAGGGCATGGGCGCGGCGCTCAATACGTCGAGCGCGATGGGGGCCTATGTGCTTTCCGACCGCGGCACCTGGATCAGCTTCAAGAACAAGGATGCGCTCGAGATCGTGGTCGAGGGCGATGCGAAACTTTTCAACCAGTACGGCATCGTCCTGGTCAATCCGGACAAGCATTCCGCGGTAAAGAAGGACCTGGGCCAAGCCTTTATTGATTGGATGATCTCCAAAGAGGGCCAGAGCGAGATCAGGTCTTACCGGATCGAGGGCCAGCAATTATTCTTCCCGAATGCGAACCCCGAGCATTTGAAAAAGACGGAGTGAGCGCCAGCCAGCTCCAGCACTTCGTCAGCGCGGTTGGTGCGAGCGTCATCTGGCGCCGACGTCGTCGTTTGGGGTGTTGCCGCAGAAACAATGATGGACTTGACTGCGGATTTGTTCGGCAGGAATGCAATCATCTGCCAACAAAATGTGCGATCAGCATATTTGCCTAATTCTCGATCGAAACCTGACGAATTACATAAAATATATATAATTCAATGTCTTATAGTCCAGGCAGATTGCCGGTTTATTTGGCATGAACCTTGCCTATGCCCGTATCGTTAATGCCCGTATCGTTAAAGCCCGTATCGTTAATGCCCCGTGGAGGAACGCAAATGTCTGCTAAGACTTCAGGCAGCCTAAACCTTTTCAGTTCGGAACCTAAGATTAAGGTTCTGCACTTGAGCTGGCTTGCGTTCTTCATCAGTTTCCTGGTGTGGTTCAACCATGCACCCTTGATGGCGTCGATCCGCGACACGTTTCAACTCAGCAAGGCCCAGGTTTCGGCCATCCTGATCCTCAACGTGGCACTGACGATTCCCGCGCGCGTCATTGTCGGCTCACTCGTCGACAAGCTCGGGCCGCGCCTAATGTATGCACTGTTGCTCGTCATATCGGGCGTCCTGTGCATTGCTTTCGCGCTGTCGACGTCATTCGAAATGCTGGCGATTAGCCGCTTCCTGCTGGCCTTCGTCGGCGCCGGCTTCGTCGTCGGCATCCGCATCATCGCCGAGTGGTTCCCGGCAAAGGAATCCGGCTACGCCCAGGGCTTCTACGCCGGCCTTGGCAACTTCGGCTCGGCCGCCGCCGCAGTCACGCTGCCGACGATCGCCGCGATCTATGGCGGTGGCAATGGCTGGCGCTTCGCCATCGGCCTCACCGGCGTGATCGCGATCGTCTATGGCGTCATCTACTACCTGTCGGTGACCGATACGCCGACGGGGGCGACCTACTTCTCGCCCAAGAAGGCTGGCTCGATGGAGGTGACGAGCCGGGGCGACTTCGTGCTCTACTGCCTGATGCAGGCGCCGCTGGTGCTGGCACTTGGCGTGCTGGCGTGGCAGTTCGGACCGGCGCGGCTCGGCCTGCTGTCGCAGTCGACGACGTGGGCTATTTATGCGGCGCTGGTCGTACTCTACGGCTTGCAGCTCGCCGATACCTGGCGCATCATCCGGCAGATGTTGGTCAAGCCGGTCGCGGAAATCTACCGCTACCGCTTCAGTCAGGTTGCCGTGTTGGATCTTGCCTACTTGATCACGTTTGGCTCCGAACTGGCCGTGGTGTCGATCCTGCCGGTGTTCTTCAAGGACACCTTCGGGCTGTCGCTGACGATGGCCGGCTTCCTCGGGGCCAGCTTCGGCATGACGACCTTCTTCGCCCGGCCCATCGGCGGCTGGCTCAGCGACCGGTTCGGCCGCAAGCTGGTGCTGCTGTGTTGCCTCGCCGGCACCGCGCTCGGCTACGTCGGCATGAGCTTCATGGGGCCGGCCACCGGCGTCGCGTTCGCCGTCGCGGTCACGTTCCTGTGCTCGCTGTTCGTCAACGCCGGCAACGGCGCGATTTATGCCATGATGCCGCTGATCAAGCGCCGGCTCACCGGCCAGATCGCCGGCATGGTCGGCGCCTTCGGCAACGCCGGCGGCGTGCTGTTTCTCACCACCTACTCCATTGTCGACGTGCGCACGTTCTTCCTGATCGCAGCCGCGGCCGCGGTGTTGGGTGTGATCGCGAGCTGGCTGGTCATTCGCGAGCCGAAAGGCCAGATTGCGGAAGAGATGCCCGACGGGTCGATCGCCATGATCGACGTCACGTGACGGGGCGCACGAGTTGCAGACGATGAGCAGGACGGCAGGGCCAGACGTCAGCGTCGGCCAGCATTCGATTGCCGGCGCCAAAGAGCGCAACGACGATTCCTATGGGATTGTGGTGCCCAAGCCGCCGCTGCTGGCGAGCAAAGGCATTGCCATGGCGATCGCTGATGGTATGTCGTCGAGCGAGGGTGCAAAGGAAGCGAGCGAGAATTGCGTCAAGAGCTTCCTGCAGGATTACTACAGTACCGCCGAATCCTGGACGGTGAAAAAATCGGTCGGGATCGTACTGAAGGCCATCAATAGCTGGCTCTATGCGCAAGGGCAAAACCAGCATCAATCCGACCGCGGCATGGTCAGCACGTTCACGGGCGTCATTCTGAAGGCCGGGGCAGCTCACATTTTCCATGTCGGTGATACCCAAGTGGGGCGCTGGCGCGATGGCCGCATGGAGCTATTGACGCGCGCGCACCGGGTCCGCGTTGGTCGCGGGCTCGAGCACCTGTCGCGCGCACTCGGCATCGGCCAGAACCTCGAGATCGACTACCGGATGGAGCCGGTGGAAGCTGGCGATTTTCTTTTGTTCACTACCGACGGCGTGCATGATCACGTCTCGCCGAGCCAGCTCGCGCAAATCATCCGCCAGGTCATGAGCGACGATCTCGACCTCGATCACGCCGCGCGCCTGATCGTCGAGCAGGCACTCGGGCAGGGCAGCCAGGACAATCTCACCTGCCAGATCGTTCGTATCGACAATCCGGGTGTAGTGGACGAAAACTCGCATCTCAAACAGTTGACGGCAATGCCCTTCCCGCCCGAGCTCAACCCCGGCATGCGCTTCGAGGGCTACGAAATCGACCGCTCGCTGCATGCCAGCAAACGCACGCAGATCTATCTTGCCCGGGACGAGGAATCAGGCGCGGCAGTCGTGCTGAAGACGCCATCGGTGAATTTCGAGGACGACCCGGTCTACATCGAGATGTTCTCGCGCGAGGAGTGGGTTGGCCGCCTTGCAGCTAGCGACCACGTGTTGCGCATCATGTCGCCATCTCGGGCGCGGCGGCACCTCTACTACGTGACCGAGTATTTTGACGGCCAGACGCTGCGGCAATGGATGCTGGACAACAAGCATCCGCATCTCGAAAGCGTGCGCGATATCGTGGAGCAGATCGCGAAGGGGCTGCGAGCTTTCCACCGTAAGGACATCATCCATCAGGATTTGAAGCCGGAAAACGTGATGATCGGTCGCAATGGCGTGGTCAAGATCATCGACTTCGGATCCTCGCGCGCGGCCAGCATGGACGACGCAGCCACGCCCGTGGCGCAGCCGGGCCTCGTCGGCACACTCGACTACACCGCCCCCGAATATCATCACGGTGAGCGGCCGACAAATCGCGCCGACATCTACGCGCTCGGCGTGATCGCCTACGAGATGCTGACCGGAAAATTGCCTTATGGCCGAGGTTTTGCAAACGCGCGCGATATCGGCCGGCGCGATTACATTCCTGCCGCCTCGATCCGGGAGGACATTCCGGTCTGGGTCGACGCTGCGCTGGCAAAAGCGGTCGACAAGCGGCCGGCGGAGCGCACGGAAGTCCTATCGGCGCTGACTGAGGATCTCCGGCGGCCAAACATCAACCTCGGCTACGACCGGCCGCGGCCATTGCTGGAGCGCAACCCGGTCGCTGTCTGGCGGACTTTGGCGATCGGGATGGGTCTTCTGAATATCGTGTTGGTGTACCTGCTGCGGCGGTGATCGCGCGATGCCTGCTGTTATGCGGTGACTAAGTCGATCAACGCCGATCGATGCGAATCTGAACCGCCATACAGCGTTGTCGTGCGCTCCTCTGGGCCAGTACGCGTTGCTCGCTCATAGCGCCCGCTTTCCGATGATCGCAGTCCGCAGCCGCGATGAAATCCAGTCGATGAGTGCGACTGTAACAAGGATCAACAGGATCAGGAACGAGACCGTCGGCCATTCGAGCGTGCGGATCTGTTCAGAAAGATGCAGCCCGATGCCGCCGGCGCCGACGATGCCGATAATGGTGGCCGACCGCGTATTCGATTCGAAATAGTAGAGCACCTGGCTCGCGATCAACGGGAGCACCTGGGGCAACACGCCAAAACGCACGGCATGCGGTGCACCGCCACCTGCGGCAACGACACCCTCAACGGGTCGCTGATCCGACGTCTCGATTGCTTCGGAAAACAGCTTGCCGAAGGCTCCGAAGTCGGAGGTCATAATGGCAAGCGCACCGGCGAATGGGCCGAGGCCGACGACATTGATCCAGATCAGTGCCCAGATCAGCGTGTCGACGCCACGGATCGTGTCGAAGAAGCGCCGCGTGCAAAACCGCATGATCCGGCTTGTCGTGACGTTACGTGCCGCAAGGAAGGCCAGTGGAAAGGCCAGAACGGCAGCACAAAGTGTACCAAGGAAGGCAATGCCGAGCGTCTCGGCAAGTGCCTTCAAGTAGATCATCAGCCGTGCCTCCGCCCCATAAGCCGGCGGCAGCATCAACCGTGCGAATTCGCCAAGACGTCCGAGCCCGTCCCAAATGCGCACGAATGAAAATTCCAGTTGCCAGAGCGCGATGCCTGCAAGGACGAGCATGCCGCAGGCAATGGAGAGTTCGCGCAGCCGATCGGAATTGCCCGCAAGCAAAGCATCCCGGTGCCGTTGCCGCACACCGTCGAGATCACCGAACGGAGATTGCATGGTCATGCTTGGCGTTCTCCGCTGATGAGACTATGGCGCAGCCGCTCGGTTGCCATGTCGATCAGCATGACGGTTGCGATAATCATGATCAGCATCGCGCTGATGTCTGAGTAGTAGAACTTGCGTACCGCCGTCAGCAGCTCCTGGCCGATGCCGCCGGCGCCGACGAAACCCATGATGGCGGCGCCGCGCACGTTCATTTCGAAACGCATCAGCGCGTAACTTGCGAAGTTGGGGGCCACTTGCGGGAATGCTGCAAAGCGCATGGTCTCGACCCAAGTAGCGCCGGCCGCTGTCAACCCTTCGACTGGGGCCAAGTCGATGTTTTCCACGGCTTCCGCGAACTGCTTGCCGAGGGTGCCGACGGTATGGATGGCAAGAGCCAGAACGCCTGGCATTGGGCCCAGACCGAATGCGATGACGAAGATCAGCGCAAATACGATCTCGGGCACCGTGCGGCAGAATTCGAGAACCCGCCGTGCTGCTACCCGCCCGATGCGTGTCTGTGCCACGTTGGCGGACGCGTGAAAGCACAAGAGGAAGCCACCGATCGCGCCAACGACTGTTCCGAGATAGGCGATCAGCAACGTCTCGAAGAGTTGTTTACCCCAGACCTTCCAACCCCAGAACCATTCGGCAAGATCGGCGGGCAATGTCGCCAGGCTCAAGGCAGGAATAAGTTGCTTCAGGTAGTTCGGAAAGCGGCCAATGTTGGCAAAGAATTTCGATAAATCAATCTCGGCTGCAGTTGCCGCCAGCGCCCCGCAGACCACCAGCGCCAGCGCACCGAAGAGGAAGCGCCATCGCTTGGCGCGAAGGGTAGCTGCGTAAGCATCGTGCAATAGCGCAAGTTGCCCAGGTGGCAACGACTTTATGGCAGAATTCTTGATGGCAGCATCCACGTGCTCGACACCTTCAATTCAACGATGGTGACCACCTCGGGCGGCCACTGTCGACCAACGCCAGCCAGCTCGTCTTCTTCTTGCGAAGTTTGTCGACGAACGTGTTCACCGTGATGATGGCGTCAAAGGCATTGTTGTCAACCGCCGCCGAAGGTTTGGCCTTGCTATTGGTTGCGGTTTCAACGGCGGCCTTGTCCTTGGTCGCGATGTCGAGAACGGCCGCCTTGATTGCGGTCGTCCCGTCCATACGAAGGCCTTCTCACTGTCAAATCATCGGCGTTCAAGGTATCGATCAGTATCATGACTCGAGCCATCGGCCGCTCGATGCGCAAGGATCGTTTGAACATGAAAGGCGACGGGCATGAGCAATAGCGAGCACGCCCGGCTGCGGCGTCTGCGACGACGCGCCAACAGGTTGGGCGCGAACGGGCATCGCATCGTACCGCGCCGTCATGGCAGCGGCGCGCGTGCGAAGGACGGCTGGCAACTGATCGAGAACGTGACGAATGTGGTTATAGAGCCGGTGGGCAATGGTGATCCCGTGTCGCTCGACGACATTGACGCCGCCCTCGAGCGGCTCGAGCAAGGGGCAGGGGCAGCGTAAAGCGCTCGCACGAACCCGCGATCCGTTCGTTTGGGTCCGTGCAGGCGTCAGGCCGAACTTATTCGGCGCGAATATTGAATTGCTTTGTCAGCTTCCCGTAGCGCTCGAAATCGCTTTGTAGGAGAGCTGTCGTCGCTGCGGGTGATATCGGCGACGGTGTCAGCGCCAATCCGAACATGATCTGCTTGATGTTTGGCTCAAGCGCGATCTTGTTCACGGCGCGGGCCATGCGGTCGACGATCTTTTGCGGCGTTCCGGGCGGTGCAAACAGGCCGAACCACACGACGAAATCGAGGTCGGGATAAATCTCCTTCATCATCGGAACATCAGGGTAGTCCGTGCGACGGCTGCGCCCAAACACACCAAGCAGCTTGGCTTTGCCGGTCGCGACATGGGGCAGCCCGACGGGATCCGCCTGGATCTGCACGACGCCTGCAAGGAAATCCGCCAGAACTTCGCCGGTGCCACGATAGGGAACATGCAGGATGTCCAGGCCGGCCGCGAATTTGAAGGACTCGCAGATCAGGTGGCCGTAGCTGCCGACGCTGGCGGTTCCCCAGCTCAGTTTGCCCGGCTTCTGTTTGGCATAGGCAACCAATTCGGGAATCGAGTTGGCCGGCACCGAGGGATGCGTCGTAATGAGCAGCGTCCCCTCGGCGAGGGATGTCACGGGTATCAGATCCTTCAAAGGGTCGAATGCGAGCTTCCTGAGATGCGGTAGAATGACCATGGTCAAGGAGGGGGTGGCGAGGAACGTATAGCCGTCGGGAGCTGACTTGATCACGGCCTCCGCGCCGATGGCACCGGAGGCGCCGCCCTTGTTCTCGATGACGACCTGTTGACCGAATTCGCGCGACAAGCCCTCCACATAGGGCCTTGTCGCATTGGATTAAAATCTCCCGCCATATCGTTCTTATTGTTCGTATCGGTATCGATTGATACGGCTGCTGCACCTTCTTGGAGCGCATCTCTGACGGACCGTAGTCGGCTCCACTCGCGCTCAGACGGCAAGGCAAGCTCTGCTGGTCATTATCGACGGAGCTTGGCCTGCGTGGCCAGTGGAATCTGCGATGCTTCAAGTTCGGCTTCCGTGTCTTGCTCTCGGCGGACCGAACGCCGATGATTGCGCTCCTCGCATTTGGAGAGACGCATGAGATTGAAAAATAAAGTCGCCATCATCACCGGCGGTGCCCACGGCATGGGAGCGGCGGAAGCCCGCTTGTTTGCCAAGGAAGGTGCGGCGGTTGTGATCGCCGACCTGCTACAGAAAGAAGGCGACGCGCTCGCCGCCGACATTTGTGCAGGCCAGGGGCGCGCAACGTTCGTCAAGACGGATGTGACCTCGGAAATCGCGTGGGAACACCTGATAAAAACGACCATTTCCACCTACGGCCGGCTCGATATCCTGGTGAACAATGCCGGCATCAGCGGTAGCTCGGTCGGCGACGAACTCGCGCTTGCGGGTTGGGAAAAATTGATGGCCGTCAATGCCACCAGCGTGTTCCTTGGCACCACCCGCTCGGCGGCCGAGATGGCGAAGACGGGCGGTGGCTCCATCGTCAATATATCGTCGATCATGGGTTTCATTGGCGGCGCGGACAGTCACCCGGGATACAGCGCTTCAAAGGGGGCGGTGCGCATCTTTACCAAGACCGCCGCCGTCCGGTTCGGACCGACCGGTGTCCGGGTGAATTCGGTGCATCCTGGCTTCCTGCCGCCGATGCTGAACAATACGAACGCGGCCGGACGCGCTGCCAAAGCCGCCGTCACGCCGCTCCGCCGTTTGGGCGAGGTGATGGATGTCGCCTTTGGCGTTCTGTACCTTGCCTCCGATGAGGCGTCGTTCGTCACGGGCACCGAATTGGTGATCGATGGCGGCTATATCGCACAGTAGGCAGTGGGACCATAGGCACTGGGGGTATCACATCACACTGACCGTCGACACTTGCGAGCCAATCTTGAGAGTTGCGTCCAATGGAACCGCAGCAAGGGCCGAGCGCCGAGCCCACTCGAATGTCCGTAGAATGTCCGTCACCCTCGCCGCAAAGGTGGCCCGACTACAGGTATCGAACATTCGCGCCTTGACGACGACGGAACGCTGGTCAAGCGTGTCCGCTAGCTGAGGTATCGCGTCGGCGTTTGCCCAATGTGTTGCAGACGGCAACCGCCGGCGGGACAGGATCTCGACGGCCAGAAATGAAGGCCAGAAATGAAGGCCAGAAATGAAGGGAAGACATTGGGCATGAACCTCGATCTGAAGGGTAAATCGGTGCTGGTCACCGGTGGCAACCGCGGCATTGGCCTCGCGATTGCGCTGGCATTTGCAGAAGAAGGCGCGAACGTCGCTGTCTGTGGCCGCGACAGGGCGGCGCTCGCGGAGGCGGAAGCGAAGATTGCTGCGAAGGGCGTCAAGGCAAAAGCCGTCGCGGTCGACCTCTTCACTGCTGCAGGGTGCTCGGACGCGGTCGCAGCGCCGGTCGACGCCTTCGGCGGCCTTGACATTCTGGTCAACAACGCATCGACCTCGGTCAGCGGCAATATCGAGACGCTCGACGACGACGGGCTGATGGAGCGACTGAACGGGAAGGCGCTGGCGTATATGCGCTGCTGCCGTGCCGCGCTGCCGCATCTGCGGAAATCCCCGCGTGGTCGCGTCATCTGCATCGGCGGCACCGCCGCGCGTCACGCCGGTGCCACCGCACTGCCGAGCGCGCTTGGCAATTCGGCGCTGATTGCGTTCGTCAGGCATTTCAGCGCGACGGTGGCGGCCGAGGGAATTACGGCGAACATCGTCCACCCACCCTTCACCAAAACAGACCGTTATCCAGCGCGGCGCGCGGCTTTGGCGAAGCAACTCGGCGTCAGCGAGGCGGAGGCCGAAGCAAGGTTCGCCGCTCAGTTCCCGATTGGTCGCATTGTCGAGCCGTCTGATATCGCGCCGATGGTTCTCTTCCTCGCCTCGCCGCAAGCGTCGGCGATAACGGGTCAGAGCATTGCCATCGACGGCGGCTCGACGCCGGGCACGTATTACTAGGCAAACCAGCCCGATGGTGATCGGACAACGATGGAGGCCGCATGTCCACGGAAAGCATCAATCGTCGCCTGTCGCGCTGGGTCGCAGGATTAGCGTATTCGGATATCCCGCCAGAGGTTCTCGACCGCGCGCGCGGCGTCATGCTGCAGGGTTTATCGTCGTGTCTGCTCGGCCACGAATTCCCCGAAACGAAGCAGGCCATTCGCCTTGTCGAAGATGAGGAGCAAGGCATCGCCGGGACGACCACGGCATTGGTCAAAGGGCGGCGCTTTACGCGCGTTGGAGCGGCCTTCATCAATGCCGAGATGATGTTTGCCGGTGGCAAGTGGGACACTTTTCGCATGGTGTGCCACCCGAGTTGCGCTGTCCTGCCCGCGGCCCTCATGGCGGCCGAAGTCACGCGCTGCTCCGGCCGCGAGTTCCTGACCGGAGTGGTTGCGGGCTACGAGGTTATGGAACGCCTTGCCGCCGATTTTGTGCCCACAATCCTGGCGCGCGGTTTTCATTCGGGCGCGCTGTTTAGTATTTTCGGCGCCGCGACCGCGGTTGCCAAGATCATGCGGCTGACCGAGGACCAGGTCCACGGCACGCTCGCCCAATGTGTCAACCTGGCTGCGGGTAACCTCGAGGGTGGTCGCAGCGGCGGTCGGTCCGTGCGCGAAGGTGCAGCCGTGCGCAATGCTCTGCTGGCTGTCGGTCTGGCACGGCAGGGTATTCCAGGTGGCGACACGGTTTTCGAAGGCGAAGCCGGTTTCTATTTCGCCTATGCCGGCAACAGGGAAGGGCACCTCACCCACAGCTTCACGGGCGCGCGCACCGCAGACTTCGCGGCCATCACCGGGAAACTCGGCGAACAATGGGTGTTTCTCGAAACGCTCTATCGAATCTATTCGACAGCTGGCTACAACATTGCCCACGTCGACGTAACCGCGGCGCTCTGCAAGCGCGACAATATCCAGCCCGAGCAGGTCGAGCGGGTCGAGTGCCTCGTGAACTGGCTCGAGTCCCAGTATCCGAGCCCAGCCTTTCCCTCGCGCCGGACCGATATCGTGCCGGGGCCCGAGCAGCCGCACTATTATGCTGCGTACGCCATCCTCACCGGTGGGTTCCCAGTGACGAAGAACGTGGTCCAGAAGGTCGGCGAAGCGGATCCCGCGGGCATCGGCGAGATGATGCAGCGCGTCCGCGTCATTCCCTCACACACGCAATCATTGTTCGCACCACGCGTGACCATCCACACCCGCGATGGCGTTGCCCACGCCTGGCAGGCGACCGGGCAGGAGTTCGTCCTGACCTTCGACCAACTGGCGCAAAGGCTGTCCCCGATTGGCGCCGTGGCCGCCATTGGCCAGAAACAGTATGCCGATCTGATTGCTGAGTGCCGGCAGATCGAGCAAGCGAAGGATCTTGGCAGATTGATCGCGCTCACCTGCGCACCCCTTTCGTGTCGTTCTCAATCCTGACGGCCACGGCTCCACGGTTTCAAGTTCGTCATATTCTTCCGTAGCAGCCAACGAAGTGTTCTTGCCGGAGCCGCTGCAGCCGCCGTCACAACGGCCGCCGTTCGCGTCGACAATTGGCCACAACGACGGAAATGCGCTATTCGGGAATGAATATCGTTCGTTCAGAGTTCAGGGAGTTTCCTATGCCATTTGGAGGCATTGACTGGCTGGCGTTGACAGTCGAACCGACGCTGGAACCTGAGCTGCCAATTTGCGATCCCCATCACCACTTGTGGGATTTCCGCACGGCGCGCATTCCCTATCAACGCTACATGCTCCACGAGCTCGCCGACGATATGCGCAGCGGCCACAACATCCGCTCCACCGTGTTCGTCGAGGCCCGCGCCATGTACCGCGCCGATGGCCCCGAGGAGATGCGTCCCATCGGCGAGGTCGAGTTCGTCCAAGGCCAGGCGGCCGCAAGCGCCAGTGGCCTTTATGGTCCAGGGCGCGTGGCAGCAGCCATCGTCGGACACGCCAATCTGCTGCTCGGCGATCGGGTCGCCCCGGTCCTTGAAGCCTTGCAGGCGGCCAGTCCCAATCGGTTCCGCGGCATCAGGCATTCCGTGACGTGGGACCCGCATCCCGAAGTGGAGAACACGGCGGCCCACAAAATACAGGGCCAGCTTGGCAATGCCCAGTTCCGGGCTGGTGCCCACGTGCTGGACCGGATGGGGTTGTCCTTGGAAGCCTGGATGTACTTCCCGCAGCTTCCCGAGCTGGCGGACTTTGCCAAAGCTGTCCCCAATCTACCGATCATTCTCAACCACATCGGTGGCTTGGTGCGAACGGGTCCCTACGCCAATAAGGATGCGGAGGTGTTGGCAAACTGGCGGCGCGGCATGGCCGCCGTGGCCCAGTGCCCGAATGTCACAGTCAAACTCGGCGGCATGGGCATGCCGCGCACTGGATTTGACTGGCACACGCGCCACCATCCGATCGGCTCGGAGGAGCTTGCGGCGGCGATGAGCCCATTCATGGCCTACTGCATCGAGCAATTCGGCCCGAACCGTTGCATGTTCGAAAGCAACTTTCCGGTCGATAAGGTGTCGTTTTCGTACCATGTGATGTGGAACGCGTTCAAACGCCAATCCAAAAGCTACACGGCGACCGAGCGTGCCCAAATGTTCCACGACACGGCTGTACGGGTCTATCGCATAGGCAAGTGAGATTGGTCAGCCTGATGCGCGCAGATCGTGAACAGCATTGGCGCGGCCTGACGATCGACCAATGATCACTGCCGCTGGTGCAATCCATCACGCCTCTCGTGGAGCCCGCTATGGCGTTCATCACCACACCGCTGAATGGCATCCGTATGGCCTACCGCATCGATGGACCAGCTGGCGCACCGTGGCTCACCATGCTGACGGGCCTGACCAACGACCTCACGATGTGGCATCCACAGATGCCGCTCGCTGACGACCTACGCATTCTGCGCTACGATTTTCGCGGCCAGGGTGGTTCTGAGACGACAGCGCCGCCCTACACGCCGGAACTGCTGATCGCCGATCTGATGGCGCTATGGGACCACCTCGGCGTCAAGCGTTCGCACGTGCTGGGTCTCGGGCTGGGAGGCGCCCTGGCGCAGGGGATCGCCATTCATCACCCCGAGCGGGTAGACAAGCTCGTGCCCTGCTGCTGCCGTGCCGGCATGGTGCCAGACTTCGCCGCCAACTGGCACAAGCGGCAAGCGCTCGTGCGCGCGGGCGGCATCGAAACGATCGTCGAGGATACGGCGCAACGTTGGTTCTCGGAGGACTTCAAGGCGAGCAACCCAGGCGTCATAGATGGCGTTCGCGCCATGATCCGCCGAACGACCACGGACGGGTATCTCGGCTGTACGTCAGCGTTCCTCGGCGTGAAATACGAAAGCGATCTCGGCCGCATCAAAGCGCCAACGCTCTATGTCGGCGGCGCCGAGGATAAGAGCGGCGGGCCGCCAGCATTGATGGCCGCACTGGCCGCAATGGTGCCCGGCGCCCGTTACGTTTCGATACCGGACGCGGCCCATATCGCCAACCTGCAGAACCCGGAAGCATTCAACCAGATCGTTGCTGAGTTCTTGCTCGGGTAAACGTGGGCTGGCGACAACCTGTGCTCGCGACATGGACAGACGTGAACCGTCGTGGGACACTGCGAAACATCGTTTACGTGAGCGGCACCGTCCTCGACGCGCAAGGACGAACGACAGTCGAAAACCGAACGACAACCAACGACCGCGAGATTTCTCGTCCAATCGGAATGAAGCCCCATGCAGGACTTTCCCGCCAAAATCATCGACGTGCATTCGCATTGGGGCACGCGCCGCGGCTACCCGTTGCAGACGGATAAGGAACTGGCGCAACAACGCGCCACGTGGAATTCGGAAACCAAGTACCACACGGAAGCCGAGATGGCCGCGCATTTCCGCGCCAACCGCGTGCGCGCCATTCTGGATCTTGGCTATGCCAAGTACCGGCCCATAGAGGAGATGCGGGCGCTGCACGACTACGCTTTTGATACCGAGCGTGCCCACCCAGACGCCATCCTCGGCCACTGGGTGCATATCGACCCTGAGCGCGCGGGCTCCGATGGCATCAAGGAGTTGCGCCGCTGCATCGACAAGAAAATCGGCTTTCTCGGCTACGCGATCTCGGCGTCGCTGTCGCCACCGGCGAGCGATCCGCTCTACAAGCCCTACTATGATCTCTGTACCGAGGCCGGCATCCCCGTGCTGATTTTCGTCGGCACCACGGGCCTCGGCGCTGGGCTTCCTGGCGGCGACGGCGTCATTCTCGACTATTGCCATCCCCGGCATCTGGATTGGGTTGCTGCCCACAATCCGCAATTGAAGATCGTCGCCGCGCGTCCCGGCTGGCCGTGGCAGGCCGAGGTGATCGCGGTGCTCATGCATAAGCGCAACATCTGGTACGAGTTGCACGGCTGGAGCCCGAAGTATCACACAGCGGATCTCAAGCACGACATCGCGCGCCGGCTCAAGGATCGCATTCTGTTCGGCGCCGATTACCCGCTCTTCACCTACGAGCGGCTGGTAAAGGATTGGCAGGCGGAAGGCTATTCCGCAGAGGTGCTGGAGAAGGTGTTCTGGCGCAACGGCGAGCGGTTCCTGGCCGAATGCGGCGTGAAGGTGGCCGGCTGACATGGATCTCGGGCTCAAAGACAAAGTCGCTATCGTCGGCGGCGCCAGCATGGGCATCGGCTACGGCATCGCCCGGACGCTGGCCCTGGAAGGCGCGCACGTCGTCATCACGGCACGGCGGGAGGCCGGCCTCGCCAAAGCCGCGGCTACGCTCAAGGCCGCGGTGGAAAAGGCCGGCTCGAAAGCGCGCGTCGTTCCCATCGCCGCCGACTGCCGCCGCGCCGAGGACTGCGCTCGCGTCGTCGAGCAAACCATGGCCGAATTCGCCGGCATCGACGTGCTCGTCAACAACGACGGTGCGCCGCCGCTCGGCGCCCTTATCAGCTTCGACGATACCGCCTGGGCCAAGGCCGTCGAGCAGAACCTTATGTACGTGGTACGCATGACACGCGCCGTCGTCCCGCATATGCAAGCCCGCGGCGGCGGTGGCATTTTGAACATAACCGCGATTTCCGCGATCCAGCCCATTGCCGGTTTCGGGCTCTCGGTTGCAACCTGGAGCGGCGTTATCGGCTACGCCAAGACGCTGTCGATCGAGGTGGCGAAGGACAATATCAACGTCAACACGATCTGCCCCGGCTACATCGAAACGCAGCGGCTCGAGAAAGTGTTCGCGGCCGACGGTGGCGACCCGCAAGTCATGCGCCGCAAGCTCGAGGCGGAAATCCCCATGGGCCGCATCGGCTCGGTTGACGATATCGCAAGTATGGTGGCGCTGCTCGTCTCGCCGCGCGGGCGCTATACCACCGGCACCGCCATCCAGGTCGACGGCGGCCTGCTGCGCGGAGTGCGGTAGGGCCGAGCGTTCGGGAGCAGCCGCCGAGGAAAAACCGTATGCAATTCGAGACCGTCATCACACCTGAATTGGCGAACCACTGGCGCCAGAGCGGCCTTTGGACGAACGAGAGCATCTTCGACATCCTGGTCAGCCGCGCCGCGGCCCATCCCGATCGCGAAGTATTCGCAGATGTAACCCAACGGCTCACCTACGGCGCGCTGAAGGACAAAGTGGAACGCTGCGCCGCCTTCCTGCGCCGGATCGGCATCGGCCCCGGCGACATCGTCACTGTGCAGTTGCCGAACCGCGTCGTATTCCCCGTCGTCTACATTGCGCTTGAAATCATCGGCGCCGTCGCCAACAAGGTCAATCCCGATTTCCGCGTGCGGGAGCTGGACTACATACTGCGCTTTTCCGGCAGCAGCACCTTCATCTGTCCGGCGACGTTCAAATCCCACGACTACGTTGCAATGGCGCGGCAACTCCGCGCGGCGATCCCGGATCTGGCGCACATCGTGATCGCGGGCGACAGCGCGCCCGAAGGTCTGCAACAAGGCGAGTGGCATCTGGAAACTGGGATCGCCGCAGCGCTGCCGCTCTCAGCTGCCGATCGCGTGCGCACCAACCCTGACGCCATCTTCCGCATGGCCTTTACGTCGGGCACGACGGGCAATCCCAAGTGCGTGCTGCATTCGTTGAACACGACGCTACCGGCCGTCGTACAGATCAACACCGACATGGCCGTCACCGCCAATGACGTGCAGCTGATCTACCTGCCGGTCTGCCTCAACTGGGGCTATCTGTGTCTGCTACAGACGATCGTCTCCGGCAGCCGCGCCGTGCTGCTCGAACGCTTCTCGGCGAAGGCCGCACTCGAATTGATCGAGCGCGAGCGCGTCACCTATATCGCGACGGCGCCGGCCTCCATCGTTGCCATTCTGCACGAGCCTGAACTCGCGTGCTTCGATGTCTCGTCGCTCCGCGTCGTCATCACGGGCGGCGCCTCGGCAGCCATCGAAACGATCCGCGACTATCAGGCGCGCATGCCCGGCCATCTGATCGAATTGTACGGCATGTTGGAGACGGGGTTTCACACCTACACACGCTTTTCAGACGATCCGGTCGCGGTCAACGGCACCATTGGCCGGGTCGTCGCCAGCATGGAGCTGAAACTCCTAGATGAGGCAGGCGCCGAGGTGGCTGCGGGCGGCGTCGGCGAAATCGCGGCATACGGGCCCAGCGTGCATCTCGGTTATCATGCAAACCCGGCCGCCAACGCGGAAGCCTTTACGGCGGATGGCTGGTTCCGCACCGGCGATCTCGGCCGCGTTGTGGATGCGGCGGGCAACGTCGCCATCGTCGGACGGCGCAAGGAGATCATCAACCGCGGCGGCAAGAAATTCTTTCCGCGCGAAGTCGAGGAAATCCTCTATACGCACCCGAAGATCATGCACGCTGCCATGATCGGCATCGCCGATGCGCGGCTCGGTGAAAAGAACTTCCTCTGCGTGATCCCGAAGGCGGGCGAGACCGTGATGCTCGCCGAGATGGTGGCGTTCCTCAAGGGCGAGGTTGCCGACTACAAGCTGCCCGAAGACCTCCTGCACGTCGACGAGCTGCCCTTCACCGCGACAGGCAAGCTGCGCCGCCACGTGCTGGCCGAGCAGATCGCCAAGCGGCATGCGGCGGTGGGGGCGAAACCAAGCGAGCGGTGATGGCAGGCTGCGACGGTTGCACCGTTAAAGGCAACCCTCGACGTGAGTTATGTGTTGTCCCAGCCACCTGAAGGCTGGGATCCGAAGTATAAGCCCCGCAATGCACGAAGCCGGCGCACACCTTTCAGCGCCAAGCCAGAGCCCGCCAATGCTGCGCCTGACGGAATTGAAACTGCCGCTCGATCATGATGCTGATGCGCTGCGCTCGGCCGTTCTGAAGCGTCTCAAACTCAAGTCATCAGAACTGATCCGGTTCCAGGTGTTCCGCCGCGGCTGGGACGCCCGCAAACGTTCCGCGATCCAGCTGACCTACACGCTCGACATCGAAGTCGATGACGAGACCAAGATTTTGGCTCGTCTCGGCAGCGACCGCAATCTCGGCCGGGCTCCGGACACATCGTACCGCTTGCCCGTGGCCGCGCCGCCGACATTACCGCGGCGCCCGCTGGTCATCGGCGCGGGCCCGTGCGGGTTGTTCGCCGCGCTGATCCTGGCGCAGGCGGGTTTCCGGCCTATCATTCTCGAGCGCGGCAAGGTCGTGCGCGAGCGCACCAAGGATACCTGGGCGCTGTGGCGCCGCTCGATCCTGACGCCGGAATCAAATGTGCAATACGGCGAAGGCGGCGCTGGCACGTTCTCCGACGGCAAGCTTTATAGCGGCATCAAGGACGACCGGAACCGCGACCGCAAGGTGCTGGTGGAGTTCGTCAAGGCGGGCGCGCCCGAGGAAATTCTCAACGTCGCCAAACCGCACATCGGCACATTCCGCCTCGTCACCATGGTCGAGCACCTGCGCGCCAGCATTGAGGCCTTGGGCGGCGAGTACCGGTTTCAATCGCGGGTGACCGACCTCGAAATTGCGACCGCCAGTAATGGCAATCGGCGCGTGCAAGGCGTGGTGCTGGACAACGGCGAGCACATCGCGGCCGACCATGTTGTCATGGCCGTTGGCCACAGCGCCCGCGATACGTTTCAGATGCTGCACGAAAAGGGCGTGTTCATCGAGGCGAAGCCGTTCTCCATCGGCGTGCGCATCGAGCATCCGCAATCCTTGATCGATCGCTGCCGGTTTGGTGATTTTGCCGGCAACGAAATTCTCGGTGCCGCCGATTACAAGCTCGTCCACCACGCGAGCAACGGCCGCGCCGTTTACAGTTTTTGCATGTGCCCGGGTGGGACGGTCGTGGCCGCCGCGTCCGAGCCCGGTGGCGTCGTCACCAACGGCATGAGCCAGTACTCGCGCAACGAACGCAACGCTAACGCCGGCATCGTCGTGGCCATCACGCCGGACGATTACACGGGTCACGTGCTCGCCGGCATCGATTTCCAGCGCAAATACGAGCGTCAGGCCTTCGCCGTGGGTGGTGGGACGTACGCCGCCCCAGCCCAACTCGTCGGCGACTTCCTGGCATCAACGCCGTCCACCGCACTCGGCAAGGTCGTGCCCTCTTACAAGCCCGGGGTCACGCCAACTGATCTGGCGCTTTGCCTGCCGGAGTTCGCGGTAGCCGCCATTCGCGAAGCCCTGCCGATGTTCGACCGGCAGATCAAAGGCTTTGCCATGCGGGACGCGGTCATGACCGGGGTCGAGACGCGCACATCGTCGCCGATCCGCATCCGCCGCGACGAAAGCTTCCAGTCAATGAATACGCGCGGGCTTTTTCCGGCTGGTGAAGGCGCTGGCTATGCCGGTGGCATTCTGTCGGCGGGTGTCGACGGTATCCGCGTCGCCGAGGCTGTCGCACATTCGATAATGGCCGGCACTTGATAGGTGGGGAGGTGGGTGTCTGGCTTTAGCCTGACACCCTAAATGGCCGGTAGCTCACTCCGCCTCGGCATCGGCGCTGAGCTTTTTGTAGGGGCCGTATCCGGCGAGCTCGGCGCGATGTTGCTCCATATGCCGCCGCTCATCCTCGAGATAGCGGGCGACGGCCTTGCGGAAACCAGCATCCGCGATCCAATGCGCCGAATAGGTCGGCGTCGGCATGTAGCCGCGCGCCAGCTTGTGCTCGCCCTGGGCGCCGGCCTCGACGCGGGCGAGCTTATGGGTGATGGCGTAATCGATGGCCTGATAATAGCAGACCTCGAAATGCAGGCACGGATGCTGCTCGACGGCGCCCCAGTAGCGGCCATAGAGGCAATCGCCACCGATCATGTTGAGTGCGCCCGCGATGTACCGCCCGTCGCGCTTCACCATCACCAGCAGGCAGCGCTCCGGCATAGCCTCGCCCAACAGCGAGAAAAATTGGCGATTGAGATAGGGGCGGCCCCATTTGCGGTTGCCCGTATCCATGTAGAACGCGAAGAACGCATCCCAGTGCGCCTCCGTCAGATCGCTGCCCGTCACATGCTCGATGGTTAGGCCGTTTGAGAGCGCTTCGGCGCGTTCCTTGCGGATTTGTTTGCGCTTGCGCGACGCCAGCGTCTCCAGGAACGCGTCGAAATCCGTGTATCCGGCGTTCTCCCAATGGAATTGCTTATCGGTGCGCTGCAAGAGGCCCGCGCCTCCAGCGCGCTGCCATTGGTCTTCGGCGAGAAACGTAATATGCGCCGATGAGAGGTTGTTCTGGCGGCCAAGCTCCTGGGCGGCGGCCAGCAGTAACGTCTCGCGGTCCGCGCCGCCGGGTTCCGTGCCGACCAGTAGACGCCGCCCCGGTACGGGCGTGAACGGCACCGCGCATTGCAGTTTCGGATAGTAGCTGCCGCCTGCCCGCTCGAAGGCCTCGGCCCAGCCGTAGTCGAAGATGTATTCGCCCTTGCTGTGCGTTTTCAGATAGCAGGGCATGACCCCTATCGGGCGGCCTTTGCCTTCCAAAACGAGATGCTGGGGAACCCACCCGGTGCGGCGGGTGACAGTGCCTGCGTCTTCCAGGGCTTTCAGGAAGGCATGCGAGATGAACGGGTCGAAGGAGACCTCAGGCGGGTTGGCTAACCGGTCCCAGTCCGCGGCCGCGATGCTGGCAATTTCAGGCATGACTTTCACGATCGCGGCGTGCTGCTCAGCCATCGGCATGATCTCCCAAACGGTACGCCAGCATAGGCCAAGTTCCGTGCTGCGAGCCATAGGGTGCGATTGGCTTCTCATCGCGCCTGCTCGCCGCACGCAACCCGGTCATAAGATACCCGAATTTGGCCTCTTGGTGACCGCCCAAAAACAAGGCTACTGTAGCCCCTGAACTATGGCGACGATCGCCTCCACCCGTCGGGACCCAGGAGAAAACCACCATGACAGGCAAGCTGCCGCTCGCAGGCATCCGCGTGCTCGACTTGACGGCCCATCGTGCCGGCCCGACTTCTGTCCGCCAGCTCGCCGATTGGGGCGCTGACGTCATCAAGATCGAGCCACCGGCCGACAATGACGACGATGCCATGGGCAACAAGCGGCACGGCTTCGACTTCCAGAACCTGCATCGCAACAAGAAAAGCCTCTGCCTCAACCTCAAGTCCGAGGAGGGGCACGCGATCTTCATGAAGCTCGTGAAGGACGCCGACATCGTCGCCGAGAACTACCGCTCCGACGTGAAGCACCGCCTGAAGGTCGACTACGAGGCCTGCAGCAAGGTCAACCCGCGCATCATCTACGGCTCGATCTCGGGCTTCGGCCAGACCGGTCCCGACGCCAAGCGCCCAGGCGTCGACCAGATCGCGCAGGGCATGGGCGGGCTGATGTCGATCACCGGCCTCCCCGGTCAGGGCCCGGTGCGCGTCGGCATCCCGATCGACGACCTGACCGCTGGCCTGCTGCTGGCGCAGGCGATGATCCTGGCCTTGTATGAGCGCGAGAAATCGGGGAAGGGCCAGTGGGTCCATACCTCGCTGATCGAAGCGCAGATCTTCATGCTGGATTTCCAGGCCGCCCGCTGGCTGATCGCCGGCGAGGTCGCCAAGCAGGCCGGCAACGACCATCCGACGGGCACGCCGACCGGCGTCTTCCCGACGTCGGACGGGCATATCAACATCGCGGCCTCCGGCGACAATCTCTGGGCGCGGTGCTGCGATGCGCTCGGATGCCCTGACCTGATCAAACATCCGGATTACGTCAGCGGCAGCCTGCGCACGAAGAACCGCAAGGCCGTAAACGAGCTGCTGGCGGCGCGGTCGAAAACCAATACGTCGGCGCATTGGATCGAGGCGCTGAACAAGGCGGGCGTGCCGTGCGGGCCGATCAACAATATCCAGCAGACGTTCGAGGAGCCGCAGGTCAAGCATCTCAAGATCGCGCGGCCGGTGCGGCACCGGAAACTCGGCCAGATCAAGGTGGTCGGCCAGCCGATCAACATGTCGCGGTTCCCGCAGCCGGAAGAACTCGGCCCGACGCCCGATCTTGGCCAGCACAGCGAGGAGATACTGAAGTCGCTTGGCTATGACGCTAAAGCATTCGCAAAGCTCAAGGCCGACAAGGTGGTTTGATCGGAGCCGTATGTGCGTGGGTGCGCCATCTGCGACGCCAGTCCCTCGATGTGGCGTGGCGTTGAAGGGTGGCGCATCGTAGCGCCATCCCAGGACTGCCAGGGTCTCCGGCGCGTCAATGTCACTGACACACCAATGTCACTGACACACCAATGTCCACGACACTCCGATATCCACTACGCGAAGGAACATCCCCGTGCTTCTCGGCTGTATCGCTGATGATTTGACCGGCGCCACTGACCTCGCCATCATGCTGACGCGCGCCGGCATGCGCACGCTGCAGGTGATGCAGGTGCCGGCCGCCACCGCCAAACTCGACGGCTATGACGCGGTGGTCATCGCGCTGAAAACGCGCACGTGCCCCGTTGCCGAGGCGGTCGAGTTGTCGCTAAAAAGTGCCGATGCGCTGCTTGCGCTGGGTGCCAAGCAGCTCTTCTTCAAGTATTGCTCGACGTTCGATTCGACCGACCAGGGCAACATTGGACCGGTGGCCGAAGCGTTGTTGGCGCGCGTCGGCGGGGATTTGGCGATCGCCTGTCCGGCGTTTCCGACCAACAAGCGGACGGTGTATCTCGGTCATCTTTTCGTTGGCGACGTGCCGCTGGCCGAGAGCCCGATGAAGGATCATCCGCTGACGCCGATGCGGGACAGCAATCTCGTGCGCGTGTTGCAGCGCCAGGTCAAAGCCAAGGTCGGCTTCATTCCGCTGACGACGGTACATCGAGGTCCCGAAGCCATCTCGGAGGCGTTCGCGCAGGCCCGCGCCCGTGGCGAACGGTTCGTCATTCTCGACGCGATTACCGACAAGCATCTCGTCGGCATGGGCACGGCAGCTGCCGACCTGCCGCTGATCACGGGTGGCTCTGGCGTGGCGCTCGGTCTGCCGGCGAATTTTGTGCGCAAAGGCCTGATGAAAGCCGCAGACGCGCCGCAGACGATGACCGCGCCGAAGGGCCGAATGGCGATCCTGGCTGGTAGCTGTTCGGAAGCGACGCGGGGCCAGATCAAGGCTGCGAAGGCAGCTGGAATTCCAGTCTACGAGATCGACGCACTGGCCATTGCCGCGGGCAAGCTCGATGCCGCCGAAATCGCACGTTGGGCCGCCAAACAATCCGCGAGCGGGCCATGCCTGATGTACTCGAGCGCCGATCCCGCCGTCGTCAAGGCAGTGCAGGACAAGCTCGGCCGCGAGCAGGCGGGCGCGCTCGTCGAAAAAATGTTCGCCGATGTGGCTACGAGGCTCGTGACCGATGGCGTGACACGCCTGATCGTCGCGGGCGGCGAGACCTCAGGCGCCGTCGTCAATGGCTTAGGGATCACAGCACTGGAGATCGGCCCCGAAATCGATCCGGGCGTGCCGTGGACGCGGGCCTCGGGGCGCAGCCTCGTCCTCGCGCTGAAATCGGGCAACTTCGGTGCGCCGGATTTCTTCGTGAAAGCCTGGGAAAAGCTGACCTCATGACACCTGAATCCCAGTTGCGCGAAACGATCTGCCGGACCGGCGCGTCCCTCTTCAATCGTGGCCTGACGCACGGATCTACGGGCAACATCTCGGCCTCCCTGCCCAATGGCGGCTGGCTGATGACGCCGACGGGATCGTCGCTCGGCACGCTCGATCCGGCGCGGTTGTCGAAGCTGGATGCGGTTGGCCGCCTGATCGATGGCGATAAACCGACCAAGGAAGCGTTCCTCCACACCTGCATGTATCGCGAACGGCCAAAGTCCGGTGCGGTGGTGCATTTGCATTCGACGCACTCCGTGGCGGTGAGCTGCCTCGACGGCATCGACCACGCCAATTGCCTGCCGCCAATCACAGCCTATTTCGTCATGCGCATCGGCCGTCTGCCGCTGGTGCCGTACTTCCCGCCGGGGGATGAGGCGCTGGCCAACGCTGTCGCAAAGCTTGCGGGCCGGCACCATGCGGTGCTGCTGGCCAATCATGGGCCTGTGGTCGCGGGCTCCAACCTGTCCGCCGCGCAGGATGCCATCGAGGAGCTTGAGGAAACAGCCAAGCTGTTCTTGATGCTGCGCCACGAGAACGTGCGTTGCCTGACGCCGGAGCAGGTGGCGGAGCTGGAGAAGAAAAACGCATGACGGCTCGAGTTTTTGAAGCCGGCCGACCTGAAATCCAACAGCGCGCTTCAGTGTGAGCGCGTGGCCCCATTCAGACAAAGGAGTTCGCATGCCCAACGCCATCGACTTGAAAAACCGCATTGCCGTCATCACGGGTGGAGCACAGGGCATCGGCCGCGCCGCCACGGAGCGCTTCCTGGCGTCCGGGGCCAAAGTTGCGATCTGGGATTTCGACGAGAAGCTCGCAGCCAAAACCGCGAAGGAGTTGGGCGATCAGGTCAAGGTCTACAAGTGCGACGTCGGCGATCTGGCCTCGGTGGAAAAAGCCCGCGATGCGACGATCAAGGACTTCGGCCGTATCGATATCCTCGTCAATAACGCGGGTATCGCAGGCGCCATCGCCACTACCTGGGACACCAAGGTCGAGGAGTGGCGCAATGTCCTGCGCATCAATCTCGATGGGCCCTTTATCTGCTGCAAGGCCGTGGTGCCCGGCATGATCGCGCAGAATTACGGCCGTATCGTCAATATCGCCTCGATCGCCGGCAAGGAGGGCAATCCGAACGCCGCCCACTATTCGGCGTCCAAGGCTGGCGTCATCGCACTCACGAAATCGCTTGCGAAGGAAGTGGCGACGAAGAACATCTCGGTCAACGCCATCACGCCGGCCGCCGCCAAAACCGCGATCTTCGACCAGATCACGCAGGCGCACATTGACTTCATGCTGTCGAAAATTCCGCGCGCGCGCTTCGTCGAGGTGAAAGAAGTCGCGGCGCTGATCGCGTTCGCAGCATCCGAGGACTGCTCCTTCACCACGGGCTCGGTGCTCGACATTTCGGGCGGGCGCGCGACCTATTGAGCAACTGACCGGTCGTCTGGCACACGGTCGTGCAATTCGATGCACCTGGCGTCGGGCCGAGGCACGAGACTCGACCTACGCCGGAGGCATTAAACTGCCCCCGCGTTCACGAGGCAATCAGCCCTTTCGCCACCTTGTCGAGGGCCATCAGGTCGCGCATCAGGGACTCGAACTTGTTCAGCGGCACCATGTTCGGGCCATCAGAGGGGGCGTTGTCGGGATCCTGGTGGGTCTCGATGAAGAGCCCGGCGACGCCGACGGCAACGGCTGCCCGCGCCAACACCGGCACGAAGCGGCGGTCGCCACCTGACGACGTGCCCTGGCCACCCGGCTGCTGCACCGAGTGCGTCGCATCGAAAATGACCGGCGCGCCGGTTTCGGCCATGATGGCGAGGCCACGCATATCAACGACGAGCGTATTGTAGCCGAACGAGGCGCCGCGCTCGGTCACGAGGACATTAGAATTGCCGCTGCCGGTGACTTTGGCGACGACGTTTTTCATGTCCCAGGGCGCCAGGAACTGGCCCTTCTTGATTTTGACGACCTTGCCGGTTTTCGCGGCTGCAATCAGCAGGTCGGTCTGGCGGCAGAGAAAGGCCGGGATCTGCAAGACATCGACGACGGGCGCGACGCGGGCGCAATGCTCGATCTCGTGGATGTCGGTGACGATGGGCAGGCCGAACTTCTCGCGGATCTCGGCGAACACGGCGATGGCGCCGTCGAGGCCGATCCCGCGCTTACCCGACAGCGACGTGCGGTTGGCCTTGTCGTAGCTGGATTTGTAGACGAGCCCGAGGCCGAGACGCTGGCTGATTTCTTTCAGCGCCGACGCCATCTCGAGCGCATGGGCGCGGCTTTCCATCTGGCAAGGACCGGCGAATACGGCGATCGGCCGGTTCTGCGCAAACGTCACGTTGCCGACCTTGACGTTTGGATTTGGCTGCATCGGATTTGGCGTGCTCATGAGTGTCTTTCTAGCATCCGCGGGTTCCTGTATCTGGCTTCAGCCTGACACCGCTTGTGCATGAGAAGGTGCACGGCTGAAGTCAGGCACCGGTGCCGCATCTGGAAACAGCGGCATGATCTCACGCGCGAACAGCGACAGGGAGTCCTTCGAGCCCGATGGATCGACCAACAGCACGTAATCCACGCCGCCAGCCTCGAGCTTTTTCAAGCGTGCCATGATTTCGTCAGGCGTGCCGAGCAGCGCCGACTCTTCGCTCGCGAGATTGGGGTCGGAATGGCTGCCGATGTTCTGGTAACGCTCGGCGCCCGGCCCGCGCGCCAAACCGCCGATGTTCTTCAAGACCTGCATCCGCACTTGCAACGCCTTCGCCCGTTCTTCTTCCGACATGACGATCTGCAGGGCGCGTGCGACGCCGACCTGATGCGGCTTTACGCTCCGACCAACGCGTTGGCACTCGGCCTTGTAGGCCTGCACGCGTTCGATGATGAGATCGACCGGTGCGATCTGGTCCAGCAACAGATTATAGCCACCCTGCGCTGCCCGCCGGATGGATTCGAAGCTGCCAGCCCCCATCCAAAGCGGCGGATGTGGCCGTTGTGTTGGCCTGGGCTCGATGACGACATCTTCGAATTTCCAATGCCGGCCCTGATGCGAGAAACGCCCGTCCGTGCTCCAGGCTTTCTTCAAGAACGCCATTGTCTCGTCGAAACGCTCGGTCGCTTGTTCGATCGGCAGCTGGAATCCTGCAAATTCGGTTGGGCGGTAGCCTTTGCCGACACCGAAATCGAAGCGGCCATTGGAGACGAGATCGAGCGTCGCCACCTGCTCGGCCAGCAAGGCCGGGTTATGCCATGGCAGCACGACAACGGCGGTGCCCAAACGGATGCGCGTCGTCCGGCCGGCGAGATAGGAGAGCAAGTTCAGCGAGGCGGAGACCTGGCCGACGCCGGTGAAATGATGCTCGACGACGAATACACCGTGGAAGCCCAAGGCCTCGGCGTGCAGCACGTAATCGATATATTTCTGATAGCCGAGGCTGTCGCCCGCGGGTCCTGTTCCCGAGGATTTCGCGCCGCCAAACAAACCGAACTTCATGGGGCCTGGCCTCCGAAGTGTGAGGTTGAGTGAAGAAAGTTCGGTCGCGCAATGCCGGGCAGAGTCAGCTTTGGACGGTCGGCGCAATCACGACCGGACTTTCACCATCTCACGGTTGCACCGACCTGTCATCAGAAGGAGGCCTACCCGAACGAAGGCCCGAACTTGTTCGATCGCGGGAAGCCTTTCGGCGCCATGCGGCCGGCCTGGGCCCGCTCGCCGACCCACTCCTTGAGATCGCTCCAGGGCAGCGTGTAGTTGCGCCCGGCGCCATCGAGCCACGTCAGGCCCTCGCTTTTCTTGAAGACGCGGGCATCCGACAAGCCGCCGTCCTTGAAGCGCTGCAGGAACACGCCCTTGCCGCGCGTCATTTCGTTCACCTCATCGAGCTTGAACACCAGCATTTTACGGTTCTCGCCGACGGTCGCGACGTAATCGCCCTCGACCGGCACGCACACCCGTGCCTCGGCCGGCGTCTCGCAGTTGATGATTTGCTTGCCCTTGCGGGTCGATGCGACCACCTCGTCTTCCGGCACGATGAAGCCATGCCCCGACGTGGCGCAGACCAGCAGCTTGCGGCCGGGTTCGTGCACGAACATTTCGACGAAATCGTTGTTTTCCTCGAGATCGACCATCAACCGCACCGGTTCGCCATGGCCGCGCCCACCTGGGAGTTGGTTTGCTTCCAGCGTGAAGAACCGGCCATTAGTTGCGAAAATGATGATCTTGTCCGTGGTCGAGGCCTTGAGCACGCGCTTCAGTCCGTCGCCCTGCTTGAAATCGAGTTTCGACAGGTCGTCCTGATGGCCCTTCAGCGTTCGGATCCAACCCTTGTCGGAGAGGATTATCGTGATCGGCTCTTTCTCGATCATTGCCTGCTCGAGATCGATATCGATCGTTGGCGCGACCGCGAACTGCGTGCGGCGGCGGCCGATGACGGTCTTTTTCGACCAAGCTTCCCGCGTCGCTTTGACCTGCTCGGCAATCTTTTCCCACTGCAGGTCGTCCGACGCCAGCAGCTTCTTAAGGTCCCGCTGTTCTTTGGACAGCTTGTCGTGCTCGGCCTTGATCTCGATCTCTTCGAGGCGCGACAACGACCGCAAGCGCAGGTTCAGAATCGCGTCGGCCTGCACGTCCGACAGCTTGAAGGTCGACATTAACTTCTGCTTCGGCTCGTCTTCGAAACGGACGATCCGGATCACCTCGTCGAGGTTGAGATAGGCGATCAGATAACCGTCGAGAACCTCGAGCCGGTGCCTGATCTTGTCGAGGCGGAACTCGGTACGCCGGACCAGGACTTCTTGCCGGTGCTCCAGCCAATGCTTGAGCACATCGCGCAGCGACAGCACAGCCGGGATCTGGCCCGCCGTCAGCACGTTCATGTTCAAGCCGAAACGCGTTTCGAGTTCGGTCAGCTTGAACAGGCTCTCCATCAGGATGAGCGGATCGACCGTGCGTGTCTTGGGCTCGAACACGATACGGATATGTTCCGCCGACTCGTCGCGCATATCGCCAAGCAAGGGGAGCTTTTTCTCCTGGTACAGCTCGGCGATCTTTTCGACCAGCCGGATTTTCTGCACCTGGTAGGGAATCTCGGTGACGATGATCTGATAGCCACCGCGCGGCGTTTCTTCTTTGTGCCACTTGGCGCGCAGACGGAAGCCGCCACGCCCGGTTCTGTAGGCTTCGAGAATGTTCTCTTTCGGTTCGACCAGGGTGCCGCCGGTCGGGAAATCGGGGCCCGGAATGAACTCGACGAGCTTTTCCACGGTCGCATTCGGATGCTTGATCAGATGCAGCAGCGCGGCGCAGATCTCATCCAGGTTGTGTGGCGGGATATTCGTCGCCATGCCGACGGCAATGCCGGCCGACCCATTCGCCAGCAAATTCGGGAAGGCGGCCGGCAATACGACTGGTTCCTGCTCGCGGCCGTCGTAGTTCGGGCGGAAATCAACGGCGTTTTCGTCGATGCCTTCGAGCAGCGCCGCCGCGACATCCGTGATGCGCGCTTCGGTGTAGCGGGGGGCGGCCGGGTTGTCGCCGTCGATGTTGCCGAAATTGCCCTGGCCATCGATCAGCGGATATCGAACCGCGAAATCCTGTGCCAACCGGGCCAGCGCATCGTAAATCGAAGCGTCACCATGTGGATGATAGTCGCCCATCGTGTCGCCGACGATCTTGGCGCACTTCAGGAACCCGCTTTCGGGCGTCAAGCCAAGCTCACGCATCGCATAGATGATGCGCCGGTGAACAGGTTTCATTCCGTCACGAACATCGGGCAGCGCCCGATGCATGATGGTCGACAGCGCATAGGCCAGATAGCGCTCTTCCAGCGCCACCTGCAGTTGCACAGGCTCGATCGGGCCACCACCTGAGAAAGACCCGCCTGGGAGATTCGGTTTATCGTTCATGACGCCGGATTAGCCGAAGCGCTCGGGTTGCTCAACCACCCTGGGCTGCGGCATCTCGAAAAACGGGGGGCAACTGGCCGCGCTCACCGCGCCGATCAGCGGCCCTGGCCAGCCGCCGGGCAAGATTTTGTCCATCGGGGGGCTAGCCAAACGTATAATGCTGGTGCTTGTGGACACAATTCGCCCACCGTCAGCGACTGAACTCAATCAAGAGGTCTGAACGACGTGTCGGAACCGTTCTTGCTCGGCTGGGAGGAGTGGCTCGCACTGCCCGATCTCGGCCTCCCGGCCATCAAGGCAAAGGTCGATACAGGCGCGCGGACGTCGGCGCTTCATGCCTTCCTGGTGGAAACCTTCGGGCCGGCGCAACGGCCGAAAGTCCGCTTCGGTGTCCACCCGATCCCCGGCCGTGACGAAATCGAGGTTTTTTGCATCGCCGACGTGCTCGACCGGCGTGAGGTGACGAGTTCCAACGGCGAGAGCGAATTGCGCTATGTCGTGCGAACGACCGTTGCGATGGGCGACCGGAGCTGGCCGATCGAGGTCACACTCGCCAATCGCGAAGCTATGGCCTATCGCATGCTGCTCGGACGGCAGGCCATCCAGGAAGACATGTTTGTCGATGCCGCAGCGTCGTTCCGGCAACCGAAACTCGGCTACAGGGCCTACAAAGCACCCGCGCGCGCCCGGGAAGTGCAGCGGCCGTTGAGCATTGCGCTCCTAACGCAACGACCTGAACATCCGAGCAACCGGCGGATCATTCGCGCGGCCGAAGGGCGTGGCCACACCGTTCATATTGTCGATCGGACCAGGCTTTCGCTCTATATTGATACACGCGAGCCCGCGATCTACCTCGAAGGGCGACCGCTCAGCCACCTCGATGCCGTCATCGCGCGGTCCGGGCGGACGCTGAACACGTTCTCGCTGGCAGCCCTCCGGCAGATGGAAATCCTCGGCGCCTGGGCCATCAATTCAGCCGACGCAATGGCTCGTTTGGCGGATCAATTGGCGCACCGGCAGACACTCGCCCGGGCCGGCCTTGCTGTGCCGGATGTGGCGGTCAGCCATACCGATCTCCTCAAAGGCAACCAACCAGACGGGCACGTGCTCGCCGATAACCTGGGACTTCTTGGATCCGGCTCACTGCTGCGGTTCGCCGTCATCGGCGGGCGGGCGATTGCCGCCATGGAACGGGCCGCTTCGACGTCGGCCTCACTCGACAATGCACCGGAATGGCAGCCCTGCCGCGACGAAGGAGCAGCCTTCGACGCGGCGCGCAGGCTCGCGCAAAGTGCAGCCGTGACCACGGGCCTCGGTCTGGTGGCGGTCGATACGGTCGCCTCGCGGCAAGGGCCCATCATCGTCGAAATGACGACCAATCTCTCGATCGCGCAATTCGAGAGGATCTGCGGCGCGACGCTGGCGGATGCCATCATCGTGCTTCTGGAAAAAGAGGCCCGTGCCAAGGCTCTCCGCATTGCTGCAGCGCAGCAATAATTGTCCGCATCGGCTCAGGAAAAGCAGCGATCGTGGCCCCACATTTGCATCATCGATGCCTGACGCACTTGCTTTGATGACGACGGCTCGCGATCTCTGATATATGTGATGCCGTTAAGTCAGTGTCATTGACCTATCTGAACGTCCCGACGATCAAGCCCGCCTGCTTGGCCAACGCCAATGCCGCGCCGGGCCCAGAACGAGGTCTCCGCCCCATGGCCAAAAGCAGCCCGAGCCTCAACGACAAGTTCGATCTGGCCGAAACGCATCAGATCCTCAACGGATCGCAAGCAATCGTCCGGCTCGTGCTGATGCAGCGCGAACGCGATCGCCGCGCCGGTTTGAATACCGGCGGCTACGTGACGGGTTACCGCGGCTCGCCGATCGCGGGGCTGGAAGGCGCCATGCTGCGTTCCAAGAGCATCCTCAAGAAAAACGACATTGTCTTCAACGCCGGCCTGAACGAGGATCTCGCGGCAACTGCCTTGTGGGGCTCCCAGCAGGCCGAACTGCGCGGCGACGGCAAGCACGACGGCGTGTTCGGCGTTTGGTACGGCAAAGGCCCAGGCGTCGACCGGACCGGCGATGTTTTCCGCCACGCCAATCACGCCGGCAGTTCCAAGAACGGCGGCGTTCTGGTTCTGATGGGCGACGACCACACCTGCGAAAGCTCGACATCGGCGCACCAATCCGAATTCGCGATGGTCGATGCGATGATCCCGGTTCTCAATCCGGCCGGCGTGCAGGAGATCCTGGATTTCGGCACCATCGGCATTGCGCTGTCGCGTTTCGCCGGCGTCTGGGTCGGCGTCAAATGCGTGAAGGATAATTTCGAATCGACCTCGACCGTCGATGGCCGGATCGACCGGGTCGACGTCAAAATTCCCGACGATTTCACGATGCCACAGGGCGGCCTGAATATCCGGGTCGGCGATCAGGCGCTCGACAAGGAAGCGCGCCTGCACGACTTCAAGCGTCCAGCGATCCTGGCGTTCGCGCGCGCCAACAAGCTCGACCGTATCGTCATGAGCGGCGGCGCGGCTCCGCGCATCGGCATCATCACCACGGGAAAGAGCTATCTCGACGTTCGCGCCGCGCTCGATGAACTCGGCATCGACGAAGTCCGCGCCAACGAGATCGGCATCCGCCTCTACAAGGTCGGCATGGTCTGGCCATTGGAACCGCAGGGCCTCGCCAAATTCGCCGAAGGGCTCGACCTCATCATCGTCGTCGAGGAGAAGCGCGCGCTGATCGAGACGCAAGTCAAGGAGCAGCTTTACAATAAGCAGGAGCGCCCCGTCGTCGTCGGCAAGCGCGACGAGACCGATAACAAGGCGACATGGCTGTTCCAGGCCAAAGGCGCGCTTGATCCGACCGACATCGCCATTGCTGTCGGTGAGCGCCTCATTCGCCGCGACCGTGGCGGCGAGGATATCAAGATCAAGGTCGGCGCCCTGAAGGCGCTGAAAGGCAATAAGCCGGCGAGTGCCGAGGCGGCGGTTCGTGTTCCCTATTTCTGTCCGGGCTGCCCACACAATTCGTCGACCGTCGTGCCGGACGGTGCCCGCGCCTATGCCGGCATCGGCTGCCACTACATGGCGCAATGGATGGACCGCAATACCGAAGGCTGGACGCAAATGGGTGGCGAGGGTGCCAACTGGGTCGGCGAGGCGCCGTTCTCCAAGCGCAGCCATGTCTTCCAGAACTTAGGCGACGGCACGTATCTGCACTCGGGTAGCCTCGCGCTGCGCGCCTCCGTCGCGTCCGGCGTCAACGTCACCTACAAAATTCTCTACAACGACGCGGTCGCCATGACCGGCGGACAGTCCCTGGATGGCGGCGTGACGGTCGGCCAAGTCGCGGCCCAAGTGATCGCTGAGGGCGTCAAGAAAGCCGTGGTCGTCACGGACGAGCCGGACAAGTATCCCTCGGGCTTTCTGCCGGCTGGCATGGACGTGCATCATCGCCGCGATTTGCAAGCCGTGCAGATCGAACTTTCCAAGATCGAGGGTGTGACGGCGCTGATCTATGACCAGACGTGTGCCGCCGAAAAGCGCCGCCGCCGCAAGCGCGGGGCCTTTCCCGATCCGGTCAAGCGCGCGTTCATCAATCCGGCGGTCTGCGAGGGCTGCGGCGATTGCGGCCAGAAATCCAACTGCGTCGCGATCGTGCCCGAAGAGACGGAACTTGGCACCAAGCGCGCCATCGACCAGTCGACGTGCAACAAAGACTTCTCTTGCGTCAACGGTTTCTGCCCGAGCTTCGTGACCGTGCACGGGGCCGTGCCGCGGAAAATGCAAGGCCTCGCCGCGCAAGGCAACATCGCGGCCATGCTGTCGAGCCTGCCAGAGCCGAAACTGCCGGGCCTCGATAAACCCTACACGATGCTGGTGACCGGCGTCGGTGGCACCGGCGTCGTCACGATCTCGGCGGTGCTCGGACAGGCGGCTTACCTGGACGGCCTCGGCTTCGGCGCCATCGACATGACGGGCCTCGCGCAGAAGGGCGGCGCCGTTGCCTGCCACATGAAGGTCGCGCGCACGTCGGACGAGATCCACGCCATTCGCGCCGGCACGGGCTCATCGGACCTCATCATCGGTTGCGACCTCGTTGTGACGGCATCGAACAAGGTGCTCGAAACGGTGCGCCCGGATCACACGACGCTGCTGCTCTCGACGCACGAGATGGCGGTGGCCGACTTCGCGAGGAACCCCAACCTCAAGCTGCCGGCACAAGACCTGAAGCGCGCCATCGAGGAGCGCGTGCGCAAAGGCCCGCTCTACGCCCTCGATGCCCATGAGTACGCCGTGAAGCTGTTTGGCGATTCCATCGCATCGAACATGTTCATGCTCGGCTATGCCTTCCAGAAGGGCGCGGTGCCGGTCACGGCCGCCTCCATCGAAAAGGCGATCGAACTCAACGCCGCGGCCGTCGAAATGAACCGCAACGCCTTCAGGTTTGGCCGCCTGGCCGCCCACGACATCGGTGCGGTCGACCGCCTCGTCAAGCCAACAGTTGCAAAACTGCCGGCGACGCTCGACGAAATCGTTTCCTACCGCGCCACGGATCTGACAGCCTACCAGGACGAAGCGCTCGCCCGCCGCTACCGCGACCTCGTGGAACGCATCCGCAAGGTCGAAGCCGAAAAGACGCCCGGCCGCACGGGCCTCGCCGACGCAATCGCGCGCAGCTACCACAAGCTGCTCGCCTACAAGGACGAGTACGAGGTGGCGCGCCTTTACACCGACGGCCGCTTCGAGAAGGCGCTGAAAGAGAACTTCGACGGCGACCACAAGCTCGAGTTCCACTTGGCGCCGCCACTGATGTCCTGGTGGAACCGCGACAAGGTCACCGGCCATCCGCGCAAAATGACGTTCGGCCGCTGGATGCTGCCGGTCTTCCGTACGCTCGCCAAGGGCCGGAAAATCCGCGGAACCTGGATGGACGTCTTCGGGCGCACGGCGGAGCGGCGTCTCGAACGCCAGATGATCGCCGACTACGAAGCGCTCTGTCTCGAGATCGAGCGCCGCTTGTCGCCGGATACCCATCGCGCCTCGGTGGCGTTGGCAACGCTTCCCGAGGAAATCAAGGGCTACGGTCACGTCAAGCTGGGCAACTACCAGAAGGCCATGAAGAAGCAGGAGAACCTGTTGGCCATGCTGCGCGATCCCAAGCCCGGTTCGACGTTGAAGGCAGCGGAGTAAGTTCCGCCGCGTCCCGGTGGCTTTCGACTGGGAGTACCACATTGGAGAGCGCATGAACGGCAAGCCCGTCACGCCTTTGTTGACCGTCGATTGTGTGGCGGTCGACGGCAAAGGCCGCACGCTGCTGATCAAGCGTGGCCATCCGCCGTTCCAGGGGCACTATGCGCTGCCCGGCGGTTTCGTCGACGTCGGCGAGACGGTCGAGGATGCGTGTCGCCGCGAGCTGTTGGAGGAAACTGGCGTCATCGCGAAAAAGCTGACCTTGATCGGCATCTATTCCGATCCCAGCCGCGATCCGCGCGGGCACACCGCGTCCGCAGCCTTTCTGGCCCGCGTCAAAGGCACCGGGGCCAAGGCTGGTGACGATGCTGCCGCTATCGAATGGGTGGACAATTGGCGCCGGCTCGACCTCGCCTTCGACCACAAGCAGATCCTGAAAGACGCCGCCAAGCTTTTAGGCTGAGGTGGCCGCTCGGCCTGTCGAATGGCCAGTGCCAGAGGGTGCCTTCCCACGGGCCGCATTTGCAGCCGCCCCACCCCATGCTAGAGAGCCCTGAACAGGGTTTCTCATATGGGAACGGGGCGAATGACAGACATCCTCGACGAACTCGAACGCCGGCGCAGTGTGGCCCGGCTCGGCGGCGGCACCAAGCGCATCGAGGCGCAGCACGCGCGCGGCAAGCTGACGGCCCGCGAACGCGTCGACCTGTTGCTCGATGAAGGCTCGTTCGAGGAATTCGACATGTTCGTCGAGCACCGCTCGACCGATTTCGGCATGGAGAAAACCAAAATCCCCGGCGACGGCGTCGTCACCGGCTGGGGCACCATTAACGGCCGCGTGGTCTACGTCTTCGCCAAGGATTTCACGGTGTTCGGCGGCTCGCTGTCGGAGACGCATGCCCGGAAGATCATGAAGATCCAGGACATGGCGCTGCAGAACCGGGCGCCGGTCATCGGCCTGTTCGATGCCGGTGGCGCGCGCATCCAAGAGGGCGTGGCAGCCCTCGGCGGTTATGGCGAGGTGTTTCTGCGCAATGTTTTGGCGTCGGGCGTCATCCCGCAGATTTCCGTCATCATGGGCCCGTGTGCCGGCGGCGATGTTTACTCGCCGGCCATGACCGACTTCATCTTCATGGTGAAGGACACGAGCTACATGTTCGTCACAGGTCCCGATGTCGTGAAGACCGTCACCAACGAGACCGTGACGGCCGAGGAACTGGGCGGCGCCCGCGTCCACACGACGAAAACATCGATCGCCGACCGCGCCTACGAGAACGACGTGGAGGCGCTGCTGCAGATGCGCCGCCTGATGGATTTTCTGCCCGCCAACAACACGTCGGGCGTGCCCGCGCTGCCGAGCAACGACAGCCCCGACCGCATTGACCCGAGCCTCGATACGCTGATCCCCGACAACACCAACAAGCCTTACGACATCAAGGAACTGATCTTGAAGGCCGTGGACGAGGCGGACTTTTTCGAGATCCAGGAAGCGTTCGCGAAAAACATCGTCACCGGCTTCGCGCGCATGGAGGGCCGCACCGTCGGCATCATCGCCAACCAACCCATGGTGCTTGCCGGCGTGCTCGACAGCGATGCCTCACGCAAGGCCGCTCGGTTTGTTCGTTTCTGCGATTGCTTCGAGATCCCCATCATCACCTTCGTCGACGTGCCGGGATTCCTCCCCGGAACCGCGCAGGAATACGGCGGCCTCATCAAGCACGGCGCCAAGTTGTTGTTCGCCTATGCCGAGGCGACCGTGCCGAAGATCACGCTGATCACGCGAAAAGCCTACGGCGGCGCCTACGACGTCATGTCGTCGAAACACATCCGCGGCGATGTGAACTACGCCTGGCCCTCGGCCGAGATCGCCGTCATGGGTGCCAAGGGTGCGGCCGAAATCCTCTATCGCACGGAGTTGTCGGACGCGGGCAAGATCAAGGGCCGCATCGACGAATATCAGCGCCGCTTCGCCAACCCGTTCGTCGCCGCCGAGCGCGGCTACATCGATGAGGTGATCAGCCCGCGCGACACCCGCCGCCGCATCTGCCGCGCGCTCAACATGCTGCGCGGCAAAAAACTCGATAACCCCTGGAAAAAACACGATAATATTCCGCTGTAAAGGGTGCCTTCAGATGCTCACTGGCACATCCGGCGCGTGGATGCGGCTGCCGATGATCCCCAAATGTTCTTGCATCAAAACATCTGATATTTTAGCATCAGATGCATGAGAACGACGATCAACATCGACATCGACGACGACATTCTGGCCGCGGCAAAGGATCTTGCCAAAGCGGAGGCTCGAACCATGGGACACGTCATATCAGAGCTGGCGCGGCGTGGCTTGACGGGCCCAAGTTTTGCCGGCCAGCCGGGCTTGGCCAGCACAATCAAAAATCGCGTCGCATCCGTATTGACTGATTGGTGCCTAACTGATTGAAAAAGCTTGGCGACCCCGGCAGGATTTGAACCTGCGACCCCCAGATTAGGACGTCGGTGTGGCGAGACGGACGCTGAGTTGCCGTGACGGACGCTGACGAACAGCCACTCGAATAATTGTTCGTATATCATGGGGTTAGGAGGACGTCATCTCCGTCAGCACCCTTCAACATACAGCTATGCACTCCCAAATATTGCGTACCCCGTGCGTACCCGATAGAAGGGTGCTAAGCGGATTTGTTCAGATGCCAAACCTAAAAACCAAATGGAACGCAGCGCACCTGGCGAAGGAATGCGTTGCTATCAATGATTAGCGTACTGAGTGGTCGTTCGAAAACGTCCAAGGTCTTGTGTTCGACTGCACGGCTGGTGGTGACCGCATTTGGAAGGTGCGCTACCGAGTCAAGGATGGCGGGAAGCGTATCGAGCGCAAGCTGCCGATAGGATTGCTTGACCCAGAGGCTCGTAGGCGTACCGGCAATGAAGGCGCCTACCTGTCCCCCGGCCAAGCCCGAGATCGGGCCGACGACGTGCTCGGCGCTGTCCGAAATGGGGCGGACCCATGGCTTGAGGAGCACAAGAAGGCGAACGAACCAAAACCGGAGGTTCTGTCAGTTGAGGCGGTCTACCGTGAGTGGCTGGCGTCCCGCAACCGGAGAGCGGTGGTAAGCTGCGCCTCACCGTCGGCCTTTGACGCCGATCCGCTGCGCCGCGCCGCCAACATCATCGGGGACAAGTTGATTGCGGCGCTGAAGGGGAAATCTTTGAGCGACAAGCAACCCAACGGCGACAGCACAGGCTGATCTCGATCCGAGCTTCACACGAGCTGACCGGCAACATTCGATGTTTATCGATCGGTGATTGCCCCTGGCTGCAAGGCAACTCATTATGTGAGTTGCCGCCTCAACCCAAGGGCGGCCAGTTTTGCGCCCGCTGAGGCGCCTGAAGCCTCGGCTACCAGGGTAGCGGCCGACCACAGCAGTGAATTCAGACGTCTCCGACCGCGCGCGAAGAGCTATGGCCGATTCTTGGTGACGGCCTGATCGGTCAGGCGGCGGCGGTTACGGGCTGAGGGGCGGCTTTCTTCGGCACGACCTCCAGCCCGTCGGCGAATTTCACACCCAGGATCAGCTTTGGCAACTGGGCGTGGCCGTCGAGGCGGCGCCAGCTTTTCTGCGCGCCCTCGACCAGCTTGAAGACCATGGCGAGCGCGGTCTTGTTCGAGAGGCATCCTTTTGCGCGGATCGTGCGGTGCCGGACGGTCGCAAAGGTGCTCTCGATCGGGTTCGTTGTGCGCAGATGCTTCCAATGCTCGGCGGGGAAGTCGTAGAACGCCAGCAGCACGTCGCGATCCTTCTGCAAGCACGCCGCGGCCTTCTCGTATTTCAGCGCATAGTTTTCGATGAAGGCGTCGAATGCGGCGACCGCGACAGCCTTCGTCTCGGCCATCCAGATCTCTTGGCAGTCGCGCTTGGCTTTCGGCTGTTGGCTCTTTGGGAGCTTGTTCAAGACGTTCGCGGTCTTGTGCACCCAGCAGCGTTGCTCGCGTGTCTTGGGCCAGACTTCGCCCGCTGCTTTCCAGAAGCGTCGTGCCGAAGGCGCGCTCCGCCGCGACGTGCGCCGTCGGCGATGGCGAGTTCAGGCCGGGCGTCGAGCCCGCGTCGTTTGAGATCGAGCAGCAGCGCGCGCCAATCATGCGCACTTTCCCTTGTGCCATCGGTAAAACCGACGAGTTCCTTCTTGCCTTCTGGTGTCGCGCCGATAATGACGAGGATGCACTGCTTCTCGTCCTCAAGACGGGCCTGCATGTGGATACCGTCCGCCCAGATGTAGACGTAGCGCTTGGCCGACAGTTCACGCTTCGCCCAGGCCGCATGATCGTCCTGCCAGCCGTCCTTGAGACGGCCGATGGCCGACGCCGACAAGCCCGCCGCATCCCGGCCGAGCAGGGCCGACAGCGCCTCTGAGAAATCGCCGGTCGAAATACCCTTGAGATACAAGACCGGCAGAAGCGTCTCGATCGACTTCGAGCGCCGCATGTAGGGCGGCAGGATCGCCGGCGAGAACCGGATGCGGTCGCTGGCATCGGCGGCGGCCTCACGGTCACGCACGCGTGGTTGCCGAACCGGCACGGGGCCGATGCCGGTCATGACCTCGCGCTCAGGCAGATGGCCATGGCGAACGACGCGGCTCCGGCCAGCCTCGGTCTTGAGTTCAGCATGCTTGCCGAGAAACTCTGCGACCTCGGCCTCGACCGCCTGGGTGATCAGGGCGCGTGCGCCCTGACGCAGGACTTCGGTGAGTTGGTCCTCGAAGGACCCTGGCTCTTTCAGTTTGACGACGTTATCGTTGGACACGGCATATCGCTCCTTTGGTGGAGAAGTGGAGGCGTCAAGCACCCCCATGATATGCCGCCTTCCCGATTCGCACCGTCACCAACTTCCGGCCATAGCTCGAGGTCCGAACGTGCCAGTGTCTCAGAAGCGGAAGATCCGGTCGGGTCGAGACATCAAGGAGTGGCGGAAGGACAACCGCTACGACCAGGACATGCTCGCGGAAGAACTCGGTGTGACGAGGCAGACAATTGGCAATTGGGAACGGAAGGAGGCCGATATTCCGCGGC
>JANXRM010000424.1 GCA_025353015.1 Hyphomicrobiales bacterium
GATGTCGTGCTGCAGTTCCTTCGGCAGGCGGCGCTCGATCCTGATGTCATGGCCATCAAATGGACGCTCTACCGGACATCCACAGACAGCCCGATCGTGCGTGCTTTGAAGGAAGCCGCCGAGTTGGGCAAGTCCGTCACGGCCATCGTCGAGGTCAAGGCACGCTTCGACGAGGCGGCCAATATCCGTTGGGCGCGTGATCTCGAAAGCGCCGGCGTGCATGTCGTCTATGGCTTCGTCGAGTTGAAAACGCATGCCAAGCTCGGCCTTATCGTGCGCAAGGATGGGACCGATCTCGCCACCTACTGCCATATCGGTACCGGCAACTACCATCCGCAAACCGCGCGCGTCTACACCGACCTCTCATTCTTTACCGCTGATAGTGCCATTGCGCGGGACGTCAGCCGTATCTTCAATTTCGTTACGGGGTATGCCGAGCCGGCCGACCTCGAAGTTATGGCCGCGAGCCCCAAGGGGATCCGGGCCTGCATGCTGGCCCATATCCGGGACGAGATGGAGCATGCCAAGGCGGGCCGTCCGGCAGCCATCTGGGCCAAAATGAATGCGCTGGTCGACGGCCAGATCATCGAAGCGCTCTATGAAGCTAGTCAGGCGGGCGTCGAGATTGATCTTGTCGTGCGCGGCGTTTGTTGCCTTCGGCCTGGCGTTCCCGGCATGTCGGAAACCATCCGCGTCAAAAGCATCATCGGCCGCTTTCTCGAGCACGGCCGCATCTATTGTTTCGGTGCAGGGCACGGCCTGCCCCACCCCAAGGCGCTGGTTTACATCAGCTCGGCGGATATGATGCCGCGCAATCTCGACCGCCGGGTCGAAGCCATGCTGCCCATTCGCAACGAGACGGTGCACGAGCAGATTCTCGACCAGATCATGGTGGCCAATCTCAAAGACAACGAGCAGAGCTGGAGCGTCAGGCCGGATGGGACATCGGAACGGGTCACCGTTACCCCGGGTGACGAACCTTTCAACGCTCACAACTACTTCATGACCAATCCGAGCCTGTCGGGGCGTGGTCAATCGCTGAAGGAAAGTTTTCCGCCGCGGTTTGGGGTTTCGAACAAGGGACAACCGCGGAAAGCATAACGGGACCGCGCAGGGAACCATCCAAACGGCCAGCAAAGGGATATAGATCTGTAGCAAAAGCAGGCCAGCGTTTGGGCCTTGGAATCCCGCGGTTTGGGCGCATTTCAAACCAGCGAACGGCCTGAGAATCGGGCAGAGATATCCCGGCTGCGCGAGGGTGGCAACGGCAAGCACGCAGCGTTCGGGGCGGCATGTCCATGTAAGCATGCGTTATCAATTCGTGCATCATCCAGGGGCTCGAATGACCACGTTGGACCGTATGGGCGGCGATCGGGGACGGTTCAGCGAGCTGGAACCGATTGGCGTCATCGACATCGGCTCGAATTCCGTCCGCCTCGTGGTGTATGAGGGTGCAGTCCGCAGCCCGACGCCGCTGTTCAACGAGAAGGTGCTCTGCGGACTAGGCCGGACCGTCGGCTCAAGCCGGCAACTGGGCCGTGACAGCATCGAGCGGGCTCTCACGGCCCTGGCGCGTTTTCGCACCATTGCCCGCATTCTCGGCGTGAAAAACATCCGCGCCATCGCGACTGCAGCCGTCCGCGAAGCTGATAACGGGCGGGAATTCATTGCCCGGGCCGAACAGGCCGCCGGTGTCGCGATCCAGATTTTATCAGGAGACCGGGAGGCCGAGCTTGCCGCGAACGGCATCTTGATGGGCTCCCAGAGCGCCGATGGGATTGCCGGCGATCTCGGTGGGGGCTCACTCGAACTCATCAACCTGACGGCGTCCAAGCGCGGCGATGCTGTTACGTTGCCGCTCGGCGGGTTGCGGCTCCTTGACGTGTCGGGCGGTCGTCTCGACAAATCGCTCGAAATCGCCGATGAGCAGCTGGCGTCGGTGGGCTGGCTCGGCCGGCCCGAAGGCCGGACCTTTTATGCGGTGGGCGGCACCTGGCGTTCGCTCGCCAAGCTGCACATGGAAATGCACGACTATCCGCTACGGGTGATGCATGGCTACAGGCTGCCGGCGTCGCAGGTGATCACGTTTTGCGAGATGATCCGGCGGTCGCGCAAGATCTCCGACATCAAGGGCATCTCGGAAATCTCCAAGGCGCGGCGTGAAGTGCTGCCCTATGGTGCCCTTGTCATGGAACGCCTGCTGCGCCGTATGCGCGCGAAGGACGTGGTCTTTTCGGTGTTTGGTATCCGCGAGGGTCTGCTCTATTCGTTCCTGACGGAAGCCGAGCGCAACAAGGACCCGCTCCTCTCGTTCGCGGAGGATTACGCGCGCCTGCGGTCGCGGTCGGCGCGCCATGCGAGGGAACTCTGTCTTTGGACGGACGCGATTTTCGCCAGCCCCGGTCCGAAGGAGAGCGAAGACGAGAAGCGCTTGCGCCACGCCGCGTGCCTACTGTCTGATATCGGCTGGCGGGCGCATCCCGACTATCGCGGTGAACAAAGCCTCAACGTCATCGCGCATTCCGTGCTCGGCGG
>JANXRM010000429.1 GCA_025353015.1 Hyphomicrobiales bacterium
CCGAAAACATCGACCGGCAAAATCCAGAAGTTCGCGCTCAGGGAGATGGCAAAGGCCATGTAAAGCGCGCGGCCGCGCGTCGTTTCACATGACCGAGCGGCTGTGGCGGCTCTGAACATAGCCCGCTTTTCGCGCCTGACGCACGATCCGGGTGATGCGCCGCAAGCGCCGGGCATCAGAGCGGGACAGGCACAAGCAGCCGCCGCAGCAGGACACGGCGTAGCGCCCTCGGAGCGGAATGGAGGCACGAGCGCGCAATGGCAGCATCGCTCAATCCTCGTTCGAGGCAACATGTACGATTGATCATATGCCAATCCAGGCGCCGCCGCGATGCCACAATGGGCGCGACATCGAGGCGGCGACGGGAAGTAACGCCTTGGCTCACCCGATCCGCGAGACTTCGGTTTCCTTGCTGGTGATGAACTCGAGCAGCGCCGGCTGGCCTTTCTTGGTCGCCTCGATGCCGCGCTTGATGGCGGGCACGATGTCGGCGACCTTCTCGATCCGCTCGCCGTAGCAGCCGAGCGACTTGGCGAAGTTGGCGTAGTGACCCGAGATGTCCGTCGAGCGGTATTTCTTGGTGGACTCCGCCATCACCTTCAGCTCGATCGCCATGGAGAAGTTGTTCGAGAGGATCGACAGGATCGGGATTTTCTCGCGCGCCGCCGTCTCGAAATCCATGCCGGTGAAGCCGATAGCGGCATCACCCCAGACGTTGACGCAGAGCTTGTCGGGCTTGGCGAGCTTGGCGCCCATGGCGAGGCCTAGGCCATAGCCCAACTGCGTGGACTTGCCCCAGCCGATGTAGGAGAGCGGCGTCGTCGGCTTCCAGAACGGCGACAGCTGATCGCGCGGGCTACCTGCATCGTGCGTGATGATCGTGTTCGCCACATCGACCGTTTTCTGCAAGTCCCAGAACACGCGGTAGGGATTGATCGGCTCGGAGTTGGATTCGAGCTTCGGCAGCCATTTGGCAAACCAGGGCTCGTAGATCTCGCGAATTTCGGCCGCGACTTTCTTCGGGTCCTTCGGCGTGGAACCGTGCAGTTTCTTCACTTCCTCGATCACGCACGCAAGCACGAGCTGCGCGTCACCGACGATGCCCAGCGCGACAGGCGTGTCCTTGTTAATGTCGGCGGGATCGAGCGTCGCCTGGATGATCTTCGGATGCCCCACAGGCATCTTGACGCCGAAGTTCGTCTCGCCGAACGAGCAGCCGATACCGAAAATGAGATCGGATTTGTCGAGGAAGGTGCGCACCGTCTGCGGGATCGCGAGACCACCGGAGCCCAGCGACAGCGGATGCGTTTCGGGGAAGGCGCTCTTGCCTTCGAGGCTTGTCGTGACAGGGATCGCCAGCAGTTCGGCCAACTCCTTCAGCTCAGGCCAGGCCTCCGCCCAGTGCACGCCCTGGCCCGCGTAGAGCACCGGCCGCTTGGCGGCGACCAGCATTTTGGCGGCTTCCCGGCAAGCGACCGGATCGGTCCCCGTGCGGACAGCCTTGGGCGAGATGTAGTCCTTGATATCGCATTCCTCGGCCCACAGATCGTTAGGGATCTCGACGAGCACTGGCCCGCCTCGCCCCGAGCGCAACTGCTGAAATGCCCGGCGAAACACGTTCGGGATTTCCTTGGCCGACGTGATCGGCTCGGCCGACTTGGTGATGCCGCGCATCTGCAGCGACGCGTTGTAATTGCGATCAACCCAGGCGATGCGCCGGGCATAGCCCATGGGCATGACCAGGATCGGTACGCTTTCGCTGTAAGCCTGCGCGACGCCACCGTAGGCGTTCTCGGTGCCGGGGCCGTGCTGCATGGCGAACACGCCGAGCTTCTTGCCCGAGGTGACGCGGCTGATGGCGTCGGCCATGTGCAGACCTGTCCGCTCCTGGCGCACCATGATCGGGCGGATGTCGACCATCGCCGCGTGCTCGATCACGTGATTGACGGGATATCCGATCAGATATTCAACGCCTTCGCGCTTCAAAATCGCCGAGATCGCATCTGCCGTTTTCATGGGGGCTGCTCCGCTGCTGCTGAGGTCGTTTCCTGAGTGGGGCCTATGCAAGCACGGGCGTGTGCGCGCGCCAAGCCCGTTGCAAAAGGCCCGTTGCAATGTGTGCCTGCGGCTCTGCTCAATCCTACGGCGCGGAATCCCCTTGCGCTGTCAAACGGGCGCTGGCCATCTGCGGTTGGCGGCTGACGTGCGATGATCGTGGCGAGAGACCTCAAGGCATGAACAAAACACAGACGGGCGCGGTCGTTTGCATCGGCGAATGCATGGTGGAATTGGCGCGCGGGCCGGACGGCCGCTTCGGCCAATCCTTCGGCGGCGATACGTTCAATACCGCCGTCTACCTCGCACGCTGCGGCGTCCCTGTGAGCTATGCGACCGCGCTTGGCGACGATCCCTACAGCGCTGGCATCCTCGATCTGGCGCGGGCGGAAGGCGTTGGGTGCGACCTCATCCACATCGCTCCCGGCCGCATGCCGGGCCTCTATCTCATCGAGACGACGGCTGCGGGAGAGCGAACCTTCCACTATTGGCGCGACCGGTCGCCGGCGCGGGAAGTGTTCGATGGACCCGTCCAAAATCCGGCGGCAGACAAGGTTGCAGCAGCCATGCGCTCAGCCATGCTCGTCATTTTCTCCGGCATCACGTTGTCGCTTTACGGCGAGGCCGCCCTCGACCGGTTCGCTGAGGCCATTGGCGCAGCAAAGGCAGGCGGCGTGCGCATCGCCATGGATGGCAACTACCGTCCGCGCGGCTGGGGAGCTGATACGAAGCGCGCCCGCCGCGTGATGGAACGTTTTTGGCGGCTTGCCGATATTGGCCTCCCCACATTCGACGACGAGGTGGCGCTTTGGGGCGATGCAAGCGCGCACGCCACGATCGAGCGACTGACCGCGTTCGGCGTTGGCGAAATCGCCGTAAAGCAGGGCGCAGAGGGCGCCCTATGCTGGATTGCGAAAGATGACGTTGACCCGGTCCTGGTGCCGATCCCGGCCAGAGTCATGCCCGTCGATACGTCGGCTGCCGGCGACAGCTTCAACGCGGCCTATCTCGCGGCCCGGCTCCAGGGCGCCGACATAGGCAGCGCGGCCCTCGCCGGGCACCGCCTCGCCGGCATCGTCATTCAGCACCGCGGCGCCATCGCACCTCATGCCGCGACCAAGGCCGCCCTGTCAGGCCGGTAGCGCGATACCCCCTGCCCCAATTGGGCTGCAGGGGGAGGCTATTTTCCCGGGATATGGTATGGCTCATGGCCAAATCCGGGGACGGCAGACGGGGAATTGACCCACGGTACGATCGTCTCCAGTCTATCGCGCCGCGCGGGAGGACCACATGTCGACGGCTGAAGTGTCTGCTGGCAACGTTGCCACCGTTGCCAAGGGGACAGCACGAACCGGCGAGAAGCCTGCGCCCGCAGCCGTCGAACCATCGGCCGATATCATCGGCGACATGTTTCGGGGCGAGGACAAGCGCGAGAAATTCATCCCCGTCACCCGGCAGGCGCTCATGGAACGGCTGGCGCGCCAGCAATACTGGCCGGGCAATGAGGCCCAGCATGTGCGCCGGTTCTTCCGATATTTGGATTACTGGCGCAAACAGACCTACAGCGCCCGCCTGCTGGAGCTCGAGCAGACCTATGAGCCCTTCAGCCCCGACAGCGACCTGCTGATCACGCGGAAATTTGGCACCAGAGAACGCGATGACATGCAAAAACGACTGGTCGCGCAATGCGAGCAGCTGCTGGTGCAGGCCAACTACACCAGGATCGACCCCGCCAATGTAGAACTGATCATGACCAAGGACAGCCACTACGGGCTGGACCTGCACGTCGATTTCACGGCGTTCGACGAACTCGCCGTCTATTTTCGCGGCGCCACCATGCGCAAAGAACACCGCCGCAACATCAAAAAACTCTACCTTTGGAAGGAAGAGTTCGATGTGCCCATTTTCCAACGCCTCTGCATCCTGTTCAAGATGAAGCCCGAGGAACAGCAGGTCCGCGACCTCATGGCCAAGCAGAAGTGCTCCGAGGAGCAGGCGGCCAAGATCGTCAAGCGCCTGAGGAACTCCCTGCCGCCGCAGGTTAAGCCCGACTATGTCTATCTCAAACTTTTCAAGAACATGCCGCGGTCCGACATCGAGATGGTGTTCCCGAATACCAAGGTTAAGTTCCGCATGTTCGACAAGCTGAAGCTCAGCGCTACGGCCGGAAGCGGACTCGGCATGGGCATCTTCGGCACCGCCGGTAAAATTGCAGTCGCGACCAACCCGTTGGCGCTGGCTGGCGCGGTTGTGGGGCTTGGTGGCATTGCCGCCCGGCAGGCCGTCAACTTCATGAACCAGAAGACGAAGTATATGGTGACGATGGCGCAGAACCTCTATTTCCACGCCATGGCGGACAACCGGGGCGTCATGACGGTGCTGGCCGACCGCGCCGCCGAAGAAGACGTCAAGGAAGAAATCCTCCTCTATTCGGTGCTCGCAAAGCAGACGGTGAACCGAAGCACCTTGGCCGAGGTCGATAAATCGATCGAGCAATACCTGCTCAACACCTTCGGCCTCAACCTGAATTTCGACGTCGAAGACGCGTTGCAGCGCTTGATGCAAGACGGCATCGTTACGGAATTGGCCGATGGCACGCTGAAGACCCTGCCACCGGCCGCGGCCGCCGTGCACATCGACGTGCTCTGGGACAAGTACCTGGATGAGCTTCCCGACATGACGACAACGGAAGGCGTCGAGTTCGAGCTTGAGCCCGACACGACGGCGTAAGGCTGCACGCCGTCCTCAACCTTCCAAACCTTCCAAACCTTCCAAACGTCGCAACTCCAAATAGGGCAGAATGGCACTGACGAAATTGACGGTCGAGATGGGTGGACTTGGCGACGCCAGAGCCTTGGCCGAGCACCTCGATATGGCAGAGCCGCTGCCGCTGGCGACATCGCTGTTCGAAAACCCTGACACCGGCGGCTGGCGCGTCGATGCCTACTTCGAAGCTGCGCCCGATCTCGATGCCCTGCGCTCAGCGGTGGACGGCCTCCTAGAGCGGGCGCGCGCCATCGCCATCGATGCCGTACCTGACGAGAACTGGGTTGCCATCTCGCAGGCAGCCCTGCCACCGGTTTCTGCCGGGCGCTTCTGGATCCACGGCAGCCACGACCGCCAACGCGTCGGCCGTCGCTTGAATGCCATCGAAATCGATGCAGGCGAGGCCTTCGGCACCGCCCATCATGCGACAACCGAAGGCTGCCTCATCGCCATCGACCGGCTGACGCGGCGGCGCCATTTTAAGCGCATTCTGGACCTGGGATGTGGATCAGGCGTGCTGGCGATTGCCATGGCGCACTCGCTGCCGCAGGCGTCGATCGTCGCCAGCGACATCGATGCGGAGGCCGTCCGGGTGGCGCAGTCGAACGTCCGAAACAACCGGTTGGCCGGCCGCATCCGGGTCTATGCCGCGACCGGGCTTGCGCATCCAGCGCTCCGAGGCGACCGTCGCTACGACTTCGTCACCGCCAATATCCTGGCGGGGCCGCTGATCAATCTCGCGCCGGATCTCGCCCGTGCGATCAAACCCGGCGGAATTGCTGTTCTGTCGGGGCTGTTGTCGGACCAGGCGACGGAAGTTGGCGCCACGTATCAGGCCGCCGGCTTCCGCATCGTCGAGAAACGCAATCTCACGGGCTGGGCGACGCTGACACTTGTTCGCACCGGCCATTGAGATCTTGGCCGGTGAGGTCTGCTGGCGGATCACACCTGCCAGCAGCGCGGCGTGAACTCTTCACCGCTATGGATACGGGCCATTTCGTCGGGCCCGATGCCAAGGTCGCCGAGGATCATATCGTCAAGTTGCGCCATATCGTGCCGGAGGCGACGGGTAGACCGAGCCTCGCGAAACGATGCGGCAACGCGCCGGACGACGGCCATCAATCCCATGCCGGTTGCGGTCTCGTCGACGGCTGGAAAATCAATGGCTGTGGAATTCGTGAGTGACAATTTCATTGGAACCTCCTGGGCAATCGGGAACGAGGGCGGACGTGCGCCCGCCGTCACTTCGATGCGAAACTGGGTCAGCGCCAGAAGCTTGCCGGTATCGCGCCGGTGACGCGGATCGCGCTGATCTCGTTTGGGGAGAAGCCCAATTCGGCGAGGCCGGCATCGGAACGTCCGAGCAAAAAGGACCGGATGCGAGCCTTGGCCTGCCGCTCACGATTTTCGGCGAGTTGCTGGAAAAGGCCCTTCTGGGGCGATTGACTTTCGGCGACGTCAGGATGGAGTTCGAAAACTGCGGTGCTCATGATGGCCCTCAACTCTGTTGTTGGTGTTTGAGTTCTATGGGTCCGAGACAACCCCGCGCTGGAGGCTGGCTGCACCTTTAAAATAGTCCATGTTCGCACACGCACCAGATGTCATGTTGCTTTGCAGCAATGCGCCACACGCATGACAAGTCGCCATACATCACAATAGGTTATATTTTTTTACAATTGGTTTGGTGCAATTTTTCTGCCTAATCGAAAGGCAAATTGATGGCTGTTTTGTGACCACCGCAAAGCCCGCAAAATACCGCCGGCAACCACGCGTAACGGCTGGGGATTTTGCGGCGTCAAGCCACAGTCCCGATTGCAGGCGTCCACGACGCCCCTTAAGAACGGGGCATGTTCCAGGATTTCACAAATGCCGCCGACCCCAAGCTTGGCGCCGCCCGCGTCGAGCAACTCCGCCAGTTGTTTGCCTCGCTCGGCGTTGATGCCGTGCTGGTGCCGCGCGCCGACGAGCACATGGGCGAATACGTGCCGGCGGCGGCCGAACGGTTGAAATGGCTGACGGGTTTCACCGGCTCAGCCGGCATGGCCGTTATCGCGCGACGGACGGCCGCGCTGTTCGTCGACGGCCGCTATACACTGCAGGCCCGCGATCAGGTCGATGCCAAGACCTTCGAGATTGCGCTGGTGCCGGAGGCCGATCCGGTCGAGTGGTTGGTGGCGAAACTCTCGACGGGCACCAGCGTTGGCTACGATCCCTGGCTGCATACAACGGCCTGGGTGCGGCAAGCCGAAACCAAGCTCGCCAAGAAATCGATCAGTCTGAAACCGTTGCCCAAGAACCCAGTGGATCGCATCTGGGGTGATGCGCGGCCGGCCGTGGCACTTGGCGCCGTCACGATCCAACCGCTGGCATTGGCCGGCGTCGAATCTGCCGCAAAAATCACCGAGTTGCAGAAGGCGATGAAAGCCGCCGGCGAGGATGCTGCGATCCTGACGCTGCCGGATAGTATCGCTTGGCTCTTCAACATTCGCGGCTCAGACGTGAAACATAACCCGACGGCACTTGCATTCGCCATCGTCCACGCCGGCACCAAGCCCGAACTCTTCATCGACAAGCGCAAGCTGACGCCGGAAACGCGCGCGCACATCGCAGCCGTTGCCAAGATCCGCGAACCCGACGATCTGAAAGACCGGGTCGAGGTGTTGGCCAAGGCTGAACGCCGCGTGCGGCTGGATGAATCCAACGCTGCGCACTGGTTCCGCCGAACGCTTGGCACAAAATCGAAGACCATCATCGACGCGCGCGATCCCTGCATCCTGCCAAAGGCGCGCAAGAACGCGGCTGAAATTGCCGGCACCCGCGCCGCGCATGAACGCGATGGCATCGCCATGGCGCGGTTCCTCGCCTGGCTCGACCGCGAGGCGACGACCGGCCGCCTCGACGAAATCGGCGCCGTCCGCCAGCTCGAGGCGATGCGCGCTGAAACCCAGGCGTTGAAGGAGATCAGCTTCGACACGATTTCGGGCTCGGGCCCGAACGGCGCCATCGTGCATTACCGCGTGACCGAAGCGACCAATCGGCGCCTGAAGACCGGAGAGCTTTTTCTGGTCGACAGCGGCGCCCAGTACCAGGATGGCACGACGGACGTCACACGCACCGTCGCCGTCGGCCGGCCGAGCCAGGAGATGCGCGAGCGGTTCACGCTGGTCCTCAAGGGGCACATCGCCATTGCAACGACACGGTTTCCGAAAGGAACCACCGGCGGCCAAATCGATGCCTTCGCGCGGCGGGCGCTTTGGAACAGCGGCCTCGATTTCGACCACGGGACCGGCCACGGCGTCGGCAGCTATCTCTCGGTGCACGAGGGACCGCAATCGATCTCCAAGCGCGGCACGGTGGCGCTCGAGGCGGGCATGATCTGCTCCAACGAACCGGGCTATTACAAAACGGGCGAATACGGCATCCGCATCGAGAA
>JANXRM010000165.1 GCA_025353015.1 Hyphomicrobiales bacterium
GCGGCCTTGTCGGCAGCGGCCTTGTCGGCAGCGGCTTTGTCAGCAGCAGCCTTGTCGGCAGCGGCTTTGTCAGCAGCAGCCTTGTCGGCAGCAGCCTTGTCGGCAGCAGCCTTGTCGGCAGCGGCTTTGTCAGCAGCAGCCTTGTCGGCAGCGGCTTTGTCAGCAGCAGCCTTGTCCTTCTCAGCCTTGTCCTTCGCTACCTTATCGTCATCATCGTCATCATCATCGCCTTGCTCATAGCCATTTTTCGCGGCGCTGTTCTTGGCGTCGTCCTCGGCTTTCTCAACGCCAGCTTTTGCATTGTCGACCTTGTCCGACACGCTCTTCGTCAGCGCTGCGGCGTTGGCCTTGCCAACGTTGACGCTGATCACCGCGTCGTCGAAGTCCTTGTCGCCGCCACCCTTCAGATCTTCAAAGCCGATCTTGACGGTGCCCGACAACGGATCGACCGACGTCTTGACGTGATTGAAGTTGTCGCCGTTGAGCCCCTTGGAGCCGTCATCGCAGCTATGGAAACACTCGGTTCCGTATTGCGATTTCATATCGACGGCTTTGCCGGCCGCATCCACGTGGACGAGCTTGAGCTCGACGCCGGAATTGACGTTGCCGGGATTGCCCTTCGCGTCGACGAACTGGAAGCTGCCTTTGGGATCGGCCAGCAACTTCTCCATGCCGCTCTGCGCGAAGCCGTTCGGCACGACGAAGAAGCCGACTTTGTCGCCGCCATGCAGGCTGACATCGACAGCACTTTTGCCGGCGGTCAGATCGCCGCCGGAACCCTGCTGCGAGGCATTCGCGAACAGGATTTTAACGTTCGAGATGTGGCCGTCATTGCCGATCGAGTACATGCCGACAACGTTTTTGTATCCGGCGGTCTCGCCACCGAACACGACCGAGCCCTTGTAGTCCTCGGCAACCGAGATAGCCTGGAGCTGAGGTGCCCCGCTGGCAGATTTTTTGTCGTCACTCATTTTCTTCTATTTGCTCCCATGAGACTCAATGTGTTCCAGGTCAACGGCAGATCCACACATTTTCGAAGTGGTACCTTCGATAAATGTGACCTGCGCCCCGGTTTCCGAGGCACACCCTGATCCCGCTCCTCCGCGACCCATAACCGCAAGATACACATCGAATTGGAACATCACGTTCACGCGTACGTCGCAATTCTGGGAAAAATTGCATAAAATTCTTCGCAATATCAGAAACGAAAACGGCCGCCGGAAATCCGGCGGCCGTCCCAGGCCATTGATACTCTCTGCGCCGTGGCTGAGTGACCGTTACCAGGCGATGCCCTGATACGTCGCGTCCTCGGGCAGGTCTTTGAACAGTCGCGCGAGATCGAGCACGTGGATGTGCGGCGACCGCGTCATGACTGCGTTGCGGAATTCATCCGTTGCGTGGCTGACGACGACGACGTCGGAGCCCTCGACCAAGGCGGCCGCATCTGCGACCGTGATGGCTTGAAGATTGTCCATCAACTTGGCTTGTGCCGGGCACGCATGCTTCACGTAGTCGATCTGGCCCTGCAACATGGGACCGAGATGCAGGTTCGGGTCATAGGCGCGCAACGTTTCGCCTTTCGCCAGCAGCGCCGACATCAATTCAAGTGTCGGGCTCTCACGAAGATCGTCGGTCGCCGGCTTGAACGTCAGCCCGAGAAAACCGATGCGCTTGCCGGCAAATGGTGCGAGCAGAGCGACGGCCTGGTCGATGTGGGCGTGGTTCGATACCGTCAAGCTGTCGACCAGCGGCACCCTGACGCCGAGCGCATGCGCGATATGGCTGACGGCACGAACTTCCTTCGGCAAGCAGGACCCGCCGAACGCGAAGCCAGGCTTCAGGTAATAAGGCGAGAGGTTCAGCTTCAAATCCTTGACGAAGATATTCATCACATCGTGGCTGTCGATATCGAGACGCTTGCACAGGCGGCCGATCTCGTTGCCGAAAGCAACCTTCGTCGCGTGCCAAACGTTGTCGGCGTATTTCACCATTTCGGCCGCGGCGATCGACGTGAAGATCACATTTTCGTCGACGGCCTTGTAGATGTTCGAGACGACAGCGGCGGCGCGGGGGTCGGAGGTGCCGACGACGGTCTTCGGCGGTGCGAAGAAGTCGGCGACGGCCACGCCTTCGCGCAGGAATTCGGGATTAAAGCAGACGCCGAAGTCTTGCCCAAGCTTTTTGCCGGAGGCTTTCTCAACTTCGGGAACGACGACGTCGAGCGTCGTGCCCGGCGGCACCGAGCAGCGCAGCACAACGACGTGGTAGCCGTCCTTCATCGCCAAGGCTTGGCCGATGCCGCGGCTCGCCTGACGCACGTAGGTAAAGTCGCAACCGCCATCGGGCGACGTCGGCGTGCCGACCGACATAAACGTGACGTCGGTTTCGAGCACGGCAGCGATCAGGTTCTGCGTGGCATCGATGCGGCCCTTGGCGACGCCATCCGAAAGCAATTCTTCGAGCCGCGCTTCGACGATTGGCGAACGGCCTTCCTTGATGCAACGGACCTTCTCGTGGGCGACGTCGACGCCGACCATGCGGAAGCCGATGTGCGACAAGCACGCCATGGAGACCGCGCCGACATAACCGAGACCAATGACGCTGATGGCGGGCTTGCCGGCGCCAGCCGCTGTCCCAGCGTCATTTCCAAGCGAACCACTGACAGTATCAAACACCGCCCGCGACAACACGACTTGATCCAACGCTCCCACGTATATTCCCCTGATGTTACGACAACGCCATTCCCAAGCACCAGCGCGTCGCCGGGTGGGCTGCATTTGCAGCTCGCCTCCCGTCAAACGCACGGCTGATCCCCCCTGCGGCTGTTTTCGCCGCTTCAGGACCGATGCAGGTGCCAACACGCTGACAATGCCAGAGAGCCGTCGCTTTTCATTGAAAGAGACCGGAACAATTTTATGGAACCGAGGTATTGAAAGTCGGACGTGGAATGGCGCGATATTTATTGGCCAGACAGAATTGCGATCAGGAAGCCCGCGCTCGGGATCGGCATCAACTCGGTGTAAATCATGACAGCGAGGATCAACGAGCAGAACGACATGGCTGTTAGATAGTTGGCCATCCAGTTCTTTGCGAGCTCCAGGAGCCCTGGGCCTGCGAAACCCTGGGTCTGGTTGCCACGGTTGGCCCACTTCTGCTTCGACAATCGCCACATCATGTAGATCTTGACGTTGGCGTTCATCTTCTGGTTGGCAGCCAGCGTCCAGACATAGTTGAAATCGACGCGCCGCGCATATGTGAAGAGGACGAGCGACAGCAGCATGCGCGTGATGGCAAGATAGACGATGTAATTGAGCAGGAACGGCCAGCCGGTCTTCATGGTACCGGCAATCGCAAGCAAGGGGCTGACCAGTGTCGTCCACATGGCGAGCCGCTGGTCGACGCAACACCACCAAATAAAGAACGGCATGGCGCGGGGCCCAAGCATGATGGCGCGAAGGCCATTGCGCAGCATATTGCCCGACCAACGCCGCAGGTTTTCCTTCATCCGCAGCATGCCGCTGCCTTCGACCACCTCGATGGTGACGCCGGTCGCGTCAGGAACGTAAGTCATCTTCACGCCGTACTTGAGCAGCGTGTACCAGGTGCTCTTATCGTCACCAGAGAGAAAGCGGAACGTACCCCACAGCCAGTGATGCAGGAAGTCGGCTTCCTGCAAGCGAATGAATTCGTGACTGACGATATGGGTGGCGCGAAACATCGAGAAGCGGCCTGTCAACGTTAGGACGCGATCGGATAAGGCGTGGCTTTGCATGGCCATGCGGCGCTGCGAAAACCGCATATCGAGCCACGACTGCATCCACGAAGGGCCGCGCACGACGACGTGCTCATCGGTCGTCAGCGCGTGCAGATCCGGATCGAGGGCGAATAGCGGGCAGCACTTGCGCAGGATGCCGGGCGAGGGCACGAAATCGCCGTCCATGAATATGACCAGATCGTCGTTGCCAAGTCCCGCGCGCGACATGGCACGCAGAATGAGCGCGATGGCGACGCGCTTGCCGGGCTGGTTCTGCCGGATGATCCGGAGCGTAATATCGCAGTCTGCACCGACAATCTTCAGGTGGTTGGCGATTTTCAATTCGTCGGCAAGCTCACTCGATCCGAGCCAGATGGTTGCCGGGATTCCCGTCTCGCGAAATTCGCGTACCAACGCGCGGATCACGGCTTCCGAGATTTCGCGGTGTTCGCGAAACGTCGTCATCTGCACGTGAATATGGCGCGGACGCCAGCCGCTTTCCCACAGTGATGCGGCGATGTCGCGTTTCCGGGCGTAGGTGATGTTGGCGTAGACGAGTGCACGCATCCAGTGGTTGAACCACCAGCCATAGCGCCAGATGCCAAGGATGCCGATCACATAAACGAAATCATGCGCCTCCTGGTCCCAAATGGAGTTGGGCAGAGAGCACAAGGCAACATAGCAGCAGGAAAAATAGAGCAGGATCTGGAGCAGAACCTTGGGGCTCCATTTCTCGTAGAAAGGAATTTTGCGCGTCAAATCGTCGGCAGCCGTCAATTCGGGATGCAAGACGTGGCCAGGTATCGCCAGCGCCGGCTGCGCACGCGCGATCTGACGGTCGCCCGGTGACAGGGATGCAGGTGGTGCAACGAAATTGCGCGCGGTTACGAGCGGCCGTACCGAGGCGGCTCCAGCAACCGGCTCTGGCTTGGTCGTGGACGGAGCGACGTTTTGCGCGCGGCCCATTGGCTGCCCCTCAACGGGTCGCGGTGATAAAGCGCTGCCGGATGGCGGCGATCAAAGCGTTCGACGAACGTTGCGGGAAGACGACGACGACGGGCAGCCCGGACCTGTATTTGTCGACGTCGCGGACTTTTTCGGTATCGATGAACGACAACATCACCTTGGCCGTGCGGTCGACAGGGCCGCGCCAACGATAGCCCGGGTTTTGCTGGCGCATCTCCTCTTGCACGAAACCCGTCGTGCGATCGATTTTCGTGACAACACCTTTGGTCGTCTCGCCAAGGGCTGGCACATATAGCAAGGCCTCATCGCCCAGGCCGACGCGCAAGACCTCGTCCTGATTGAGATAGGCCGTGACCTGGCGCAATTGGCGCTGCTCGATGATAGCGACCGTGTCGCCCTTCTTGATGGACCCCTTGTCGACGTGCGGCATCTCGATAACCGTGCCGTCGAACGGCGCGCGGACGGCCAGTCGATCCCGATGCGTGATCAGCGCCTGATGCCGCTCCTGGTTCAGCGTCACTTCCTGCTCGGCCAGATGCACCTGCGCCTCGATCTGCTCGGTATCGCCGACCATCGCACTGCCGTTGAAGTAGCGCTTGCCGACGTTCTGCGTTGCAAGTTCCACCCGGCTCTTCATTTCGACCTGCTTGGCTTCCAGCAAAGCCCGCATCGAGGCCGCCTGCTTCTCGGCGTTTTCCAGCAGCGAGTCGGTCGTGAAGCCTTTCCGGTGCAAGGTGCTCAGACGCCAATGGAGCGCTTCGGCGGCTTTGAGCTGGGCCAGGAGCGACTCGATTTCGATACGGTTTTGTTGGACACCGCGCAGCTCGACGTTGGCGAGACCTTGCACCTTCTCGATTTCGTCGGCTTGTTTGCGCTTCAGAAAAATCAGCTGCGCTTTCCGTTCGCGGACGGTGATCTCGGCGAGTTCGATCTCGCGCTCCAGCTGATTGTCGGTAAGCTTTGCAATGACGGTTCCGGAGCGCACATCGTCACCGGGCTTGGCGGCAGCCCATGTGATCCGCCCCTCGGCTTGCGCAGAGACCGTTTCGACCGGCGCGGTGATGACCGCGGTCTGCACTTCGATGCGGAAGAAATTGGAATAGGACAGCAGCGCCGTGTAGCCAAAGACGGCCATGCCGAGAACCCCGTAAATGGAGCTCATGATCAGCGCTTTAACGGGCCAGCGCTTTACAGGCACTTTCTTCAGCGGATTGACATCGGGCTGCAGTGACGCGGGCGTCACCGGCACATCGATACGCTGGATCGTATCTTCGACGTTCATCATCGAGCCACGGACGAGCTCGTCGATGAAATGCGTCATGAGCTCGCGCTCACGTTCGCCGATCTGCTTGAAGCGGACCGCCAGCACGGATTTGGCTTGGTCGCTGCGGACAACTTCGCCAAGAACTTCGAAGGTGACGTCAAAGCCCTGGAATGGCAGTGTCAGCTGCAGCGGAATCTCGGCGCCGATCGCAGGCAATGCGCCGGTCAGGCCATCGACCCTGAGGCCACCCAAGCTCCAGTCAAACGCCTTCAGGCGCTGGCCGGCGTAGGTGACGAACAATGGCGCCGTCACACGGTGATGCCGCCGCTGGTCAGGCCGCTCCCGTTTGATCTTTACCGCCATACTCGTATTCAACCTACGCCATGCACCAAACAGGGCTGGACCGGCAACGCTGGTCAGCCACTGGTGTCATCGCATGTGTAGGTAAACAAAGGCTGTGCAGGGATTGGCTTTCGCTGCGCGCGCGATTGCTGTGCGCGATTTTTTGATGTTCGCGGCCAAAAACGTTGTAACGCCGCTTGCGATAGGAAATTTCTGAGAATTAGTTTCGCCACTAAATGCGAAAAAAATTACCAAGGTGTTAACACGTCTTGCGGCTTAGATCCGGCGAGGGAGACGGCCATTGCTCCTGCCGAACCCGCGTGCTGGGTGAACACGGCCTGCGCCTGGAATGCTCAATTCTGACTGAAGTGCCCTGGCATGGCATCCGGTCACGGCATCGTCACTATCTTGCCAGGATTGAAGATACCGAGAGGGTCAAATGCCTGCTTGATCGCGCGCATGGCAGCGACACCTGCTGTCCCATGCTCGGCATCCAGATACTTCATCTTGCCCTGGCCAACGCCGTGCTCGCCCGTGCACGTGCCATCCATGGCGACGGCGCGCTCTGCAAGCCGCTTCAGAAAACCTTCGATCGCCGTGACTTCCTTGGGATTGCCCATGTCAAACATCGGTTGCGTGTGGAAGTTGCCATCGCCCACATGCCCGATCACCGCGGCAACGAGACCGGCTGCTTTGATATCGGCCTGCGTCTCGAGAATGCATTCCGACAGCCGGGAAATCGGCACGCAGACGTCCGTTGCCAGCGCTTCACGGCCAGGATAGGCGCTCTTGATCGCCCAATAGCCCTCGTGCCGGGCCTTCCAAAGGCGGCGGCGATCCTCCTCGCGTTCTGCCCAATCGAAGCGGATGGCGCCCTCGGACCGCGCGATTTCCTCGAAACGGGCAATCTGATCGCGCACTGAGACTTCAGTGCCGTGAAATTCGAGGAATAGGGTGGGTTTCTCCTCGAGTGAGAGCTTTGCGTGCGCGTTCATGGCGGCCACGAGGATCTCGTCGACCAGCTCCGAACGGGCGAGGCCCAGTCCAAGCTGGATCGATTGGATGACGGCATTGACGGCGCCTTCGAGCGTTTCGAAGGGGCAAACCGCCGCCATGATCGATTCTGGTATGCCGTAGAGCCGAACGGTCAACTCGGTCATGATGCCGAGGGTTCCCTCGGAACCGACGAGCAATTTCGTGAGATCATAGCCGGCCGATGACTTGCGGGCGCGGCGCGCGGTGCGGACCACTTGGCCATCGGCCATTACCGCCGTGACGTTGAGAACATTCTCGCGCATCGTCCCGTAGCGGACGGCGGTGGTGCCGGAGGCGCGTGTGGCCGCCATGCCGCCGATTGTGGCCTCTTCGGCGCCGGGATCGACCGGAAAAAACAACCCCATGTCGCGCAGATGCTCGTTCAGTTTGCGGCGTGAGACGCCAGGTTGAACAATGCAGTCGAGATCCCGGTCGTTGACGGCGAGAACCTGGTCCATGCGACCGAAATCGAGCGACAAGCCGCCGTGCGGCGCATTCACGTGCCCTTCCAGTGACGTACCGGCGCCAAACGGGATCAGTGGTACACGATGGGCGGCTGCAACCTGGACGATATTCTGTACTTCGGCTGTTGTGAGCGGCCAAAGCACGGCATCCGGCGGCTGGTTCGGCAACCAGGTCAATGTGTGCGCATGCTGCCGACGCAGTGCCTCACCTGTCTGCAGGCGATCGCCAAGCTGTTGGCGCAGAATGGAAATAGCGGTTTTAACGTCCCCAGCTGCGCGGGGGTGTACGTCCATTGGAAGCGCCATGATCACATGCTCCATTCGGCGAGCCATCGCGCGACGGCATAGTTGCTGAAGGTAATTTTTCTTCGAACCGATGGCCGCTTGTCAGCCGCTGATATGTTGCAACTTCAACACAGCCATTTTCGAACCTGACACGCTCGACAGTGGCGAAATAGCCTTTTTTTGTCCTTGTGGGTAGGGTAAAGAAGCGCCCGGAAGCCAGGGCTTCTTAATCAGACTTGAAGGAGTAGTACATGTTGCGGAGGCTGTTCGTTGGAGTCCTCGCCCTCTTTGCAATTGGCGCAACTGCCGCCAATGCACAGGTCGAGGTCACATTGGCCGAGGAGGCCGTGCTCAAAATCATCCCGGACGTCGATAAAGTCGATACGACGAAAATTCCCGGGCGCTTCAGGGGCATCCGCATTTATGCCCTGGAAGGGTCGGCTGTCGATATCAGCAAGATCGACATCATCTATAGCGATGGCTCGAAATTCACCGAGGACAGGGGCCGTTTGATCCGCCTGGATCAGAAGGACATCAAGACCCGTGTCATGGGACCCGAGAACGGGGTCGGAGCCGAGAAGTTCATCGATCAAGTCGTGATGCACTATAAAACCGCTCCAGGTGAAGCCCGGCGCGCCCGTATTCGCCTCGTTGGCGTGACGAGCCAGGCTGGCGCTCGTGCGGTACGGGTTGCCGACGCTCGCGGCTTGCAAGCCGGACGTCCGATGATTGCACCGGGCACGACGCCGTCTGGAGCGACGACCGGTCCAATTGCGGCTGGCGCAACGCCTTCTACACCGAATACGGCACGCCCAGGTTCGACGACGGCTGGCGGCGATGTCCTGTTCGGCGTGCAATACGTCGGCTTCGGCATTGATCGTGACGTCATCAAGATCGGCTCGGACTTTGGCAAGTTCGATAAGATCCGTCTGCGCGTGCTGGATAACGACATCTTCATCAACGAGATGCGCGTGATCTACGGCGACGGCGAGCCGGATGTCTTGGCGGTTGCGGCCAACGTGCCCGCCAATACGCGCACGAAGTGGTTCAACCTCAAGGGCGACCGCTTCATCAAGGAGATCCAGCTTGTCTACAAGAGCCGGCCAGGCTTCCGTGGTCAAGCTCGCGTGGAAGCCTACGGTGAGTTTGCCGAAGGATGGCATGGCCAGGGCCCGGCTTCGGCCAGCGCTGGTGGACAGATCTCGCCGTCGGGTGACGCCTTCAAGCACGGTGCAAACCGTGGCTGGCTCTATCTCGGCGGTCAGCAGCCCTTGTTCTTCAGCGTCAAGAAGGGCCTTGGCTATGAGAACGATATCGTCTCCGTCGCAAAGAACTGGGGCTTCAACCGCTTCCGGCTCGATGTGAAGCAGCGCGCCATCACGCTCAACAAGCTTACGGTCGTCTATGGCGATGGCACGACGGACACCATTCCTGTCGGCGCCAAGGTCGATGCCGGTTCGTCGTTCGGTCCGGTGAACCTGAAGCCGAAGCCCGTGCGTGAGATCCAGGTGAGCTACCGTTCGCGGCTGCTCGACGCACAGGCGACCGGTAAAGGTTATGCCTTCGTCGAGTTCTGGGCTCAGTAAGTTTCTGAGACCACGTCCAATCGCAACGTATTAAGGGGCGCCGCGGCGCCCCTTTTTTTGTGACGTTGCCTCGCCTTGCCCGTCGATGGAGACATCGGCGCGCCACAGGGATGGGGGCTCTGCGCGTCAATGGCGAGCCACTCTCCGTGATCTCTTTTGCAGCAGCACAGGTCTTTGCCTAAAACGGATATTGACTGACTGCTGACGGCATGCCCCCCTTAAATACTGCGCTAACAGGTTTGGGGCGTCCCCAGACATGTAAACGCTCAGTGGGAGGTAACAATGGCTTCAAACTTCAGGTGGACGGGGATTATCGCCCTGCTCGCCACCGTCCTGGCGATGATTGCGCCGGCACACGCCCAACGCCAACGCGGCGACGAATGGGTCAAGCTCGGCGAGCAAGAAATCGGCTTCGGCGTCGACCGTGAGACGATCCAGCTCGGACGCGACGCGGGCCGGTTCCGTGCCATCAAGTTGATCGTACGGCGTAACGACGTGTTCGTGCGCAGCGTCAAGGCGACGTTCCGCAGCGGCGAAACGCAAGATCTGGCCATACGACAACCGATCCGGGCCGGCGGCGAAACAGGACTGTTGACGCTGGCACCGAGCCCGCGGGGCGACAATGGGCGCGTCATCGAGCGGCTGGATATGGAATATCGGAGCCGGCCGGGCTTCGGCGGTAACGCAAACGTCGAAGTCTGGGCCATTCGCGCCGACGAAGGCCGTCCGGGCCATAGCGGTCCAGCGCCAAATCGTATTTACGGCGGTGAAATTCCGCGCGGTTGGGTGTTGTTCGGTACGCAGACCGTTGGCTTCGAGACGGAGCGGGATGTGATCCGCATCGGTCGAGAGGGTGGTCGGTTCAACAAGATCGCCTTGCGCGTCCTGCGGAACGACATCTACCTGCGCGAGATCGTCATCAACTATGTTCGAGGCGACAGCGACCGGATCGATGCCAACGCCGATATCGCCGCGAACGGTGTAACGCCGCCGATCGCGCTGAAGCGCGAAGGCCGGATCGACAACATCCAACTCGTTTATCAGGCGCGCCCCGGTTTCCGAGGTCAGGCCGTGGTGGAAGTCTATGGCGAGTACGCTGACAACTGGGCGGCGCCAACGCCGACCCCGCAGCCGCAATGGCTGTTGCTTGGCGCACAGCGCGCCGAAATGCTGCGTGACGACCGCCACGTCTTCGAGGTCGGGCGCCGTCTCGGTGCCTTCCGCTCGCTCAAGATCAAGGCACTGAAGCACGCGGTGGAAATCCGCAGTATGCGGGTGACGTTCGCCAATGGTGAAACGGAAGATTTGCCTGTGCCGCGCGAGCTTTCAGGTGGCCAGGAGAGCGCGCCGATCGAGCTGCGTGGCCGGGAACGCTTCATCGAACGCATCGATTTCAGCTACAAGACCAAGCTGAACTTCAAGGGCGATGGCATCGTCGAAGTTTACGGCCTGAAATAAGTCGCTTGATTGCGGCAGCGGAAAAGGGGCACGCGGAGGAGACTCCGCGTGCCCTTGTCGCTTTCATGCTTCGATCAGCGGCCGAGGGAGGCGTAGATGTCGCCGGAATTGGCTGCGTGCGGCAGGCTCGCGATGTGCGCCGCCATGTCGGCGGCTGAAAGCCAGCGGCCGAAGGTGAACGTTTGGCTCTCGCCCAATGCCACGTCGAAGCGATAGGGGCCAAGTCTCGCCAGCGTCTCGAGGCAAAGCTCGGCGACGTCGCGTTGAATGGTCGTGAATTCGAAGGACAGCATCGCCACCGGCCGTGATAGTCCCGCGAGCACGTCGGCTTCGAAACCTTCGACGTCGATCTTGATGAAAGCCGGACGACCATGCTCGGCGATCAATGTGTCGAGCGTGGTGACGGGCACCTCGATTTCGCGGTCCCAAACCTGGCCCTCCCAGCCGCCGGCGCCATCGGCAGCCTTTACAAACTCCCGCGACGCCGTGGTTACGGTCGGATTGGCGGAATTGATGTGCAGCTTGAGCTTGCCGGGCATTGGACCACAGGCGGCCTCGACCAGGCGAACGTCCTTGTCGGCGGCGTAAATCGCGCGGACGACGCGGGCACAATCGGGTTGCGGCTCCAGCGCCAGGACCCGGGCACCGCACCGGCGGAAGCTGCCAATCCGATCGCCGACATGGCTGCCGATGTCGAACGCGAGGTCGCCCGGTTGCAGAAAACCGCAGTAAAGCTTGTCCATAGCCGCATCGCGCGCGGGATCGCCGTAGTAGACGTCGAGCGAGCGGTGCAGCGATTGTAGCGCTGGGTCGGCGCGCAAGGCCGATGCGATGACGTTCATGCGATCAAACCTCTGCCTGAGATGTCAGGCTTGCAGGACCTTCTTGACTTCGGGTGGTGTGTCGAAGTCTTCAGGAATACCGGCGAGGCCGAGTTTCTGGAACAGGCGGCCGAGTGCTGGCGATGCGGTCACAACCGCGAAGGGAATGGCGAGCAGATAGCCGGCGGTCAATGGCAAGCTCCACCAGAAAACGTCTGGTGCGACCAGCAAGAGCATACTGCAGACGATGAGGCCGAAGAGGGTTTGCGGCCAGAGATCCTCAGCGGCCGTCTTCCACGAAATGCCATATGCGTCTCGCGACTGCCCGCCCCAGACGACGGATTTTCCGAAGGCCAATCCAATCATGAAGATCGTCGTGCGGATCGTCGAGACCGCGCCTTGCAGGAACGAAAACACCAATTCCAAGGCTGCCGAAATGGCGAAGCGCACGGGGCCGCCGAACGATGCGACACCACCTTTGGTCAGCACCGCGTCGATCAGGCCGGCAATCTTGGGGCTCAGGTACATGGTGTAAAACACGAGGTAGAGCGCAATTGCCGTTCCGGTCGGGAACAAGGGATTCGACTGGGCCGCCCAGGTTGTCAGCGGCAGCAAAGCGATCATCAGCGTCCAGGCGGGAATGCCAAGAAACATCAGGATCGCCCAGACGAGCTGGAAGCGGCTCATCGGCAGCAGGCCCGGCAGATTGAGGAGTTTTATGTACTGCATATTGCCCTGGCACCAACGCACGTCGCGCTTGGCGAAATCGAGCATGGTCGGTGGATTTTCCTCCCACGAACCGATCTCGACCGGGAGCACGCGCACCTCGTAGCCGGCGCGACGCATCAGCGTCGCCTCGACCTGATCGTGCGAGAGGACGTGGCCACCGAGCGGCGGCTTGCCCGGCAGCATCGGCAGTTCGCAGCCCTCGACAAAGGGCTTGATGCGCACGACCGCGTTATGTCCCCAGAAGGGCCCGCAATCGCCGACCCACCAAGACTGGCCCATAGTGTAGGAACGCATGCCGTGCCGCATGCCGAACTGAAAGATCCGCGCAAAGGCCGACGACGACGGCATGCCAACGACCAGCGACTGCAGGATGCCGAGGCGCGGATGGGCCTGCATCATGCGGACCATGCGCACGATGGCATCACCGGACATCAGGCTGTCGGCATCGAGCGGCAGCATCAACTCGAAGTCGCGGCCCCAACGCTCGCAGAAGTCGCGGACGTTGCCGGCCTTGAAGCCGGTGTTGTCGGTGCGGCGGCGGTAGGTGATGCGGTCGCCATCCTTGTCGCCATCCTTTCCGCCATCCTTTTCTGCGGCTTTCCAAGCGGCCACAGCCTTTTCTTCGGCGGCGCCAACGGCTGCGTCATTGGTGTCGGAGAGGATGAAATAGCTGAACGCCGGGCCCTCGCCCGTGGCGTCGACGCTGGCTTTGACGGTTTGCAGGCGAAGGATGGCGCGGGCCGGATCCTCGTTGCGGACCGTCATTAAAATTGCGGTTTTAGTGGTGATCGGCGTGGCGAGATCGCCGGCGGCGGCGAAGGGGGCCACTTCCGCCATGGGGTTCTTGTGATAGTGCAGCAGCCAAAGACCGATGACCGCGTTCCAGAAACCGAGGACCGTCCAAGGCGTGCCGATGGCGAAACAGGTGAGCAATACGATATCGAGCAGTGTCCAGCCGCCAGCACCGAGGATGTGGGCCGCCACCCCCATCATCAAAACCCAGGAGACGGTGTTGACGCCGAGGACGAGCCAGCGGCGACGCGAAAGCTCGGCGTTTGCCTGGAGGCCGGATGGTACGGTAAGGCTGCTGGATGTCATCGGGCTCTGAGCGTTCTTGGCCAATGGCTCTGAAGTGACGGCCTGGGCAGTATCGTCGTGGTCGGTGATAAGGCGCAAGGTCATGGGAGCGCAACACTCGTCTGATGTTTTTCCGGGATTACCCGGGACTTTCACCATGAGGCCGCTGAACGACCGATGAACGATGACAGAAAGATACCGCAACGCCGATCGGCGGGGATAAAGCGGATGGTGCGGGCCATCTGGTACACGGCCCCGGGCGTCGTCGAGCTGAAGACGTCGCCGCTAGCGCCCGCGATGCCAGGGCAGGCGCTCGTTCGCACGCTGTTCACGGGCGTCAGCCGCGGTACCGAACGGCTGGTGCTTGCAGGGGCGGTCGGCGAAAGCGAATGGGCGCGGATGAAGGCGCCCATGCAGGAGGGGCAGTTTCCGTTCCCGGTGAAATATGGCTACTGCGCCACCGGCGTCGTGGAGGTCGGCCCGAAAGAGTTGCTGGGGCGCACCGTATTTGCGTTGCATCCGCATCAAGATTGTTTCGTCGCCCCCGTGGAGGCGCTGGCGATCGTGCCGGACGGCATTCCGGCCCGGCGGGCTACGCTTGCCGCCAACATGGAGACGGCGCTCAATGCGGTGTGGGATTCGGGTGCTGGACCTGCGGATCGCATTGTGGTGGTCGATAATAACCTCGGTCGGCCATAGAGAGCTTGAGCTCGGCGAAGCCCTAGGACGCGAAGATTTTGTCGGGGCGATCAGCGCGC
>JANXRM010000457.1 GCA_025353015.1 Hyphomicrobiales bacterium
ACCTTGGCCTCGGCCAGCTTCAGCAAGCGGTCGCAATGCTCTTTCAGCGCTTCGCCGCGTTCATAAATGGTGATGGACTCCTCGAGTTCCACGTCGCCCCGCTCCAGCCGGCCGACGATGCTCTCGAGCTCCTTCAAAGCGCGCTCGAAGGTCATTTCCTTGATGTCGGCGTAGCGCGCGGCACCTCTGGCTGCCTGTGTCATCGTACCTCCAAGCCCATTTCAAACGGGCCTAATCGTTGCCAACGCCGGTCAGGAACCAGCGTTCACCAGTTCTTTAACGTGCACGGCAGCCGACCGGCCCAAGGCGGCCAGATTGTAGCCCCCCTCCAGCACGGACACGAGGCGGCCTCCGGCCTGCTTGCGTGCAACCTCGGCAAGTTGCTCCGTCGCCCAGGCAAAATCGGCTTCCACAAGGGCGAGATTGGCCAAGGGGTCGTCGCGATGCGCGTCGAAACCAGCCGATATCAGGACCAGATCCGGGGCAAAATCCTTCAAGGCCGGTAGAATGCGCGATTCGAAGGCCTCACGAAATGGTCGGCCGTCGTCGCCGGGGCGCAAAGGTGCGTTGCAGATGTTTCCGACACCGGTCTCACTGAGCGCGCCGGTGCCGGGATAGAGGGGCATCTGATGCGTCGACGCAAAAAATAAGTCTTTGTGATTCCAGAAGATATCCTGCGTTCCATTACCGTGGTGCACGTCGAAATCGACGACCGCGACGCGGTCCGCACCATGCTTTTTGCGGGCATACATCGCAGCAATCGCAACGTTGTTGAAAAGGCAAAAGCCCATAGCCCGCGCCGACTCGGCGTGATGGCCGCAAGGCCTGACCTGGCAAAACGCATTCGATGCCCGCCGCGCCATCACCGCGTCGACGGCATGGAGCCCGGCCCCGACCGCGCGCATCGCCGCTTCCCAGGTGCCCGCGGAGAGCACCGTATCTGGATCCAGGCGCACGGCCTCCTCGCCAGCGGACGGGCGCGCCTCCTTGATGGCCTCGATATAGTCGCGCGGGTGCGCCTCGGCGATCCACGTCTCCACATCCTCACGCAACGGTGCCTCGGCGCGCACGAGCCCCGCGAAGGCCTCTCCACTGAGCGCCTTGTCGATGGCCCGCATCCGGTCGGGCCGCTCGGGATGCCCGGGGCCCGTATCATGGGCCAAGAAGCAGGGATGGGTGATAAGCAGCGTGGTCATGGGAGGAGTCCTGTGGCGGCATCGGCACGGTCGCGCATCAGGGCGCGTTCGCTTGCGGCCATTCATTGACCTTGGCACGGCAGCCCGTCAATATCGCTTCGAAAGCGAGCCTGGAACAACAGCGGGCGGCCTGTTCCGCCGGCCAACTTGTCCGAGGGCCGCCGTTTCAGTTTGCAAGGCGCATCCGACCATCGCCGCGACGATCGTAGAAAGACGATCGTCGAAAACAGCGCGGCCTGCGGAAATTGGGCCGGGTCGTCAGGACCACCCAGATAGGGCGGGGACGCCCGGAGACGACGACACGGAAACGACTGACCGGAACGAAAAGACGCGAGGATGCCGAAGGGGCCAATCTGGGTACCTTTCAGACGATATTCATGTGGCCGGGCGAACCGTTACTAAAAAACAGCGCCACGGAAGGGAGTTGCAGGATGTTCGAGACACTCCGCCGGTTGCGGACGGCGGGCCGTTGTCGTTCCAACGCAGGTTTGGCCAACGCAGGTTTGGCCATCGCAGGTGTGGCCATCGCAGACTTGGCGTCTGCCCTCGTCCTGGCAGCACTGGTCGTGCCGGCGCTCGCGGCCTTTTCCCCTCTTGCGGCACAAACACGTTTCGTCTTCGCCAACCCCGCAACCTACGACACCCTCGATCCACATATGATCATGGATGCCGCTCGGGTGGCGCCACGGCTCAACCTCTACGACGGCCTGCTGCGTTGGGCCGACAATCCCGCCAAAATGGAACTGTGGCTCGCGGAAAAATATTCGATCTCGGCAGACGGCCGCAGCTACACGTTCGAACTGCGCAAAGGTGCCAAATTCCACGATGGCAGCGAGATCAGGGCTGCCGACGTCGTCTATTCCATCGAACGCATACTTGCCTTGAAGCGCGGCGCTTTCACACTGCTCGCCAGCATGCTGGCGCCCGGCTCGACCAGGGCCATCGGCGAGCAAACTGTCGAATTCAATCTCATCAAATCCACGCCCCTGTTTCTCGCCATCCTGCCCGAGGTGCACGTTGTCAACACCGCCTTGGTGAAGGGGCATGAGATCAACAACGATTGGGGCAATGCCTGGCTAGCGAAAAACGACGCCGGTTCCGGCTCCTACAAGTTGCAACTCTACAACCCTGCGACCGGCTTCATCGCCGAACGTTTCAAGGAACACTGGAACACCAAGTGGGGCACGAAGCCGATCGATGAGATCGAATTCCGCACGGTCAGCGAAACCAACATGCGCGTGCAAGGACTGATCACAGGCGAGTTCCACGGCAGTGATGGCTATTTTCCACCAGAGCAATTGAAGGCCCTTCGTAACGCCTCAGTCCTCTACGTCAGTGAAGCCGCGTCCATGCGCCTCTTCTATGGTCTCCTGCATAGCGGCCGCGAACCGTTCACCGATATCAATTTTCGCAAGGCCATGGCGTATGCCTTCGACTATGATGGTTTCAACAATGGCATGCTGGGGGACACGGTTGTCCGGAATTCTTTACCCCTTCCAGGCAACAGCTGGGGGACACCGAAAGCCGTAAAGGGGTTCACGTACAATCTCAAGACGGCGGCCGCTTATCTCGCCCTGTCGAAGGCACCGCCACGCGAGATCACGATCGGCGCCATTGCCGGCTACCCGCAATCGGAGAAAGCGGCCGCCCTCTTCCAGGCCAGCCTCGAAAAACTGTCGATCGCGAGCAAAGTCGTTGCCGAGCCACTGGACACCGTCATGGCCAAAATGCGCGACGAAAAGCAGATGTATGACGTCCTGTTTCTCTGGAAATCCGCAATCTACGCTGACCCCAACAACTGGCTCGGCGAAATGTATGACTGCGATCAACTCGGCGGCCGCAACAGCAGTTGGTACTGTAATCGCGATGTCGATGGCTTCCTGAAAGCGGCCGTGGCCACATCGGTCCTTGATGTCAGGCGGAAAAACTACGAACAAGCTGCCGTTCTACTGATGGAGGACGCCGCCGGCATCTTCATCAACAGACCCAAGTGGCTGGCCCCGTTCAACAAGCGCGTGAGCGGCATCCGCTATAGCCCTGTTGGCGAGGGCCAGGATATGCGGTGGGCCAGCATGGAGCCTTGAATGGGGCGGCATTGTATCGGAACGTCGAATTCCTTTTGCCGGCATCTGTAGGCGGTCACGCTCGGGCAATTGAATTCACTGACTGGTAGGGTAGAGCGTCATGGCGAAGCCATGCTCCGCTTGGACGCACTTGCGAGACCCGACAAGGCTGGCCAAGGCGCTTGTGGTGTCGGGTCTCGTTCCTCGACCCGACCTACGGTCTGTGCCTGATGCGAGCATTGAATTGCACCGGCGGTCACACTTTTGGCGGCGCCTTTTTCGCGGCAAAGTCGTAGACGGCCGTATGGTCAGCCGCGGGCCCAAGCTCGCCCAGGATTTTGCCCAGCAGTTGGCTGACGAAGCCAAGCTCCGCCGCGTCGATGCCCAATTCTTTGGCGAGCCGGTTCGCCATGCCCACGTCCTTGTCCATCAACGCCAGCGCGAAGCCGGAATTGAAGGCGTGGTTCAGCATGTAGCGGTCCGCCTTGTTCTCCGTGGTGTTGTTCTTACCCGTCGACGCGTTGAGCACCTTGGTCATGACGTGGCCATCGAGGCCAAACCGTTGCCCGACGACCAGCGCCTCGGCAGTCGCCACGAGCCCCGCGGCCGACACATAGTTGTTCAAGGCCTTCATCGCGTGCCCCGAGCCGAGCGGCCCTGTGCGGTGAACCGTCCCCATGGCCTTGAGTGTGGCTTCGACGCGGTCGATGTCGGCCGCCTTGCCGCCGGCCATGATGGCGAGTTGCCCCGTGATTGCCTTGGGCACGCCGCCCGAGACCGGCGCATCCACCAGCGCCACGCCCTGCGCCTCCAGCTCAGCACCCAGCTTCTGCGTGTCGACCGGATAGGACGAACTCATGTCGATAACGACAGAGCCTTTGGCCAGCCGCGAGCCGAACCCGCCTTTGCCGTCGGCGCCGTAGGTCGCCAACCGCACGATCTTGCTGTCGGGCAGCATAGTGATGACGGTGCGGCATTCCGCGCCGAGCGTCGGCAGATCCGGCGCCACAGTGAAGAGGTTGGTTTCCCCGCGGAACGGCTCCGTCGCTTCCTTCTTGGCGTCGAACAGCATGACCGGGAACTCCGCCTTGGCGAGACAGCGTGCCATCGGCCCGCCCATATTGCCGACGCCGACGAGGCCGATGCGTTCGCGCTGTGCCATAGCTGTGGTTCCGTTCTCGATTTGGATTTGCGAAGACGATGTTCAGGCCTACTTTGCGGTGCTTCGATGCCTGAGACAAGCGCAGGCTGACGCGATGGCGATGACAGGGTGGGGACACGACACCAAATGGGTTACCTGTGGATCGTTGCCGCCGCATCGGCCGCCTTTTTCCAGGCGCTGCGCTACGCGTCGTTGAAGGAACTGAACAAGCATCTGTCGCCCGCCGTGACGGGCTACACGCGCATCCTGTTTGCCCTGCCGCTGTTGCTGTTCCACCTCGCCGTCGTGCTGCATGTGACTGGCCAGCCGCTGCCGCACCTCTCGCCCTGGTTTCTGGCGATGACGGGTCTCGGCGCCCTCGGCCAGTTCCTCGGAACCGTGTTGATGGTGCGCCTCTTCCAAATCGGCAATTTCGCCGTCGGAACGATGCTGGCCAAGGCCGATGCGGTCATGACAGCGATCATCGGCTCGTTGCTTTTTTCAGAGCACATCTCGGGCGCCGGCTGGTTCGCGATCCTGGTGACGGTCGCCGGCGTCATGATCGTTTCCACGGGACGGCTACCCTCCGGCAGCCTTTTCACCGGCGGCACGTCGTTGGCAAGCCTGGCCTTCGGCCCCTCGACACGCCTTGGCCTCACCATCGCCTTCGTCAACGCCGTCTCCTATCTGCTGATCCGCGAGGCCATGCTGACGCTACAAATTAGCCAGGGCGTCAGCGCCACCGTCGCCGCTGCCACCGCCGGCACCGTTTTGACGGCCCTCTCGGCGGCCTTTCTCGGAGCCTGGCTGCTGGTGATGGAGCGTCCCGGGCTCTGGCTCATCCGCCACCATGTCGGCCTCGGCTGCTTCATCGGTGTTGCCAGCGCACTCGGCACCTTGCTGTGGTTCTTGGCGACCGCGCTCACCAACGCGGCCTACGTCGCAGCCGTTGCCCAGGTGCAGATCGTTTTTGCGCTGGCGATTTCGCACTACTGGTTTCGCGAAAGCATCCGGGCCATCGAACTCGCCGGCATCGCCTTGATCCTCGTGGGCGTCCTGTTGTTCCGGTTTGTGTGATCCCCGGGTGGCGGCGCGACGCCGCACCCGCAATAGCCCGAACGTGAAGGCATCCACGTGCACGACGCCGCGCTAAAGGCTAATGTCGGGCGTCCTGCAACCCTGCGCCCCCGAGGTCGACCCTTTGCCTGCCCCCATCGTCTCCATCACGGACATCCGCAAATCGTTCGGCGCCATCGAGGTGCTGAAGGGCGTCAGCTTCGACGTAGCAAAGGGCGAATGCGTCTGCATCATCGGCCCCTCAGGCTCGGGCAAGTCAACCATCCTGCGCTGCATCAACGCGTTGGCGCCGCTCAATTCAGGCTCGATCGTCGTCGACGGCATCGAGGTCAATGACGGGAAGCTCGACAAGCTGGCGCTCAGGCGCAAGGTCGGCATCGTCTTCCAGAGCTACAATCTTTTCCCGCATAAGACCGCGCTCGAGAACATCATGATGGCGCCGCTGACAGTGCTCCGGCAGGAGAAATCCGAGGTCGAGGCGCGCGCACGCGGGCTCTTGCAGAAGGTGCGTCTCGCCGACAAGGCGTCGAGCTATCCCGGCGAACTGTCGGGCGGTCAGCAGCAACGCGTGGCGATTGCCCGCTCGCTGGCCATGAACCCGATGGTCATGCTGTTCGACGAGGTCACCGCCGCCCTCGATCCCGAGACAAAAAAAGAGGTGCTCGTCACCATCCGCGAACTCGCGGCGGACGGCATGACCTGCATGCTCGTGACGCACGAAATGGGATTTGCCCGCGAGGTTGCCGATACCGTTTATTTCACCGACGGCGGTGTGATCGTCGAGCAGGGCCGCCCAGCGGACCTCCTGTCAGCCCCAAAACAGGCGCGCACAAAGGCGTTCCTCGATCAGGTCATGTAACGCACACTTTGCGCGCGCCCCCATCAGTCGCAATTCCGCCGCCCCATTTATCATTATAATTAGACGTATTCTAAAATGGTCAGAACGTCGCAAAGTCTTATATTATATTGACTAAATATGATTGCGCACCATATCTGGGCTTACGACGCAACCTGCCGCGTCGAACGCCGCCGATTGGAGACGACCGCCCGATGCTATCAGCGCTGCACAAAATCTCGGTCTGCCTTACGCTCGCCGCAGCCGGCTTCGGTTTTGCAGATGCTGCCCAGGCCCAGGAGGTCAACATCTACTCCTACCGCGAGGTGCAGCTGATCGAGCCGATGCTCAAGGCCTTCACGGAAAAGACCGGCGTCAGAACCAACATCGTCTTTGCCCGCGACGGCTTGAATGAGCGCATGGCCGCCGAGGGCCGCAACAGCCCAGCCGATATCATCCTGTCCGCGGACGTTTCACGCCTGGTCGAAGCAAAGTCGCTCAGCCTGACCCAACCGTTCGTGTCGGCAGCGATGGCCGCGCGCTTGCCTGCCATGGCGCAGGATCCCGAGGGGCATTGGATCGCACTGACAATGCGAGCCCGCGTCATTCTCGCCTCGCGCGAACGCGTGGCCGAGACTGAGATCAGCTACGAGCAACTGGCGGACCCGAAATGGAAAGGCCGCATCTGCATGCGCTCGGGGCAACACGCCTACAACACGGCTCTGATCGCAGCCATGGTCGCACACAAGGGCGAAGCCGAGACCGAGCGTTGGCTGATCGCCGTCCGCGATAATCTCGCCCAGCGGCCAGCAGGCGGCGACCGCGAGCAGGTGCGCGATGTTTTCACTGGCAAATGCGATATCGCCATCGCCAACACCTATTACATGGCCTTGATGGCGACGGACGTGAAACAGCCGCAGCAAAAAGCCTGGGCCAATTCCGTGCGTGTCATCTTCCCGGAGTTCTCAAGCGGCGGCTCGCACATCAACGTGTCTGGCGTGGCGCTCGCCAAAAATGCACCGCACAAGATCGAAGCGCTCGCGCTCATCGCCTATCTGACATCGGACAACGCCCAGGCGCTCTACGCCGAGATCAACCACGAGTATCCTGTCGTAGCGGGTGTGCCGGCCTCCAAGCACGTCCAGAGTTGGGGCCCATGGAAGGCCGACACTCTGCCGCTCGACAACCTGTCGATGCTGCGCAAGAAGGCCTCCGAACTCGTCGACAAGGTCAACTTCGACGCCGGGCCGAATTCGTGAAGACGTCCAGCGCCGATTGATGTTCAGCGTTTCCAATCCCAAAAGTGTCATCCCGGCATTTAGTGCCGGGACCCATTCATCCACTTGCGCAGAGAACAGACATTCGTCGCTGCATGTCCGCGGGCTGCTTTCAGCCTTGGCGATTGCGGCACGATGGATCCCGATAACAAGCACCGGGATGACAGCTCATATTTTTTCGACCACGCGCAGGCACGTCAACCCGCGCCGCCGCCATCACCCATTCACCGCGCGAATGATCTTTGCGAGCTTGTCGAGCTGTGGCAGCACTTCGTCGGTTTTTCCCTGGGCGAGATTGATGACGATACGCTCGCAGCCGTCGTCGCGGTAGCGCTTCGCCAGATCCGCGTCCTCGGGATGGCCATAGATCGTGACCGGCATCGGCTCGCGGCCAGCCTCTTTCACCATCTTGCGGAACTCTGGCAGCAACCCGATCACGTCGCCATAGGCCGGCCGCTTGGCGTGCGGAATCCAGCCGTCGCCGTAGGCAATCGCCCGTTTGGCGCCGTGCGGAAAGGCGCCGCCGACCAGGACAGGCGGATGCGGCTTCTGCACCGGCTTCGGCCACGTCATCATGGGCGGAAACTTGACGAATTCGCCTGAGTATTCGGCCTTTGATTTCGTCCAGATGACGCGCATGGCCTCGACGCGCTCGCGCATCACCTTGAAGCGGTTCTTGAACTCGGTGCCGTGGTCAGCCATCTCCTCGGCGTTCCAACCAGCACCTATGCCGAACAGGAAGCGGCCGCCCGAGATCTGGTCGAGGCTCGCCACCGCCTTTGCCGTCTGGATCGGATCACGCTGCGACACGAGGCAGATGCCGGTGCCGACCTTCAGCGTCTTCGTCGCTGCCGCCGCCGCCGACAAGGTCACGAACGGGTCCATGACGTCGTAATATTTCTTCGGCAGATCGCCGCCCTGCGGAAAGGGCGTCGCCCGCGACGTCGGGATGTGCGAATGCTCCGGCGCCCAAACGGATTCGAAACCACGCTCTTCCATGGCGCGGCCAAGCTCGACCGGGCCCATCGTATAGTCTGCAAAGCAAATGGCGCCGCCGAATTTCATCGCTCGTCTCCCCGGTGCTCATGGTGTTTTGGATCGGGGATAAGCCTACACCAGCCGGCGCACCGTTAGGCAACAGGAAAGCGCTGCCAGGCCTCACCGGCATCAACCGAGTACCTCACGCGCGATGCGGAAGGTGTTGGCATAGGCCCGCACGCTCTCACTGATGGGATCGGCATAGCCGCCACCGATGGCGATCGACACAGGCAAGCCGCGCCGGCGGCAATACTCGAACACCAGACGGTCGCGCTCGGAGAGCCCGTCGTGCGTGAGATCCAGCCGCCCTAGGCGATCCTGCTTCAAGGGATCGACGCCCGAGAGATAAAGCAGAATGTCCGGCCGGAAATCGTCGATGACCGGAAGCACATCGGCGAGTGCATGCAGGTAGGCGCGGTCGCCGGTGCCATCGGGCAGATCGACATCGAGGTCAGAGGCAACCCGGCGAAACGGGAAGTTCTTGGCGCCATGCAGGCTGATCACGAGAACGCGCGGCTCGTCAGCCAGGATCGCCGCATTGCCGTCGCCCTGATGCACGTCCAAGTCGAGAATGGCGACCCGTTCGGCGCGGCCCTCCTCCAGCAGCGTCAATGCTGCCACGGCCAGATCGTTGAAAACGCAGAAGCCCGAACCGAAATCCCGGTGCGCGTGATGCGTGCCACCAGCAAGCTGGCCGGAAAGTCCTGTTTCCAGCGCCGAACGGGCCGCAGCCATCGCCCCGCCGACGGTCGCCCGCGAGCGGCGGACCAGCGTCGCGCTCCACGGCAAGCCGATACGCCTGACGATATCCGGCGCCAGCGAGCCATCGAAAACTGCGTCGATGTATGCCGCACTGTGCGCGCGCAGCAGGTCCGTCCTCCCGGCTGGCGGCGAAGCCTCGAGCATGCCCGGCGGCAGGATCGCCTCGGCGTCGACCAGCGCGCGCAACATCTGGTATTTGGCCGCAGGAAACCGGTGCCCTGCAGGAACCGGCATCGCTTCGACATCGGGATAGAAAAAGCGCACGGGGCTAGCCTCAGAGATCCTTCGAACAGCCCAGATGTGCCGTGAAGTGCGGCCGGCAGCAAGCCCGCTCTGCAGTATTGCGCAGTCGTCGCAGGCCCGAACCGAAAGTCCTGCCGGCTTCGCCGCTCATGGGAAACCCAGCTTTGCGACGGCCTGACAAAATAATTTTTGCGCCACCCAAGGATTGGCCCACTTCTGGCGTCTGATGCTGTGATTGGGACGCGCCGGATGTGCCCGAGTGGAGCTTGGCTTCGCCAAGGCGTGGGCATCTGGAGGCGCAGGGAATAACGCGCCGGATGCGAAGTGGGCATCTGAAGGCGCAGGGAATA
>JANXRM010000520.1 GCA_025353015.1 Hyphomicrobiales bacterium
CGCTTGAAATAGTGGCCGATGGCCATTTCGTCGGTCATGCCCATGCCGCCGTGCAGCTGGATGCCTTGGCCACCGACAAAACGCGCGGCTTGAGCGGTCTTTACCTTCGCCATCCACACCATGCGTTGCGCGTCCGGCGCATTATCGTCGAGCGCTTGCAACGCCGCGTGGACCATCGAGCGGGCCTCTTCGGTGGACACGCTCATGTCGACCAGCCGGTGCTGCAGCACCTGGAATTTCGACAGGGGTTGCCCGAACTGCTGGCGCGTTTTCAGGTAGTCCACCGTCTGCTGCGTGACCGAGGCCATGGCGCCCACCGCTTCGGCACAAACGGCCGCAACACCACGATCGATAATGGTTGAAATGACGCCGGTCATGTCGGTGTCGCTGTCGCCGAGTTTGGCCGTGCTTGCAACCTTGACGCCTGAGAGTTTGACGGCCGCACCTGGCCGTCCGTCCAGTGCCGGCGCCGGCATCAGGTGCACGCCATCGGCTTTTCGCGGAACGAGGAACAATCCGACCGGCCCCGTGTCCGACCCAATGCGCGCGCTGACCACGAGCGTGTCGGCGGCATGCGCCGAAAGCGCGAAGCCCTTCTCGCCATCGATGGCATAGCCGCTGCCGTCGCGTCGGGCGACAGCCTTGACGTAGTTCCGCACGTAACCGGCACCGGGTTCCATGTGGCAGAACGCCAGCAGATGCTTGCCGACGGCCACATCGGCCAGAATTTTCTGTTGCGCCGCGGTTCCGGCGCGCTCGATCGCGCCTGCGCCGAGCACGACGGTTGCCAAGAACGGCTCAAGACAGATGAACCGGCCGGCGCCCGCCATGACGATGCCAAGCTCGGTCATACCACCGCCAGCGCCGCCAGCTGACTCCGGCAACGCCACGCCGAGCCAGCCCATTTCGGCGAACTGTGCCCACTCGGCCCGCCCGAAGCCTTCGCTACCCGGGCTGCGCGCGATCTTTTTCCAGCGCTCGAAGGAATACTTGTCGGCGAGCAGCTCTTGCAGGCTGTCATTCAACAGTTGGCGCTCGTCACTCGAGAAGGATGGCATTGACAAATCCTTAGTTCGTTCCGGGAGAGGATCATTGATCGTTGCGGCCTGGAGCTTCCCGCCAAGCCGCGAGTGAGGCGTCGTCGTCAAAGACCCAGTGCGCCTTTGGCGATGATGTTCTTCTGGACCTCGCTCGAGCCGCCATAAATCGTCGCTGCCCGGCGGTACAGATGCTCGTAGATCACGTCCGCAGATTCTTCCGGCCCAATGATCTCGCCGTTCCAGCCGCTATTCAGCGCCTCGTGCTGGTAAACCATGCCGTGGCGCCCGAGCACGTCGATACCGGTTTGTAGAATGGCCTGTTGCAGCTCCGTGCCACGCAGTTTCAGCGCGGCCGCTCCCATCAGCGACGGCGCGCCATCCTGGCGGGCGGCTGCGAGCTGATCCGCCATCAGTGCCTTCACGGTCGCAAGGCCGACGTCCAGCTCCGCAAGTCTGCGTTTAAAAACCGGGTCCTCGGCCAGTGATTTGCCATCCTCGCGCGTTTCGATGATCAGGTGCCGGATCTGCTCGATACTGGCTTCGACCTTTGCCACGTCGACATTGCCGACCCGCTCGTTGGCAAGCAGGAACTTGGCATAGGTCCAGCCCTTGTTCTCCTCGCCGATCCGGTTCGAAATGGGCACGCGGACGTTGTCGAAAAACACTTCGTTCAGGTGATGTCCGAGCGTGATGCCGATGATCGGCCGTACAGTTATTCCCGGCGTCTTCATGTCGATGAGCAGGAACGAGATGCCCTCCTGCTTCTTGGCATTCTGATCGGTGCGCACGAGTGCGAAGATCATGTCTGCCCAGTGCGCCATCGACGTCCAGATCTTCTGGCCGTTGACGATGTAGTGATCGCCATCCTTGTCGGCGCGCGTCTTGAGGCCGGCGAGATCGGAGCCTGCCCCCGGCTCCGAGTAGCCCTGGCACCACCACGTGTTATTTCGCCTGATGTTTTCGAGGTAGGTCTCTTTCTGGTCGGGGCGCCCGAACGTGTAGATGACAGGGCCAGCCATCGTTGGGCCGAAGGATAGCAGCGGTGGCGCGCCGGCGCGGCCAAGCTCTTCCTGGAAGGCCATGAACTGTTCAGGCTTCCAGCCGAGGCCACCTTGCTCTTTTGGCCACTTGCCGGTCAGCCAGCCCATGGTGCCGAGCCGCTTCAGCCAGCTGTCGTATTCATGCCGCTCGAGATGCTGCCCCTTCGCCTGTTTCTGGCGAACAATCGCCGGCATCTCTTTTTCGCAGAATGCGCGGACTTCCTTGCGGAAGGCATCGAGCGTGGTATCGCGTTCGACTGAGCGGATGAACATGGGGTTTCCTCTGGTCTGGCGGTTCTTGGCTGGCGAACGACCGTTCGTCGCGATCCAAACGCTAAAAGCTGATGGCACCGATGGCAATCCATCTTGTGCGTCCATCTTGTACGCGGGGCGGCCGATAGCCGTGATGTTGCTACCGCATGGCCAAAACGGCGCAAATGGCCGCGCCAGCCGCTCCAGTGTTGCAGTGCAACCGGCAATCGGATAATCGGCCACTCATGCAAAACACCCTGCACACGGTCTGCGGCATCGATTTCGGGACGTCCAATTCCACCGTTGCCATCGTCAGGGGCGGGGAAACGACGCTCGTGCCGGTGGAAGAGGCCCACACCACGATCCCCAGCGCGATCTTCTATCCCGGCAATGGCAGCTTACCGGTCTATGGGCGCCAAGCAATCCACGCCTACACCGAGCGCGAGCCTGGCCGTTTGATGCGGTCGCTCAAATCGATTTTGGGCTCGGAGCTGATGGCCGAGAAAACCGCCGTCGGCGGCCAATATCGCTCATTCGAGAGCATTCTTGTCGGCTTTCTCGCTCACCTGAAGGCCAAGACCGAAGCCTTCGCTGGCACGCCCATCGAAGCGGTTGTCATGGGACGTCCCGTGCATTTTGTTGACGACAACGATGTTGTCGACGCCCGCGCCGAGGCAAAGCTTGCCGATATCGCCCGCGCCGCCGGCTTCAAAACGGTCAGCTTCCAGTTCGAGCCCATCGCCGCGGCGTTGTCCTTCGAGCATACGCTCGCCCGCGACGAGCTGGTGTTTATTTCCGACATCGGCGGCGGTACGGCCGATTTCTCGATCGTTGCCGTTGGCCCCGAGCGGCGATCCCGCACCGATCGCTCCAAGGATATCCTGGCCAGCGACGGCATCCGTGTCGGCGGCACCAACCTCGACATGAAACTCAGCATGTCTGCTGTCATGCCGCATCTGGGCTCGCGGTCCAAGACGAAGACGGGGCTCGATCTACCGCGCTGGCCGTTCGTGGATCTCGCCACCTGGCATCGCATTCATACGATCGCCACGTCGAAGAACATGAACACGCTGAAACAAATCCTTGCTGACTGCGCCGAGCCCGGCGTGTTCGAGCGCTATATCGAGGTGATCCGAGGCCAGAACGGGCATTTGATCGCGGCGCGCGTCGAGCAGGCAAAAATTGACCTGTCGGCGAAGGATTCGGTCGACATCGATCTCAACGACACGATGCGCGGCCTTCAGACAAAAACGGACCGGCCCGGGTTTGAGCAGGCCATCGACGCAGAACTGCAACGGCTGAAAAAGGCCGTTTCGGCTACGCTCGCCGCTTCCGGCCGCTCGGGCGCTGATATCACGACTGTGTTTCTGACAGGTGGTACGTCAGCCGTTCCCGCGGTCAAAAACCTAATGACCGGGCTCTTTGCCAATGCCCGCACGATCGAAGGCGATCTCTTCAATAGCGTTGGCTTTGGGTTGGCGCTGGAGGCCAAACGCCGGCATCCAGAACCGGGAAAGAGCAAGAAGGTCAGCGGCAAGGCCAAGGGTTGAGCCGCGGCTTTCGTGCCGGTTCAGCGGGAACTGAACTACTTCCTCTCCGGCAGCGCCCCGGTTTCAATGGTGGCTGTGCCTGATGCTGCTGCCGGTGCGTTTGCATGCTGGCGGCCTTTCACGGCAAACCCGAACCATGTGTCCTTGGGCAACAGCCGTTGCTGTAGACTGGTCCACATGGGCTTCGACGAAATACCGTCAGTGAACTGCTTCGGGGACGGCGTCAGCATGAATATGGCCACCGTCGCCGCCGCCATGGCCGCCGAGTGCCCGAGCTTGCGATAATCAAAAAGCTTCATGGCCGTCCCGAACGACGACTTGATACGTGTATCCATCACGTCGACGCTGTAAATCTCGTCGAGCGTCAGATGCACGAGATAGCCGACGAACATGAAGCCGGCGCCGAGCCAGGCGACGCCGTCGGCGCGGCCGAGCAGATGCTTGAAGAAGGCCGCCGTGAGAAATGCGAAAAACGCCGCGGCCAGGATCGAATGATAGATGCCACGGTGATAGGACATTTTGTGGAAGATGGTATGTCCCACGAACCGGATACCGAGAAACGTCGCCAGCGCCGTAAGCCACAGCTCCGCAATCGATACTTTGTCGACCAGCAGGAACAGCGCGATGAAAGAAAACGCCGCGGCTAACCCGGAGAACATTGCCTTGCTTGGGCGCGATTCCTTGAGGTCGATATCCGGCAAGACACTGCCGATCACGCCGGCTATGGTCACGGCCACGACATTCTCGGGCGCCACGACGTCGGCTGCCAAAGTCAACGTGGCGAGCGCCCCGCTGACGAGCGCGCCTATACCGATATGGGTTGGGAAGTTGGCCATCGCATCGCCTCCTCTGACAGCGAGCGCGATCTGGGTGAGCGCGCTTGACTGAGATTTCAGCGTTAGCAAGCATCTGATTCGACGGGGGTTTGGTAGCTACGGCCGGCGTTTTAGCTGGGGAGAACGGGGATCACTCAAGGCGATTCAACGCGCGCAACAGATGCAGACAAGGTCGGGTCGAGGCACGAGACCCGACGCCGCGAGCAACAGCGCCAGCCGTCGGGTGAGAAAGCGCCCGCTGAATTAGATTTGCTGCTCCCAGGCAGCCGGAACCAATTGATAACCGGCGCCACGCTTAATAAGCCGGGAGAACCCTGGGAAATGCAGGTGCATTCCCGTCACCATCAGCTTGTCCGCCGCGACCATATCGAACACGTGTCGCCGCGTCGCCTCGGCTTGAGCCCCATCGCTGTCGAACGCCATGCAGACTTCCGGGCGTGCCGTCTGCACCTCCGGCACATGCACGATATCGCCCCAGATCAACAGCTGATCGTTGCCCGAGGACACCATATAGCCGGTATGGCCAGGCGTGTGCCCGTGGAACGGCATGGCGGTGACGCCCGGAAAAACCTCGCCCTTTTGGAACAGCTTCCACTGCGCCTTATAGGGCGTCACTTGTTCGCGGCCGGCGTGGAAGAACATTTTCTGTTCGCGCTCGTTGCCCCGTGCCATCGCCGCGTCGTCGAACCAATGCTTCGGCTCGTTCTCGTGCATTACTAATTCTGCGTTGGGAAAATGGCGCAGGCCGGTTGCCATGTCGGTCAGACCAGCCGAATGATCCGGATGCATGTGCGTTAGAAGAACGGTGTCGATCGACGCGGGATCGATGCCTGCGGCCTTGAGGTTTGCCAACAACTGGCCGCTCGATGCCTGCATGAGCTTGCCGCATCCCGTTTCGACCAGCGCCAGACGGCCCGCCGAATAGATCAGGAAGCAGTTGACCGCGGTGCGCCGGGCGGGGCGAAAATTGTCGGTCAGGATCTGGCGGGCTTCATCCTGGGTGATGTTCTTCAAAACCTCCAGGTTGCCCTCCAAGAACCCATCGCTGATCGCCGAGACCGTGATGTCGCCGATGCGGCGGTGATAGACACCGGGGATTTGCTGGATGGGCGGCTTGATCATCTTTTTTCCGTTCCTGGCTGTGGTGTTGCTGGTTGCGCATTGGGCGATGGAATTGCAGAAGCGCACGCTGATATCGAAGTGCCGAGGTTCCAAGTCTGCCCGGCTACTGTGATCCTTCGAGACCGGCGGCCTTGACGACCGGTTGGAATTTCTCCTGCTCCGCCTTTATGAAACGCGTGAATGCGTCTGGGGTCTCGCTGATGGTAACCCGGGATCCCTGTTTCTGGATCGCATCTTTCACCGCAGGCAGATTGAGTGCCTTCGTGACGTCGGCATGCAACTTGGCGATGACCGGTGCCGGAGTTCCAGCGGGTGCCAGCAGGCCGGCCCAGCCAACCATCACCACGCCCGTGTATCCGAGTTCGGTTGGCGTCGGCACGTCCGGGAAGAGTTCGTCGCGCAACTCGCCGAAGGTCGCGAGCAGCTTGATCTGACCGGATGCGATCTGATCGCCCGCGCCCGAGATCGTCGTAAACCCCAGTTGAAGCTGGCCCGACATGATGTCGGCGATTTCGGGCGTTTGGCCTTTGTAGGGGACGTGCGTCATCTCGATTTTAGCGGTGGTCGCGAACAGCACCCCCATCAGATGCGTGAGGTTGCCGATACCGAACGATCCAAAGTACGGCCGGCCTGGATTGGCCTTCGCCTGGGCCACGATGTCGTGCAACGATTTCAACCCTGACGCTGGACTGGCAACCGCGCCCAGCGGATTGATGACGGTCTGGGTAATCGGAGCGAAATCCTGCAAGCCGTAGGGCAGGCTCTTGTACAGGAAGGGATTGATGGTCAGCGCGCTGACGGGAACGTAGGTCAATGTGTAGCCATCGGGCGGCGCCTTGGCGCCAGCCTCCATGCCGATGATGGCGTTGGCGCCCGGCCTGTTGTCCACGACAATCGCCTGCCCCCAGGACTGGGACAACTTCTGTGCCAGCAGGCGCGCCTGCAAGTCGATGCCGGAACCGGCCGCCTGGGGCACGATGATCCGGATCGGCCGGTTCGGATAGTCGCCGGCTGTCCCTTGTGCCGACGCCGGAAAGGAGACCGATGTCAGCAATAGTGCGCTCGAGATCACCGCGATCACGAATCGTCTCTTCATGGCGTCCCTCCCACTATCGTTCTTATTCGTTTCTTGTCCGTCCGAACCGACAACGCAACCGGGGCCACGTGTCATCCATTGGCCAAGTCTTATACCTTGTGCGCAGCAGTTTGCGCCGGGCGCCCGATCCCGCCTCGGGCTGCCGGCGCCCGCAGCATGTCGAGCAACGTTCGCACCGAGCCGAGGTTCTCGAGATTGGCGATTGCCTCGATCGTGCCGGCGATGGCCGGCGACGGCAGCACCCCGTTGGTATAGGTTCGGAACTTGTCCTCGATCTGGACGCGCGACAGAGGGTTTTCCGCTGACCCGCGCGGATGCGTGCAACGCGACTTGAGGGTACCGGCGTCGGTATCGATCTCGACCATGGCCTGAACCCCAGACAGTGCGGCATCCGGCCTGACGTCGATGCGCTCGGCGGCGGCCTGCCGCAACTTCGGATCATCGTAACGTGCCGGTTCGAACTGGGCGAGGGTCAACTTTTGATCGTGCAGGATCACGGCCGCCGTATAGTGCGCCGAAATAAGCGCGTCGAACTTCGCCTTGTATCGGGCGAGCTTGCCGTGCAGATCGAACGTCGGTTGGCTCAAAGCAACGCGAACGTGTCTCACCCGGGCCGGATCGATCTTGTGCTGCTCGACGAGATCGAACAATGCCGTGTTCATACCCTGGATCGAAGAGGCTGACGGCCACAGTCGCAAGGCGATCTGCTCCAGCTCCCAGCGTTTTCCGAGATCGGCGACGACAGCCTCCGGCCGGCCGCCGTTGCCGTAGGTGCGATAGAGGCCGCCATCCTCGGCGGTCAGAATCTCCCGAGTGGCCAGAAACTTCTGCTCGGCCAAGAGGGCTGCCATCAGGCCGGAGAGCGCACCGCGGCACTGGTGGAACTTCACAGTCGGTGTTCCCCAAGCCGCGAACGTGCCGGCCGACTGGCTGCCGGCGAGCCCGAACGCCTTGGCCATGGTCTCGGTGTCGAAACCGCGCAGCCGACCCACGGCTGCAGCCGCACCGAAGGGCCCGAACACGCCGGGGCCATGCCAGCCTCTGGCGCGCATGGCTGGATAGTCGCTGCCAACGCCGACGCGCGTGGTCACCTCGCAACCAGCGGCAATCGCCACCAAAAGATCCCGGCCCGATAACCCGTCACGCTCGGCAATGGCGAGCGCAGGCGGGATCACCTCCGGCGTCACGTGCGTGAGCGTCGAGCGGTGAATGTCGCACATGGTGACGGCGGTGATGAGATAGCCGTTCAAGAGGGTTGCGCCGGCCAGCGACAGCCGGTCGCCGCCGATGACGCTGCTCTCCTGGGATTGCGCCAGGCCTGATGCCAGGGCTGCAAGCTGCTGCGTCTCCTCGCCCTGGTGACCTGCAACCGCGCAGGCCAGCGTATCCAGCAAGACGTTCTTGCATTGCTCCCGCACGGAAACGGGAATGTCCTCATACTTGAGCGTCGCCGCGAACTTGGCCAAAACTTCGGTGACGTTTCCCGCCATGATGTGTTCCTTCTTGCAGCCTTCCCGCCGGCCGGGTGCGCGTGGGTGGCGCGCGCCACATGAGCCCCGACGTCGATCCCAACGTCCCTGCTCCCTCGAGGCATGGAGCATACTGCCCTTGCGCCGTTACGCAATGCTGGCGGGCGGTGCAGACGGGTGGCTCCAGGTGAAGGGAGGAGGTGTTCCGTCGATTGGCCGCTTCCGGGAAAACAGTGTGCATCGTGGGTCTGGGCGTCGCTTGCGGCGGGAGAGCCGAAGTTGAGCCCCTGCGGTCCTTGAGCATGTGGGTAACACCTGCGTCGCAACGCTGATCGAAGGACCGATCCGCCGTTTTAACCCTAAACCCACGACAGTGATGGGGCTGCGTCAGCGTGCTTCTGCGGGCATCAAAACCCCATTACATCAAATATTAACAATATTATTTTTACTTCTAAAAGTTGTAAACAGTCTAAGGGGCCCTGCGCGACCGTCATTGTCCCAGGGGCGTAGATAACGCAGCGATTAGATGTTTCTGTGTGTCATTCCGCCGGCGAAGGAGCCGCACGTGAGTTAATCGACATAGAGGAGCCCGACGTATCGTGTTCGATACGAGCTTGATAAAAAAAAATTTGCATTCGAGATACGGATAAATTTTACCCAATGTCGGTATCGTCTGAACCTTGAACGGATTTATCGCAGGGGACGTCCGCGAATGAACATCGGCAGTGAACTGGTGGCCAAGGGCCTGGCGTCGCCAAAAGACATCGACCGGGCAATCAATCATCAGAGAACGACCGGTGGCCGTATCGGCGATAGCCTCGTCGCGCTGGGCGTCGTGGCCAAAGAACAAATCGACGAAGTTCTTTCAGATGCGCCGCAGGCGCCGACGACGGTGGCCGGCACTGGCGTCGACGCCGCGCTTTTGCTGGAACTGGTCGTCAAAGGAATGTACACGGAAAACATCGAGACTGCATCGCATTTATCTCGCGTCCTGAAGTTGTCCAGCACTGTGATGGACCAGATCCTCAAGTCCGCCACTGATCGAAAGCTCGTTGAGACGCTTGCGTCGGCTGCCGGAGGCAACGCAAGGAGCGAGATTCGCCTGACGCTGACCCGCGCCGGGCGTGAATGGGCGGCCGATGCCCTGAGCCGTGGACAGTATTTCGGACCAGCTCCAGTCTCGCTCAAAGATTGGCAGGAGCGCATCCGGCGCCAACGCATCACCAACGAGATCGTTTCACGCGAAAAGCTGGTGGCGGCTTTTTCTGGCTTCGTCATACCCGACCGCTTTTTGAACCGTTTGGGGCCCGCGGTCAATTCTGGCAACGCCATTCTTATTTATGGCCCCGCAGGTAACGGCAAGACGACAATCGCCGAGATCGTCGGTAAAGTTTTCGAAAACACAATATACGTTCCACACTGCGTCGAGATCAATGGCGAGATCATGAAGGTCTTCGATCCCACTGTTCACCGGGTTGTGGACGAAGCCCCCGTCAACGCGGGGCTTTCGAGCCTGCGCCGCAGCCACGTCGACCCGCGCTGGGTCGCATGTCACCGGCCAATGGTGGTCACGGGCGGAGAGTTGACGATCGAGATGCTCGATCTCAAATACAATCCGATCGCAAAGTTCTATGAGGCGCCGCTGCATATCAAGGCGCTGAATGGTACGTTCCTCATTGACGACTTCGGCCGTCAGCGCGCCAAACCCGAGGACATCCTCAATCGGTGGATTGTTCCGTTGAACAGCCGTGTCGACTATCTGACCTTGCATACCGGCAAAACGGCGATGATCCCGTTCGACGAGATCGTGATCTTTTCGACCAACTTGCATCCCAACGATCTGATGGACCCGGCATTCCAGCGTCGGATCAGCTACAAACTCGAGACGGTAGAGCCGCCGGAGGACCTTTTCCGCAAGGTGTTCACGAATATGGCAACGAAGAATGGCCTGGAACTGACGGCGGAAATCTTCGGTCGGGTGGTCCAGGGGCTCAGGGCCAACAATGCGCCGTTAGCCTACTTCCAGCCGAAATTCATCATCGAGCAGGTTCTCGCCTCGTGCAAATTTGAGAATGTGCCGCCGAAGTTCACCAATGATAACATCGACGACGCGCTTGCTAACCTGTTCGTCAAGTCGGCAGATAGTAAGATGTTCGGGGTCAAAAGGAGTTAGGGGCGCCATTGTATATGCCGCGGGCGTTTCGTGCATATTCGCGCTCACTTTCGCCAACACGCGTTCGTCCAGGCTGCCGTAGGTCTGGCCGACAGAGGGGCGATCGCCGCTAGGTAGGCCGGGCGCGACGCTCGACCCCGTGTGCAAGTCAATCTTGATAGGGGGCCGGACGATACTCTCCGCCGGCTCTTTGCCCGCGCCTATGGATGCCTACTGGGCATCCGGCGCGGGCAGCGCTTGCTATGGATGATGCGCGGCGCGGCATGTCGGGTACCACCCCGGCCGGCACCGCTCCGGTCGTCAATTGTCCGCACCATTTCGTCATGCTTTAGTGCCGGTCGATACCTCGCCAGGACGGGAGACGACTGACCCAATGAAGATCGTGATACCTGACGACTACCAGGACATGGTGGACAAGCTCGATTGTTATTCGCTGGTCCGCCACCATGACATCGTCCGTTATCGGGAACCGGCCCGCGACCTGGACCAGCTCGTCGCGCGTCTTGGCGATGCCGATGTGGTCGTATCGATCCGCGAGCGTGTCGAGTTCTCGCTCGAGCTGCTCGGTCGCCTGCCGAAGCTGAAGCTGATCGCACTCGTCGGGCGCAACTCGCACAAGCTTGATTTCAATGCCGCGACAGCGCTCGGCATCCCGGTGTCGGTCGGCAAGAGCAATTCGCCGGTCGCGCCGGCCGAGCTGACATTGGCCATGATCATGGCCTCGCGCCGTAACGTGGCCCTCGAGGCCGAGCGCATGCGACACGGCGATTGGCCGTCCACCCTTTCGCACCGGCTGCGGGGCTCCACGCTTGGCATCATGGGGCTTGGCGCCATTGGAGCGCTGGTCGCTGAGGGGGCCAAGGGCCTTGGCCTGGAGATTCTGGTGCATGGTCGCGACGCGTCGCAAGCCAAGGCTGTGACCGCCGGCTATGCGTTCACCAAAAGCAAGGCCGAGCTGTTCGAGCGCAGCGACGTGCTGTCGCTGCACGTCCGCCTCAGCGATAACACGCGCGGTATTGTCGGCCCGGAGGACCTCGCGCGCATGAAACCGACAGCGCTGATCGTCAACACCAGCCGTGCTGAGCTCATTGCGCCGAATGCGCTGCTCGAGGCGTTGCGTCAGGGGCGCCCGGGCTATGCTGCGGTCGACGTCTATGAAAAGGAGCCCGTCGTCGACGGGGATCATCCGTACCTGAAGATGCCGAATGTGCTCTGCCTGCCGCATCTTGGCTGGGCGGAGTGGACGAACTTCGAACTGTACTTTCAAGAGGCGTTCGAGCAGATCGCAGCATTCGAAAAGAGCCAGCCCCTGCGGCTCGGCAACCCGCAGGTTAAACCGAGGTTTGGCGGTTTGAGTTCATAGTGGCGAGGCACGCGTGCTCGTACGTCGACGCAAATGGCGTCGCATTTCTGCAGGGCCTATGCGGTGTCGGATGCCGCGAACATCGATTGTGGGTCGCGCGGTTCGAGCGCCTAGCGCATTGTTCCGGCGCCAGCCGACGACTTTGCTGGCGTTTGTCGAGGGCCGGCAGAACCGGCCCTCGTACATTGGCGATCAGTTCATCATTGATCAGTTCGGCGAGTAGCCGGCTTCGGCCAGTGCGTCAGACAGGATATTTGCTGATGTGTCGTCGAAGTAGGCGAACTTGCGGACCTGCTCGTTGAACATGGGCACATGGTCGGCCCGCTTTTGGGCGAGAGTCTTGACCTCACCTGTCTTGAAGTTGATGCGCATGTCCTGGTTGATGACGCGGCCATCGGACAGGGTCGCACGAACCCTGAGGTCGAGTGCCTCCATGTTCGGCGACCAACGGCCCTGCAACATGTCGTTCGACGGACGCTCGAGCCACTGAGGCAAAGCCCGTCCGTCAGCCTGGGTAACACTATAGTCGACGACATGAGTGGTGCCAGACGTGTTTTGCTGCTCCAAGACGAACGTCAGCAGTCCGTGGTTCAAGAAGGCCTCGGTTCTGATGATGACGTCGGTGCCGTTTTGCAAGGCACTATCATTTGTTGAGTACCGCAGCGACGCACTCGCCATTGTGCCGTCGCTGTAGGCGAGGCCACTTGTGAGACGGCGGTTTTCATCCTCTTGCCAGAGTGTCGTGATTCGTTTTGATTCGCTGAGGATCGCGCCGCTGATTGCCATTGGGTAACGATTTTCGTCGCCACTCGTGCTTTGGATGTTCGCTTTGATCATGCTCGATGCGAGAACATTTTCTGGAGCATTGAACAGATTGGCGGTCTGGCTCCGATCAACGAAGGTCAACGTAACGACAGGCGAAATGTTGCCAGCTAAATCCTGCTGAGTTGCCGTTATCGAACCGGACGCCTGCGGCGACGGCGAGGTCAGCGTGAACGTGCCGTCAGGCATAACCAGCGTGGTGCCGGTGGTGCCGTCGGGATAGGTCACGGTGATGGTCGCGCCGGGTTCGCCGCTGCCCGTGGTCGTGAGCGTGCTGTTGGGGTTTTGAACCGCGGCGACCACCGGAGCAAGCGGCGGGTTGGTGTCGACGTATGGATCGCTATCAGCCGGCGAGACGTTGCCAGCCGGGTCCTTCTGCGTCGTGACGACGTTGCCCGAGGTTTGCGGCATGGCCGAAGTGATCGAGAACGTGCCGTCGGGCTGAACCAGCGTGGTGCCCGTCGAGCCGTTGGGGAACGTGACGGTGACGGTGGAGCCGGATTCGCCGGTGCCCGATGTGGTCAGCGTGCCGTTCGGATTCGCCACTGATGTGGCGACCGGAGCGAGCGGCGCTGTCGCGTCGGCATAGACGTCGGTATCAGCCGGCGAGACCAAGCCCGCGGCGTCCTTCTGCGTTGTGACCACATTGCCCGAGGTCTGCGGCGTGGCCGAGGTGACCGAGAAATTACCGCTGGCGGGGACAAGTTGCGTGCCCGTCGAGCCGTCGGGGAACGTGACGGTGACGGTGGAGCCGGGTTCGCCGGTGCCCGATGTCGTCAGCGTGCCATTCGGGTTCGCCACTGATGTGGCGACCGGTGCGAGCGGCGCTGTCGTGTCCGTGTAGACGTCGGTGACGGCTGGCGAGATGTTGTTGGCTACATCCTTCTGCGAGGTGAAGACGTTGCCCGAGGTCTGCGGTGTGGCCGAGGTGACCGAGAAGTTACCGCTGGCAGCGACGATGGCCGTGCCCGTCGAGCCGTCTGGGAACGTAACGGTGACCGTGGAGCCCGGTTCGCCAGCGCCGGATGTCGTCAGCGTGCCGTTGGGGTTCGCAGTGGTGGTTGCAACCGGTGCGACCGGCGGCGTCACATCACTGACGTTGATCGTGTATGTGTTGGCGGAGAGATCGAGGTTCGCGCCGCCGTTGGTGGTACCGCCGTTGTCGCGGACCTTGAACGTGAAGCTCTCCGAACCGCCGCCGGGTGCCGGCACGTAGACAAGGTTGCCCAGCGATTCAGCCAGGATTTCGTCGCCGGCCGAGACTGCGACACCCGACAGCTTCAGTGTGCCCGACGTGGGCAGCGTCGTGATGATCACGCTGGCGAGGCCATTCGCCGGCGTGTCGTTCGGATCAGCGAATCCGAAGTCTGCGGCCGAGAACGTCTTGGTCGCGTTGTCGTTGATCGCGGCCGACCCATCGGTACCCGATGGCGCATCGTTCACCGACATGACTGAAATGACGGCATTGGCCGAGGCCGATGCCAGGCCGTTGTTGTCGATGACCGTGAACGGGATGGTGACGGTGCCGTTGAAGTTTGCCGTGGGGATGAACTTCAGGCCTGCCGCCTGCGCCGCCGTGATGGCGGTGCCAGCGACGACCGGCGTGGTGCCATCGGCGAGGTAGAGCACGCCCTGCGCGGCGGTCGGCAGCGTGGTCACGGTAACTTTGGCGACGGTGCCGTCGACATCGGTACCGGCGAGCGCCAGCCCGATGCTGGCCGCGTCTTCGAGACCGATGGCCGTGGTGGCGGTAGCGACCGGCGCGTCATTGACAGCCGTGACATGGATGGTCGAAATTGCGGCTGCGCTCGTCGTTGAGAAGTTCGTATTCCTCACATCGATGATAATGTTGCGGTCGGCCGTGCTCGGCGCATCGGACGTGTTGGAGAAGCGGATGGCGGCAAGCGCCGTCTGATAGTTGGCGATCGTGTCCGTACCCGACAGGGTGATGGTGATCTGGCCTGAGACGCTGGTATCGACGGTCGCCGCAATTCCGGACGGCAGCGTGCCGACGGTCAGCACGTCACCCGTTTGCGCATTGGTCAGTACGACATGCGCCTGACCAAGGTTGGTGCCGAGAACGACATGCTGTGAAATGGTAACATCGGCGTCGACAACGGCGATGCCTGCGCCGTTCTCGGTAAAGATCGCCTGGTAGGCCGTGCCTGTGGCAGTCGAATTGTTGCCGTCGAGATCAATGGTCAGCAGTGTGGCAGTGTTCGGGGCGACGAACGTGAAGTCGCCGTCGCCGTCGTGGCGGAACACTGCATTGGCGAAGCCCGATGCAGGATTGAGTGTGTATTCGACAGACCAAGATGAAACATTCGACCAGTCGAAGGCGACGAGGGATGTCGCCTCGCCATTTTGGTTCTGCGTACCGGACACTTGGACGCCGGTCAGCGAGGTGCTCGCAACAAGATTGGTCGGATTGTCGAGCGTGAAAGCCGTCAAGCCATTGAGTTGCGGACGTACCGTTTCGCGGCTGTTGGCCAGCCCGCCGATGCCGTCGATATCGGCAATCTGGAAATGCGGGCTTCCGACAGCCAACACCGTTTGTGATGTACCTGATGCAAAGATTTCCCATTTGATCGTCGCAATTGCCCCGCCGTTGAGAACGATTGAGGGATCGTCGCCCTGGGTCAGGAAGCTCACTGTACTAGCGCTGAGCGAGGTCACTGTAGCGCGAATGTCGATAGGCGATCCTGCGATGCTGCCCGCACTGGTCCATACCGCCGTGTAACCTACGCCACCAGCGGCCAAGCCGGTGATCGGGTCGGTTCCCGTGGCGCCAGTTACTGTCGGCGCTGCGGTCGTCGAAATGATCAACGGAGCGAGCAAACCGTCCCAGTCGTGCGCATCGATCGTACGGGCCTCAATTAATCCAGTATGTGATTCAAGCACCCAGTCGCCACCGAACTTGGCCGCGCCCGTGGTGTTGGTCGACGCGGCGATGTCCGCGCCCGTATCGGCGGCAAGCGTAGCGATGAACGCCTGCCCCGCGCTGTTGGCCGCCACGTCGCAACCATAGAGCAGGATGTCGGCGTCCTGAGCAAGGGCCGCCTTGATAACCGCGAGATCGCCGGCGTGGGTGGCGAGCGTTGACTGCGTCACAGCCGTGCTGCCGAGTTCCAACGTGCCCGTATCGCCGTGCGACACGATATGGATTGCACCGATGCCGCTGCGGCCGGCGAGGTATTGCGCGATCTGATGCAGGCCGTCGCTGTTGTGATCGATCATTACGATCTCAGAGCCAGCTTGCGCGGCACCGGCGATGACCTGCGGATCGCGAACGGCGGAATCTATAAACACGATGTTCGGTTTGGCTGCAGCGGGGGCTGTCGACTGCAATGCCTCAACGAGCGCGGCGTGATCGCCAGTCTGGGCGGCACTATCGGCCGCTGGGGCATGGGCCGGTTCGGCCGCATGGGCCACCATGTCGGCCGCCAATGCGACGCCAGCGCCGTCGAACACGATCCGCGGCTCCAACAGCATCCGAATCGGCTTTTCGGGCGTCAGGGCACCGAGATCTTGGAGAAGCTTTAGCAGTTGGGCGGTCGGCAGCGAGGAGGTCGACATGGTACAACAATCTTTCTATTCTAAGTTGCAGGCGGTTGTGAATCCCTGATTGCACGTCAGATCAATTTGCATCTATAAGTTGTGGCATTGATTTATGAATTTAACGCTAACTATGTCTCGGGACACAATCGAAATGTCTCCGGTGTTTTCCACAAAAATCTCTTAAATATAACAGGTTAAAGCCGATATCCAACACATCGGAGTGACGCCGTTCGGCGCTTGTAGATGTTGCTGAAATACAACCTTAAATATATGAAAAGTCATTCATACAACTTTAGGATTTGAACAGGATGTCCACACGAAATACCCGTATAGCGGGTGTTTGCTTGTGTACTGCGTACCCGGAACCGTTTGGCCGGCGCTTGTTTGCGTTTGCGTATCGCGTGGCGGCTCACTCACCTCACAATCGGAGATTTAGTATGCCAACGACTTCACGTCTGGCGTTGACGCTTGCATTGTTCGCAGCCGTGCCCATGGCTGGATGCTCGCTCACGCCGATCGCGATCCCTGACGAGGAGTTCAAGGAGCAGGCTGCCCAACGCCTCGAGCGCATTGCCGAGGTCAGGACACCGGTCAACGGAACGCTGACGCTGCATGACGCAATCGCGCGCGCCGTGAACTACAATCTCGATCAGCGTGTTGAAATGTATGAGACCGCTTTGCGTTCGGCCGAGCTCGGCGCCGCGAACGCGGCAATGCTCCCGAACCTTGTCGCCAACGCCGCTCAGACGAACCGGGACAGCCCGCTTGGGTCGTCGAGCTATAACCTCGTCAACAACACACAGAATTTCGGTTACTCCACGTCCCAAGATCAGCGCGTGCGCACCGCCGACATGGCTTTTAGCTGGAATATTCTAGATTTTGGCTTGTCTTATGTGCGAGCCCAACAGAGTGCCGACAAGGTACTGATCGCCCAGGAGAACCGCCGGCGTGTTATGCACAAGCTCATCGAGGAGCTGCGCACGGCCTATTGGCGCGCCTACACGGCCGAAACCATGCGGGACAGGCTGCATGCTCTCGAAGTGCGGGTCAGCGCGGCTTTGTCCTCGAATCGCAAGCAGGCTGACGATCTCACCACTTCTCCGATTACGGCGATCACGTATCGGCGGGAGCTGATCGAAATTCGGCGAATCCTGCTTGATCTGCAGCGCGATTTGGCTTCGGCTAAGCATCAGCTCGCCGCATTGATCAACGAACGGCCAGATGCAAAGTTCAAACTTGCGCCGCCCAAGGCAGGCTCAGCGCCCGGTTTTGCTTCGACCAAAGCCGACGCGCTCATCGCAATCGCGATGGAGAAACGCCCCGAATTGCGCGAAATCTCCTATCGGCGCCGCATCAACGGACAGGAACTGGATGCAGCCTTGCTTGAAATGTTACCCGGGATCCAACTCTATGCAGGCACCAACGCCGACAGCAACAGCTACCTGTTGCACGAACACTGGGTGAGCTGGGGCGCCAAAGCCAGTTGGAACGTCATACGGCTGTTTCAATATCCGGCGCGGCGGAACGTCATCGAGGCACAGGATGCTGCCCTCGCGCAGCGCGATCTCGCACTGACCATGGCGATCATGACCCAGATTCATGTCAGCCTCTCCCGCATTTCTGTGATCGATCGCGAGAAGAAGACAGCCCGCGCCTATTCCGACACCCAGCATGAATTGCTCGGTTACATGCGGGCAGAGTTCAAGGCCGACAAGATCAGCGAACAGACGCTGCTGCGCGAAGAGTTGAACGATGCGGTCGGCCGCATCCGCGCACTGCTCGCTGAAGCGAACCTGCAGAGCGCCTACGCGGCGCTGCAAGCGGCCGTCGGTATCGATCCGCCGGATTATTCGGTGGCGCTCCCGCCGCTGGATGTCGCCGGCAATGCCGCAGCTTGGCGACCGAAACTCATCAGGACATCGACCAATGACTGAACGACCAATGCCACGCGATGAGCAATCGGTACATGCGTGCGGCCGCGCCCTGACGAACCAAGTTCGTCGGGTCGCGGCCGTTGCTATGATACTCGGACTCGCAACCTTTGCCCCCGGGACGACACAGGCTGAAGGCGTGGAGACGCCAATCCGCGGTGTCGTCAAAGCGATCAATCAAGCGGCATTCTCAACCGACGTACCGATGAGGATCATGCGCCTGCCATTTCGTGAGGGGCAACGCTTTGAAAAAGGCGACGTAATCGCGGAGTTCGACTGTCGTCGACAAGCTGGCGAGTTACAAGCGACATCGGGCGTCGTCCGAGAAGCCGAGATGAATGTGGCCAGTAGCCTGACGCTCGACAAATTCGGAGCGGTCGGAAAGAACGACATCGAGATCGCGCGTGCACGCTTGGAGAAAGCCAATGGCGAGATGAACGCACTCAAGGCGCGCGTCCATGACTGCAAAGTGACAGCGCCATTCGTTGGACGCGTGGCGGAAGCGCCGTTGCGTGTCCTTGAGTACACCGTTCCGCAGAGGCCCTACCTCACGATCGTCGAGGACTCGAACAACGAAATCGAGATGATTATTCCCTCGTCGTTGCTGGCGTCGATCACCATCAATCAGCCACTGCTTTTCCAGGTCGACGAATTGCCGGGCGTCGAAGTGAGGGCCGCAGTTTCGGCAATCGGTGCTGTCGTTGATCCGGTGAGCAAAACGGCCAGGATCTACGCGACCGTGACTTCGGCTCCCCCATTTATGACGTCTGGGATGAGCGGAACTGCACTATTTCCTGCAAGGGGCAAGTGATGCAATCGGCAAGACGGACTCCACAGCCGGCCGCCCGTGGTCCAACAGGGGAAGCGATGCGCGCAGGCACCGCGGACGCGAGCGGGTCATCCTCGGCTTTTGGCCACTTGCTCAAGATCGAAGCCGATGCGCGACGGGCGGAGACCAAGCGCGAACTCGATGCTGTGCTGGCCAATGAGGGCCGTATCCTGCTCCGTGCCCGGCAGGTGTTTGTCTTCGAGCTTGACCGCGGTCGCGCCACTCTCGTCGCCGGTTCTGGGATCTCGGTGCTGGACCGCGCGTCACCAATGGTTCAATGGCTCGAGGAAATGATGACGTGCGTGCGGCGTGAAGCCAGACCTGCGGGACCGATCGAGTTCGAACTGCCCGGCTATGCGGCACCGAATGACCCGTTAACGAACGAATATCCGTTTCGCTCGGCCTTGTGCCAGCCGCTTTGGTCGCCCGATGACAAACCGCGAGCGATCGTTCTCTTGATGCGTGACACGCCATGGCTGGCTGCTGATCAACAGATTGTCATGCGCCTTGCGGAGACGTTTGGGCACGCAAGAACGCTGCTGAGTTTGCGGCACGGACTGCCGCGCGTCACCGCGTCGAGCTGGAAATATTGGCTCCTCGGCACAGTGGGCGTGGTTGCTCTCAGCCTGCTTCCGGTTCCGATCTCCGTCCTGGCGCCGGTTGAGATTGCGCCGCGCAATGCCGATGTGGTTGCCATGCCTATCGAAGGCATAGTCCACAAGGTGCTCGTGAAACCGAACAGTCTGGTAACGGTTGGTACGCCCCTTGTCCAGCTGATCAATACCGTCCAGCGGAACAAAGCAGAAATCGCCGAGCAGGAAGTTTCCGTCGCGGCGGCCCGGGTCGAGAAGGCCACGAGCCTGGCCTTTACCGACCCGCGTGGCCGCCAGGAGCTCGGCATCGCGAAGG
>JANXRM010000006.1 GCA_025353015.1 Hyphomicrobiales bacterium
CAGCGCCTACCTCGTCAATCATGGTCTGCACCAGCCGACGCCGAACTGGGTCGAGATCGCCAGCATCCCGTTCATCTGGGCGGCCGTGATCGCGGCGCCTATAGTCGCGCATCAGGCCTGGGGCTCGCGCGAGCGGACGGCCACGGCACTGCTGTTGCTGGCGGCGATTGTCGGCAGCGCCTACACGCTGTCGAGCACCATCGCCCGGCAGTCGGAGGGCGCCGACGAGGTGAGAACACGCGTTGCCGAGACCGAGCGCCAGCGCGCCGACCTCAATCACCGGCTGGCCGAGGCGCGCGACAATCTCACTAAGTATCGCGGCGATCAGGCGCGCGAATGCGCCAGCGGCAAGGGCAAGCGCTGTGACGGCATCACCTACACGGTGCAGACGTGGGCGGCGGCCATCGAGGGCTACGAGCGCCGAATCGCGAGATTGCCGGCGCCGCAGACACCGGACGCGGGTGACCGGCGGATCGCCGCGTTCGTGGCGCTGCTGCCGAACGTGACGAGCAGAATCGAGAAGATCGAGGACGACGTGCGGCTGGTGAAGCCGACGCTGTTCGGGATTTTCCTGGAAGCAGCGGCGCTGGCATTTGCGTTCTACGGGTTCCGGCCGGGCAGCGGCGGCGCTGACCTTACGGCGCCAAAGTTGCCGCCGGACACGCGGGCAACTGTCGAGGTTGCCAGCACGACCAAGGCGCAGGCCGAGGCGGAGGTTTTCGGATTGCGCGGCGTGGTCCCCTCACAGGACGACCTCGCGGAACGCTGGAACGTCCACAAGGGCACCGTCTCGAAGTGGATGCGCGACTTCGAGGCCCGCGGCCTCGTCCGGCGGCAACGTGCGGGGCATTGCATGTCGGTTGCCGCAAACCGCCCGGTTGCCTGAAAGTTGCCGGCAACTGAAGGGCCGCCCGGCGCCGCAGCGCTCCGGGCGGTCGAGGGTTGCGTAGGGTTGCGCAAGGTTGCCGGGAGTTGCAAGGCGGTTGCGGCGGGGTTGCTCAGTTGTCGGCGTGGATAGTGGCAGAGGTGTACGAAGCTCGCGCGGTCCTGCTGGAGGCGGGTAAGCAGAATGCCCCCGAACAGCACCACGAAATCAGCCCCGTACTGATGCACCAGTACGGAGCGTAGGCAGGTGCAGGCAGGTGTTGGGGACGTGTCGAGAGGATAGGCGATAGTCTCAGCTGCGGACGAAGGAAGCGGGTAGGAACATTGTGAGACTGGGCCAAAAAGAGACATGGTCGGCGAGACCAACGGATGCTTGCGGATCGTCGGCTCCTTGATAGGAGGTCACGGATCGAAATCCGCGATGTCGACTCGAGCCAGGGCGAGAATAGAGGGTGCGAGGCATCCATCATCGAACACCCCCCGTAGATTGACATGAGAGTTTGTGGCGCGAGGTTGGGGACACAGGGCGTCGGACTCACATCTGCCAGGCGAACCGCCCAGGTCCGCACCCTGGGAGGTCATCTTCCCCTTGAGACGCCTTTCACGTCAGCTGGCGCCAACGGCACGCCCAAAGCGGCTTAGCCAAATCCAAGCCCGAGGCCCCGATTTCGTGCTATTGGTCTCCCAATCCAAGTCGTGACCGCCCCTGAAATTGGCGGCGCACCAGGGCTTCGGCCCGCCGTCAATTTAGTGGTGAGTACGGACAGTTTGCATGACCAACCGCGATCCCGATCTTCCCGACGCGTCCGGCACTCTGCCGACCCCCCCCCCCGGATCGTCGGCATTGGACGATGCCCAAACGTCGTCAAGCGTCATGGTAGGGCTGCTGGGTGAGGATGTGTCTGCTAAGGCCAACATGGCGTTTCCTGTCGTTGGCGTCGGGGCGTCGGCTGGCGGCTTGGTAGCGGTAACGCAGCTGTTGCAGGCGCTGCCGGCCGATACGGGTGCCAGCTTCGTCATTATCCAACATCTCGCGCCCGATGTTACCAGTAACCTTTCCGAGATTCTGTCACGATCGACGCTGATGCCGGTCTGCGAGGTATGCGATGAGCCGGAGGTCGAGCCGGATCATGTCTATGTCATCCCGCCGGGCCGCGACATGATCATCGCCGGGGGCAAGTTGGTGCTGCTGGAGCAGGACCGTTACGCACGTCGGCGCGGGATCGATCAGTTCTTTTGCTCGCTGGCCGAGGAATGCGGGCACAAGGCAATCGGGGTTGTGCTTTCAGGCGCAATGAGCGACGGAACGCTTGGGCTCGAGGCAATCAAGGCCGCAGGCGGCATCACGTTCGCTCAGAACGACAGCGCCCAACACGATAGTATGCCGCGTAGTGCTGTGGCCTCGGGTTGTGTGGACTTCGTGCTGCCACCGGACCAGATCGCGCACGAGATCGCCCGCATCGCACGCCATCCCTACGTGGCACCGGCACGCTCCGAGGCGTTGGTCGAGGATGCGTCCGGGCACGTACGTATCGCTGAGATTGTGCATCGCGCATTAGGCGTTGATTTCACCCACTACAAGACGAACACGCTGCTGCGCCGAATTGCCCGTCGCATGGTGCTGCACAAGATGACAACCATGAGGGAGTACGAGGACTATCTGCGGCGCGACCCGGCTGAGGTCGAGGCATTGTTCCGGGATATCCTCATCAGCGTCACGACGTTTTTCCGCGATCCGGAATCGTGCGAGGCACTGGCGCAGACGGTTTTCCCAAAACTGTTCGCGGGGCGCACGCGCCAGGAGCCGGTGCGAATCTGGACGCTGGGATGCTCGACAGGCGAGGAAGCCTATTCGTTGGCAATGGTCTATGCGGAGTGCGCGGAGGTTGCGGGCAGCGATGTTCCGTTGCAGCTGTTCGCCACCGATCTCAACAGTATTTGCGTCGAAAAAGCGAGAACCGGCGTCTATCCGGCGAGCATTGAGCAACACGTATCGCCGACCCGCCTTCAGCGGTTTTTTACCAAGGAGGAGGCTGGCTATCGTATATGTAAGGACATTCGCGAGCGTTGCATTTTCTCGCGCCACAACGTGCTGGTTGACCCGCCGTTCTCTCGGGTCGATCTGATCTCGTGCCGCAACCTGCTGATCTACATGGAGCCGGTGCTTCAAAAGCAAATCATGACCTTGTTGCATTACTCGTTGAAGCCGGGCGGTCACCTTTGGCTCGGCAGGTCGGAGACCGCGGGCGCATCGCGCGCGTTGTTCGACGTGGAAGACGTACGCAATAAGATTTTCGTGCGGCGGGTAGGTAGAAGTGTGCCCGGTCTGACCTTCCGCGCCGCGCTCGGTGGTGGCAGAACCGAACCTTTCTTGAGGGCTGCACCGGGAGCGCCTTTGGAGGTGCCACGGCACAATCTGCCAAAGGAGGCTGAGCGCATCCTGCTGGCCAAGTACGTGCCACCTGGCGTGGTCATCTCGGCCGCGATGGAGATTGTCCAGTTCCGCGGCGACACAGGCCCCTATCTCGCGCCGGCGGCGGGCGCGCCGAGCCTGCACCTTTTGAAGATGCTACGCGAAGGATTGCTCGTCGGTGTGCGAGCCGCGATCCTGCGCGCGGGAGAAGAAGCGCGCCCGGTGCGCGAGGAGCGCTTACGTGTGCAAAGTGATCAGGGCTTTCGGGAGCTGGCAGTCGAAGTGATCCCCATCAAGGTTGGGGATGTCAAACAAAGCGGTTTCCTGGTGCTCTTTGATGAGCATGGCAAGTCGGATCGCGGATCGCTGGGTGCCCGAGAAGACAGCCCCGTGGCACCCGCAACTGCGGACAAAATTGCAACGACCACCAATGACGAGATTATTCGGCTCACGCAGGAACTGGCCGCGACGCGTGAGTATCTGCAGGCCGTCATCGAGCAACACGAAGCCGTGAATGAGGAGTTGCAATCGGCCAATGAGGAGTCGCAATCGGCCAACGAGGAAATGCAGAGCGTCAATGAGGAACTCGAGACCTCGAAGGAAGAAATTCAGTCCAGCAACGAAGAACTCGCCACGGTCAACGACGAACTCAACAGCCGCAACCTTGAGCTCAGCCTTCTGAACACCTCGCTGCGAGTGGCGCGGAATTACGCCGAGAGCATCGTCGCCAACATTCGTAGCCCGCTCCTGGTGCTGGACGCCGAATTCCGCGTGAAAACAGCGAGCGCGGCGTTTTACGAGACTTTTCAAGTTAGCCTGACGGCGACCGAAGGTCGCCTCATATATGATCTCGGTAACGGTCAATGGAACATCGCCGCGTTGCGCAAGCTCCTCGAGGAGCTGTTGCCTCAGAATCACCAGATTGACGACTACGAAGTGCGTCATTCTTTCGAGAACATCGGCTTCCGGACCATGGTTCTCAATGCTCAGCGCCTTGTGCCGGCTGCCGACAACGAGGCGCTGATCGTGTTGGCCATCGAGGACGTTACAGAGCGCGCGCGAGCCGATCAAACTCTTCGTGAGAGCCAAGATCGCCTGCGCCATGCAGCGGACGCAGCAGGACTGACCTACGTCGAAGTCGACTTTGCGCGCAGTCGATTGCGCGCTGCTGAGAATTTTGCGGCCGTCATGGGGTATGCTTTGCCACTCGAAGAAGCCGTCGACACGGCCGCTGGCCCTCGGCTTTTGCTCGACCATGTCATAGCTCTCGATCGGCCGCGCGTCGAAGCCGCGCTGCAGGATTTCCTGCAGGGCAAGGCTCCCGGCAAGATCGTCTACCGCGTTCGAGGCGACGATCAGGTCGAACGCTGGATCGAATCCGTGTGGTCCACCGAGAACGGCCCCGACGGTAAGCCGCTCCGGTCCTTCGCCACCAACCTCGATATCTCAGAAATGAAGCTCGCAGAGGAGCACGGCAAGCTGCTCATGGCCGAGGTCAACCATCGCGCCAAAAACTTGCTTGCCGTCGTGCAGGCGATCGCCCAGCAAACAGTAAAGCACGCTGACCCGGCAACATTCGTCAAGCGTCTCACGGATCGCATCGAAGGCCTCACGACCAGCCAGGATCTGCTGGTCCAGAACAACTGGCGGGGTGTTGATGTCTCGCGCCTCGTCGAAGGGCAACTTGCACATTTCAAGGACCTGATTGGCAAGCGCATCTTGCTCATGGGACCAACCGCACGTCTGACACCAGCAGCGGCGCAAGGCATAGGGATGGCGCTTCATGAGCTTGCCACCAACGCCAGCAAATACGGCTCACTCTCGAACAAAGTGGGCCGGGTCCATATCTCATGGAAGGTCGCCGAAGTTCCTACCCCGATATTCACGATGCGTTGGCTGGAGGAAGGCGGTCCTAAGGTCGAACTCCCTACTCGCCGAGGTTTTGGCCAGACGGTCATAGGACGCATGGCTGAATCAGCAGTCGATGGCACCGTTGAAGTGGAATACCGCGAGAGCGGACTGTCATGGCAATTGAGTGCACCCGTCGCTGGCACGATAGAGAGGGAACGGGATGAACCGTCCACATGATGTGCCAACAGATCGACAACGAACCACCCGCATGCTCGTTGTCGAGGACGAGCCCCTGATTGCGCTCGGCCTCGAGGAGGTACTGATCGACGCTGGTTTTGCGATCTCCGGCGTGGTGGGCAAACTCGACCAGGCGCTGGCGCTGATAGAAGGCGGCACCTGCGATGCGGCGATCGTCGACGCAAATCTGGCGGGTGTGAATGCAAGTCCTCTGGCAGTCTCGCTGGCAGCGCGCGGCCTGCCATACATCGTAATGTCCGGTTATTCCTCGGATCAACTCCGGGGTGAATATCCCCGAGCGGTTTTCCTCTCTAAGCCTTGCCGGCCAGAGCTGCTCCTCGAGACACTTAACGCCTTGTTGCTCCGAGGCCAGAACTGAGGGGCAGCTCAGAGTTGTCACGGACTGGGTACTGGCACCATCCGCAGCAGAGTGGATACCGATGACCACAAAGCAGTCTTCAAAAGACTTTCCCGTCGTCTGTCTGGGCGGTTCGGCCGGCGGTCTCGATGCCTATATTCGTTTGCTGAAGCATCTTCCAGCGGACATGGGGGTGGCCGTCGTCATCGTCAATCATCTCCGAACCGTCGACACGCGACTGCACGAAATCCTGCCGGGCATAACACAGATGCCAGTTCAGTTGATCACCGAAGGGTTGGAACTGCGTCCCAACCACGTGTTCATCATCCCGCCGCAACGAGATCTCCGCGTGCAGGCTGGCCAGTTCCGACTCGAGCCGATCTCAAAGACGCGGGGTTGGTCTGACGTGATCACAATCTTCTTGCGGTCACTGACTGAGCACTGGGATGGACAATTGATTGCCGTCATTGTCTCCGGCTACGATGGAGATGGGGCCGACGCGTTGTGCGGCATCAAGGAGGTCGGCGGAATTACCATCGCCCAGAAACCTGAAACAGCAGTCCAGCCCGACATGCCAGCAAGTGCGATCGCGAGCGGATGCATCGATTTTGTTCTGTCACCTGAAGACATCGCGCGAGAAATTGTGCGGATCGCAAGCGCCGACCAACCGACAGTTGGGATCTGATCCACATCTATACTTCCATAGTGGCTGAGGTGGGTTCTTCCTGCCGATGCCGGTGTAATTTCCGGAGCTGCAAAAAGCTGATGTGGTTTGAGGTGGCCCCGGTTGTTTGGACAGCTGATCCGCTTCGCTAAGTGGAGTGGCCGGCGATAGACTGCTTCAATGCCCATTTTCCGCATCAAAGTGGTCACGTGCCGCCGCCCGAGCGTGCTCCCTTCGGAAACCAGCAGACCGCTCAACATGCGCGATCCCGCGAAGGGAAGTTCCAGATGCAGTTTGTCGATCTTGAGCATGAGGGCGAGGTCGGCGGCTGATGTCGGCGCCGGGACGTAGTAGAGGATCCCTCGGCTGATATTCAATGTGCCCTGCGGCAATGCCGCCGCAGGCGCATCGCTCATTCGAGGCCCAGTTCCTGGTCGATTGCGACCGTCTCTTTCAGTGCAGCGCGCGCGTTTTGCTCTCGACCTTGAAGGCCAACACATCGGCGAGCATCACGCGGCACTGCGGGCCGACCATGCGCGCCGGCAGGCGGCCCTGCTCGACCAGCCCAACGACGTAGGGCCGCGAGACATTGACCAAGTCGGCAGCCTGTTGCGTGGTGATCTCGGTCTCGATCGGCACCAGGGTGACGGCGTGGCCGGCAGCCATCTCGCGCAGAAGTTCCTTCAGCAGGCGCGCGGCGGCGGCGGGCAGCTCCAGCGTGGCAGGTGTTGCGTTGCCGGTCTCGACCAGCCGCAAATGCAACGCCCCGTTGTCCCCGGCGCTGGCGTCGAGGATGCGGCTCGCCTCACGGGCGAGGACGGCATCCTGGTCGGTCGGAATCGTCGGGTCGGTCTGTGCGCGTGGCATGGTCGTGTCTCCTTGGGCGGCAGCACAACACGAAACTCGAAACAAACGAAACGAGGGCTGGCCGGCACAGTTACGGCTTTTTACACCCGTCTGCGCTTGCGCAGCGCACCCCGCACCGCCTTGTCCGTTTTGGCCAGATCGAAGCGTTCGGGATCGAACTTGCCGCCGCTCCAGCGCCTGAGATGCTGCTGTTCCTCGATCTCGTCGGATTCGGGTGACAGGAGCACCCGAAGGAATTCGAAGTAGCCGTCAGGCCCGCCGACATCCTCAGGCGGGCAACAGCGCGCGCCGTCGTTGCAGGTCGCCGCTTTGGGCGCTGGCTTAATGGCAAGCAGCTTCTCCAGCGTGACGGTGTGGCGCCAGTTGTCGCCGAAGTCATAGACGTAGGTGAACGCGGTGCCGGGCGCACGGCTGAAATCGCGAAGGCGAACCTCGAAGGCATCGAAGGCGAGTGCATCATCTTCGGAGCGTTCTGCATTGAGGAGGTCGATGTCGCCATATCGTAGGCCACCGATCTCGAACTCGTGCAGGTGCGAGTCAGTCCAGCCCATCGCCGCCTGCAGAATAAGATGCAGCTCAGCGAGCGTGGTCCGAAGGGGCACGACGAGGCGGCGCCAGATCGGCGGCTCAATGCGATCGAGACTGACGTGAACCTGAATGGCGTTCGGCTCCTCCCAGTCCAGTGGCGATGTGGTCTCCGCTGGCACGATGCTCTGCCCCCAACTTCATCCCTCGCCGGTCATTTGGCAGGCGCAATTGCAGCCGTCAAACACGCTTTTCCATGACGTTGGTTCAATGCCGACATACGCGTCCCCATCTCCCGTTCTCGTATATCGCCCCGCTCGGCATGCTGTCTCTCGTTATGTACGCAATACGGGATCAGGTGCCAGTTACGGCTTAGGGCACTTGTTTGATGCGCTCCGATATGGGGAAATATTGGGCGTCCAGTATGATGCTAACGCCAATATTCTCACCCTTTCTTGATCGTGCTACTTTGCGGATTGGCTGCGATGTCCGCTGCCAATCAGACAGCAGCCGTCAAATTGTCCGCTTGCTCTTCCGGGTAGATGTCCCAGTCGGGTCAGCCTCGTCGGGTCAGAGTTCGTCAATGTCGGCGGCACTCCGATAGCAACACCGACGGCGATGCCGCTCTCGGTGAGCGGGCCGCTCAGCGGCGATGTGACGATCGTTGGGTCGGGCATGGATCGTGCTCCGGTTTGCGCGGCGCGTCGCGCTGCTCAGCGCTTCGGCCGCATGTGTTTGAGGCCGAAGGCGACAAGTTCGCGGATCATGGCCGAGCGGCCGGGCTTGTCGAGGCGGGCTTCGCACAAGGCGTCAATGGCTTCAATCATCGGCAGCGGGAAGCGGGCCTGGACAAGTTCCAGACGCTCGTCCGTTGGTTTCGATGGCCGGCCGCGCCCGCGAGCGGGGAGCAATTTTGGTGTCTTTGACATCACACAATTATAGAGATAACGAAAAATGACGTCAATTCATTGCTTGGTCACGGTTATCGTATTACAAATAACTCGGGTAAACAACCCATACCGTAAACGGCCCGCCGCGGTGCGCTAACACCACGACGAGCCTAGGCCATCAT
>JANXRM010000018.1 GCA_025353015.1 Hyphomicrobiales bacterium
TCGCGCTCGCCGAGATGCACGGCATTGCCTTTGCCGTCACCAAACACCTGAATCTCGATGTGCCTGGGATGGGTGAGGTATTTCTCCATGTAGACGCTGTCGTCGCCGAAAGCGGCCTTCGCCTCGGCGCGCGCCGTCTTCAAGGCCATATCAAGATCGTCGGCGGTATGGGCCACCTTCATGCCGCGGCCGCCACCGCCGGCAGCCGCCTTGATCAGGACCGGGAAACCCATGGCTTTCGCCACTTTCTGGGCCTGCGCCTCGCTCGTCACAGCGCCGTCCGAGCCGGGCACAACCGGAATGCCCAGCCGCTTTGCGGTCTCCTTGGCTGCGATCTTGTCGCCCATGGTCCGGATGTGCTCGGACGTCGGGCCGATGAACGTTATGCCGTGCTCCTCGAGTATCTCAGCGAAGCGAGCGTTCTCGGACAGAAAGCCGTAACCCGGATGAATCGCGTTGGCGCCCGTGATTTCGCAGGCGGCCAGCAGCCGCGGAATATTGAGGTAGCTCTCGGCAGCCGGTGGCGGGCCAATGCAGACGCTTTCATCAGCTAGCTTGACGTGCATCGCATCGGCGTCGGCCGTCGAATGAACGGCGACCGTCTTGATCCCCAACTCCTTGCAGGCCCGCAAAATCCGAAGGGCGATTTCACCGCGATTGGCGATCAGGACCTTTTCGAACATGGGCTTTTCGGCAGCGCCCCCTGGGCCATCGGCAACGCCGCGCGTCGTGCGGTCATTCTTGCCTGCGGCTGATTGCCGGACTGCCGCTTTCATTCAATGACGACCAGCGGCTCGCCGAACTCGACGGGTTGGCCATTCTCGATCATCACCTGCGTCACGGTGCCCGACTTTGGCGCGGGGATATGGTTCATGGTCTTCATGGCTTCGATGATGAGGAGGGTTTGCCCCTGGCTCACGCGCGTTCCGATATCGACGAACATCGCAGCGCCAGGCTCGGGGGCGCGGTAAGCGGTGCCAACCATCGGTGATTTCACGCAGCCCGGGTGACTGGAGTAATCAGGTCCGGTCGCGACCGGTGCCGCTGGTGCGTGTGGCGATGCCGCACCCGCTGCCCGCTGCGCGTTCGGCAGCGGTGCTGGTGCCAAGGCGGCAGCCTGCACAGAGATCTGCCGCGCCACCCGGACCTTGAGGCCGTTCCGTTCGATTTCGATCTCGGAAAGGCCGGTCTCATTCAAGAGTTCAGCCAAATCCCGGATCAACCCGTGCTCGGCATTTTCTTTATCTTTGTCTTTGGCCATGCTGTTTTTTGGTCCGCAGGCTATTTGTTTGCTTTGAAAGACGCTGATGGGCAGGAAGCCGATGTCCATCCCAATCGCTTGCGATGTCGCGGCACTGATGTCAATGCCCGCAACACGACCATTCACGATTGCCATCGCTCGCGATACTTGCACCCCACGAGGACCGCGAGGCCCATAAAAAATGGTCCCCAGATCTCTACAACCTGGGGCCGGTCTAACAGTATTTTTGGCAATGCGGAAGGGCTGTCGGCAGCCGTCCCCGCTTATTCCCGGGTCGAAATGACCTACAGGGCTCTTCCCTCCGACCCATTGGTTCGGAGGTCCCGGGGCCAATCGACCTGACTGCAGCGGCGCTTCAGCCGAGCTTCAGCAAACGGGGCAGCCTGTCTTGCGCAAGTCCGCGACGTGCCCGCTCATGGTCTCCAGCAGGTTCGACGGCGCGCCGGGGATCGCTCGGTCGCCGATCAGGAAGTGCGGCGTCCCCTGGATACCCATCTTCTGCGCCAGCTCCCGCACGAAAGCGATTTCGCCCTTCACTTCGGCTGACTCCATGTCTTTCTTCAGCTTGACCAAATCAAGCCCAAGCTTTTCGACTGCCTTCAACGCCGTCTGCTCGTTGGCCTCGCCCCGCATGTTGATCAGCGCCCGGTGCGCCTCCCAGTACTTGCCCTGCATTTTGGCGGCCAGCGCGACCTTCGATGCCTCTTCCGAGCCCTTCGACAGGATCGGCAGCTCCTTCATAACCAAGCGGACCTTGCTGTCTTTCTCGACCAGCTTCGCGACATCCAAATAGGCTTTTTTGCAATAACCACAGTTGTAGTCAAAGAACTCCACGACCGGAATGTCGCCATTCGGGTTCCCGGCTACCGGCGCGTTGCTGCGATGGAAAATATCCTTGGCATTGTCCTTCAGGGCGACCTTGAGCTTGTCGGCCTGGATCTTCTCCATTTTCGCCTCGAGCGCCGTCTGAATCTCAAGGAATGCTTCCGGGTTATTGAGGAAATATTCCTTCACGATGGCGCCGATAGCCGCCTTCTGCTCGGCGTTGAAGGGGCTTGGCGCCGATGCCGGCTGGCCGGCCGGTGCTGTCACCTGCGCCAACCGGATAACACGTTGCTTATCTGCGCCCGGCTGATCGGCAGCGGTCGCGACCGGCGCAACAGTGACAACCATGGCTCCGCCCGCGATCAGCACTGCAACCGCCGCGCACGTTGTCCGCCGAAAACCGGCAACGCCTTCGAGCACTTGGAGAAAACGAGACATGGGACCTCTGTAGGTTGTCAGAAGGGCGGTTGTCAGAAGGGCGGTTGTCAGTCGAGCGGTTGTCAGTCGGGCGGTTGTCAGTCGAGGCATGTCGCACGCCGGTTCAGCGCGGATTTCGGGACGCAATTGAGGCTCTTATAGCGAACCGGACGAAATCTTGTAATTCACGATATCGCCAGCACGCAGGGACTCCGGCGAGCCATCTTTAAGCCCCCTTTGTGAACGCTTCGCAAAAATTTGCGCCTGTTTGATGTCGCCTTCCAGGAAATGCGCTTCCGCGATTGCGAGGTCGGCCTGCGGGGTCTGGCCCTTCTTGTGCAGGGCGCTGGCAAGCTCCCGGTAGGCCTGGGGATTGGGGTCGACAATCAGCGATTGTCGCGACAGCCGGACCGCTTCGTCCACACTCGTTGGGTCGTCGGAGCTGTTGAGCGCCTGCGCCAGCCGGACTGCGATCAGCGGTGCATCGCCGTTATGCAGCTTCAAAGCCTGTCGCAACAACGGGATCGCCTCGCGGGATTTGCCTGTCCGGACCAGAAACTCCCCCTTGAGCTCATAGAAAAAGAGGTTGGTGGGGTTCTCGCGGATCAAGGCCTCGGCTTCGGGCAGGGCAGCCTCCAGACCGTTTTGCAGGAAGCGCGCGATCGTGCGGGCATAGCGTGCCGGCAGGCTGCGATCGGCCACGGGATAGCGGTTGAACACCACCCGGGCCGGCTCCAGATAACCCGCCAGCTTGGCGCGCATCAGATCATGCCGCA
>JANXRM010000023.1 GCA_025353015.1 Hyphomicrobiales bacterium
CAGGGCTATCGCATTTGACTCAGCATATCGACGAGGGCGACGTCGTTCCATGCGGCTTTTCTGAGTTTTCCGGCGAGGGAACCCTTGGTCTTGTCGGCGCGGGCGATGTTGAGGGCGAGGCGGCGCAGCAGCGCGAGATTGTCGGGGCCGTTATCCTTGCGTGTACGGCTCATGTCCTCGTCAAGCACGACGTCGAGTGGCCAATGCAGGCGGTTCTCGATGCCCCAGTGCTCACGCTTGATGCGCAGCAATTCGGCCGGCTTGAAGCGGCGAGACAGCGCGAAGTGGTGCACGAACGTCTTGGTTTTGCCGTCGATGGTGCGTGTCGACTCGATCCGGCCGATGGCCTTCAAGCCGGGGAATTCGTGATGCTGACCGAGGTCGCTGGCCGCGACCACCACGGCGCGGCGGGTCTCTATGCGGCCGTGGTCGTCATCCTCGGTCGTGGCCGTCGCCGGCTTTTTCGCGGCGCCGATTTTCGCGCGCGCGTCCGACAGCAGCGACTCCTGATTGCCTTTGAGCGCCAGCACATAGTCGGCGCCGCCGTCGATGATCGTCTTCGCCAAGCCGCGATTGCAGTGCAGCGCGTCACCGGTGATGATCGCACCTTTGATATTCAGCTTGCTCAACATCTCGATCACCGCGTTGGTCTCGTCGCCGTTCACGACAGGCCGGGCTGCGAGCGACATCCGGGCTTGCGCGCCCCATGCCGTGACCACCATGCGAGGCGCGGATTGGCGGCCTTTCTCGTAGGCCCGCTTCATCGCCTTGCCGTCGACGGCGACGACATCACCCTGACGGATCGACGTGCCGAACGCCGTCGCGAAGGACGCGAAGATCTCGGCGAACGCGGCCGGATCGAGCGTGCGGAACACGATCGAGAACGTGTCGTGCGAGGGGATGCCGTGCGGCAACTCCAGCACCGTGCGCAGCAGCGTTTCCTTGGCCTCGCCGAACTCGGCCATTTCCACGCACGTCTTCGCCCCAGCGAGCGTCGCCGCGATCGCGATGAACATGATCTCGCTAAGGTCGTGACGCGCGTTGGCGGCGCGCGGGTCCGTCAAAACCGAGAAGTGCTCGAGAACCTGCAGCATCGGGGCCTCCCTGGCAGCCTGGGAGTCCTCTCAAGAATCCACGATTCGCCGGATCTCAAGCGAAATCAACAATAGTCAAACGCGATTCCCCTGGCGCCAAACCCCCAGGGGCTTTGCCTCGAGATAGCGCCTAGAGACCGCGCGTGCCCGCTTCAGCGCAGTCCGGGCGTGATCCAGTCGAGATCGACGATCCGGTAGACGATCACGGCATAGGTGATTGCAAACACCACTGATGCCACGAGGGTCGTCATGGCGAGCACCATCTGGAAGCGGGGCTGCGTCGGCGCGCTTCCCGGCGTACCGGGAACCACCACGCCGTCCTCATCCTGCGTGCGCACACCGAACGGCAACACCGCGAACAACACGGTCCACCAGATGATGAAATAGAGGGCGAGACTGAAGGTGAAGCCCATGGAATATTGATGTCCTGGTTACGGGAGAAAGCTCAGGCCTGCTCGAGTTCGACCAGGGTCCCGAGAAAATCCTTCGGGTGCAGGAACAACACGGGCTTGCCATGCGCCCCGATTTTCGGCTCGCCATCACCGAGGACGCGGGCGCCTTCAGATTTCAGGCGATCGCGAGCGGCAAGGATATCGTCCACCTCGTAGCAGACGTGATGAATGCCACCGTCGGGATTGCGCTCCAGGAACTTGGCGACCGGCGACTGCGGCGACAACGGCTCCAGCAGCTCGATCTTGGTATTGGGCAGTTCGACGAACACGACTTTAACGCCATGCTCCGGCAGCGATTGCGGCGCCGATACCTTGGCGCCGAGCGTTTGCGCATAAACCGCCGTCGAGGCCGTCAAGTCGCGAACGACGATAGCGACGTGATTGAGACGTCCGATCATAGGAAATTCCCTGGCTGCAATGCTTTGATTGGCTTTAACCCGCGACCGTGCGGACGGCAATGGCATCACCCAGATGGCGCCGCTGTCGCCCTAACGCAAGCCATCTCGCGCAACCGCCGCGCCCAGATCACGAGCTTAGGGCGGCCTTTTTCCAACTCGGCGATTTTGCCGGCGGCGCCGAAATCGAGGCCGGCGATCAGCAGCATTTGCGCCATGTTGACCGGTCCCTGCATCAAGGGGTGGCCGATCTGGCGCTCCCAATAATCGGCAAGCCTGACAGCGCGCTCCGTTTCGTGCCGAAGAATGGTCGGCGAACGTTCATTCTCCGGCCGCCGCATCTCTCGGATATAGACCGCGACGCCATCGACCAAGCTGCGCGCATAGGTCTCGAGCCGGCCATAGGCCCAGTCTTGCTGCGAAAACGGCAACATCAGGCGTGGACGGCCATCGAGCCCATCGAGATAGGTGCAGATGAGCTGGCTGTCCTCCATCGTCTGGCCGTCGTCGCGCACGAGGAACGGCACCCGCCCCGACGGATTGACCTTATAATAAGGACTGCTCTCGGTCCGCGTTTGCGCCTTGACGATCTCGACGCGGTCCGAGAGCCCTTTCTCGATCACCACCATCCGCGCCACCCGCGCATAAGGTGAAGTCAGTGTGCAGTAAAGCTTCATAGACGTCACCTCGTATCGCGCACAGGATTGTAAGCCGGAAGGCCTACCGGTAGATTGTAGACCATGCGCCTGTCCGAGATCGATATCCTGATTGTGCCCGGCTGGAAGAATTCCGGCCCGGATCATTGGCAATCCCGCTGGCTGCGCAATATGAAGGCCGCGCGCCTGGTAAAGGCGGCGAGCCAGCAGACGCCCTCGATCGCCGACTGGTCAGAGCGGATCGTTGCTGCTGTTGCCGATGGTACCAAGCCGGCTGTGATCGTGGCCTATGATTGCGGTGCGATCGCCGTCGCCGCCGCGGCTCCACGCCTCGGCCGAACGCGGCTCGCCGGCGCGTTTCTGGTGGCAGTGCCCGATCTCGATCCGGTGCGGCACGATATCTGGCCGGCTCGGCAGGGCGGCTTTGCGCCGCTGCCGCACCAGACCTTTCCGGTGCCAACCAAGCTCATCGGCAGTTCGACGGACCCTTATTGTACCGTCGAGCGGTCACTAGTGATCGGCCGCACCTGGGGCGCCGATGTCTCGATCATCGCCAATGCGGGGCATCTCGACGAGCAGTCAGGCCATGGCCCCTGGCCCGAGGGCCTGCTGACCCTCGGTCTTTTCCTGAAAGGGCTGTCCTGAAGACCCGCTTGCGCGCGCGCCCCCACTCATCGACGACTGTCAGCGTCCGGCCTCGATATCGCCCACGGCTTTGGCCAGGAACTCGTGCATCTGTTTACGCAGGTCGGCGTCGGCCATCTTGACGCCCTTGTCGGCCAAGTCTTTGGCGACCTTGCGGAAAACGTCATCGTCGCCCTTTTCCTCCAGATCAGCCTTACGTACGGCCTTGACGTAATCCTCAACAGCCGGCCCTGTTATCCCGAGCTTGGCCGCCGCCCACTCGGCCAGCATCTTGTTGCGGCGCGACTCGGCTTTGAACTTGAGGTCCTGATCGTGCATGAACTTGTTTTCGAAGGCTTTTTCGCGGTTATCGTACGTGGTCATGGTCATCTCCATCTAGACGTGTAAGGATCCGCTTTTGCACGTGTTCCGGGTTGTGTGGCCGCTGACCCGGCATTCATCCCCAAGGCATAGCGCGAGCTTGTGTCAGAAATCAATCAGCGCGGTCGAGCTCTGACGCCGGGCCACCCGCACCGAACTGCTTCTCACTGTTCACAACGATTTGCCGTGTTGCAACCGCAGGCGTGGATTCCTTGGCGATACGATTGTTTCCGCGGCCAGCATCGGCTACTGTCCCGTAAAGACTAGGGCTGACCGGCCGGTTGCATGCCACGCCATGTTCGAGGTGGGAACATGCTGCATTTTCAACATGCCGTCTCGTTAGGAACTGATTGATCTCACCGATTGATCTCACTCATCGACCGCTACCGCTCAACAGCCACTGTAACCGTAAAAAGCCTCCGGCATAAGGACGTAAGAGATGAACAGGCGGCGTCGCATATACGAGGGTAAGGCCAAGGTGCTCTACGAGGGCCCGGAGCCGGGTACGCTCATCCAGCACTTCAAGGACGATGCGACGGCATTCAACAACAAGAAGCATGCCTTGATCGATGGCAAGGGCGTGCTCAACAATCGCATCTCGGAATACGTGTTCATGCGCTTGGGTGAAATCGGCGTGCCCACGCATTTCGTCAAGCGGCTTAACATGCGCGAGCAGCTGATCCGCGAAGTCGAGATCATTCCGCTGGAAGTCGTCGTACGCAACGTCGCCGCTGGCTCGCTCTCGACGCGGCTGGGTCTCGATGAAGGCGCGCAACTGCCGCGCTCGATCATCGAGTTCTACTACAAGAGTGACAAGCTCAACGATCCGATGGTCTCGGAAGAACACATCACCGCCTTCGGCTGGGCGACGCCGCAGGAAATCGACGAGGTCATGAGCCTGGCGCTCAGGATCAACGATTTCCTCGTCGGGCTCTTCCTCGGCATCGGGATCCGGCTCGTTGATTTCAAGGTGGAATTCGGCCGTCTCTACGAGCAGAACGACCAGATGCGCATCGTGCTTGCCGACGAAATCAGCCCAGACTGCTGTCGTTTGTGGGACGTGGTCTCGGGCGACAAGCTCGACAAGGACCGCTTCCGTCGCGATCTCGGTGGCGTGCTCGAGGCCTATACCGAAGTCGCGCGCCGGCTGGGCGTGCTGACTGAAAATCCGCGACCGAAGGGTTCGGGGCCAGTCCTGGTCTCGACCAACGGCCAGAAGCCGGAGTGACGTTCGCAAGTCTTGAGTGGTCGGTCGTGGGTGGCAAGACGATACCCGCCGCATCGCCGACCACTCGCGACGCACCAAGCACCAAGCACCA